>JAJYMS010000250.1 GCA_021786825.1 Bacillota bacterium | reverse complement strand
CATCACATCACTATTCCGGTGTCGGAAATCGAAGAGGAAACCTTCCGGCACGGGGTGGCTTTCGATGGATCGAGCATCAGGGGCTACCGGAGCATCGAGGAAAGTGACATGATTATGCTTCCCGACCCCCGGACGGCCATCATCGATCCCTTTATGGAGGCCCCCACCCTCAGCATGATCTGCGATCTCTACACCCCGGCGGGCGAACGCTACGACCGGGACCCCCGCTATATCGCCGAGAAGGCCGAGGCTTACCTCAAGGAGACCGGCATCGCGGACGTTTCCTACTGGGGACCGGAACTCGAGTTCTTCGTGTTCGACGAGGTGCGTTTCGACGCCAACCAGCACTCGGCCTACTACTTCATCGATTCCAACGAGGCCGTCTGGAACAGCGGTCGGCAGGAGAACCCCAACCTGGGATACAAGGTGCGTAACAAGCAGGGCTACTTCCCGGTGGCTCCCGTCGATACCCAGGCGGACCTGCGCACGGAAATGGTGAAGGTTCTGCAGGATTGCGGAATCCGCGTTGAGCGTCACCACCACGAGGTTGCCACCGCCGGGCAGGCCGAAATTAACATGCGCTTTGATACCCTGACCCGGATGGCGGACACCGTGATGCTTTACAAGTACGTAGTTAAGAACGTCGCCCGGCGCCGCGGCAAGACGGCCACCTTCATGCCCAAACCCCTTTTCGGCGACAACGGTTCGGGCATGCACATCCACCAGAGCCTGGCAAAGGGCGAGCAAAACATCTTTCACGGTCCCGGCCGGTATGGCAACCTCAGCGAGATCGGGCACCAGTATGTGGCGGGGGTTCTGCGCCACGCACCGGCCCTGCTGAGCCTGACCAACCCTACCACCAATTCTTACAAGCGACTGGTGCCCGGCTTTGAAGCCCCCGTGAACCTGGTCTTCTCCCGCGGCAATCGCTCCGCAGCCATCCGCATCCCGACCAACTCCACCTCCCCCAAGGCCACCCGCATCGAGTTTCGCACCCCCGATGCGACTGCCAACCCCTACCTGGCGCTGGCTAGCGTTCTAATGGCGGGCATCGACGGGGTCAAGAAGCGGCTGGACCCGACCCGGGAAGGGTTCGGCCCGATCGATAAGAATATTTATAAGCTCTCGCCGGACGAACGGCGGGAGGTGCGCAGCGTTCCCGGTTCCCTGGAGGAAACCCTCCGCCTCCTGGACAACGATCATGAGTTTCTGCTCCAGGGCGAGGTGTTTTCGCGCGACCTCCTGCAGGCCTGGGCGGAACTGAAGCAGGAAGAGATCGACGCCGTGCGGCTGCGCCCGCACCCCGTGGAGTTCGGCCTCGTCTTCGACGCCTAGGGTTCACAAGCAAGCAGTGGGGTGGGGGTGGGGTCTTTACGAAGGCCCAAGGCATTAACGCCCCCTCCCCGGCCGGGTTGTCGGTCCCAGGGGGCCATCGGCTTTCGCAAACAATTGACTGGCAAATCTCAATTTGACATGCCGCCCGGGGGGGCGGCTATAATATTGTCACCCGCTACTAACGGAGGACGTAATGCACCAATCATTCTGGCATCGGCTGCCGAACGGCCTTCGGGTATTGACGCTCGAGATGCCGCATTTGAATTCACTGGCGGTCGAACTATTCGTACGAGACGGTTCCCGGTGGGAAGGCGAGGAGACCAACGGCCTTTCCCACCTGGTCGAACATATGCTCTTCAACGGGAATGCCTCCTACCGCCTGGGACGGGACCTTGCCCTGGCGGTGGCCGAACTGGGCGGGGCGATGAATGGGGAGGTCGGCCAGGAGATGGCAGAATACTCCCTTTGGACCCGCCCCCAGCACCTGGACCGCTCGCTGGAGGTTTTCGCCAGCATGTTCACCGAGCCACTCTTCGACGAAGAGGAATTGGAGCTGGAGAAGCGGATCATCCTGGCGGAAATAGGCGAGCAGCCGAGCGGCAGCACCCTCGACCAGCTGCTTTGGCCCAACCATCCCCTCAGCTTTCCGGTGCCCGGGAAACGCAAGACGGTGGTGAGCTTCACCCGCGAACAGGTGGTCACCCACTACCGGAGGTTCTACGTTCCGGACAACCTGGTGCTGGTGGTCGCCGGCCCGGTTTCGCACCGCCACGTGGAGCGGTTAGCCGCACGGCTCTTCGGACGTTTGAGCGGACGCTTCCGGGAGCGTTACGTGTCTGCGCCGGCCCCCGCCCCCGTCCCGCAGACCCGTTTCACCACCCTACGGGACATCACGAGCTACCAGGTTTCCCTGGCTTACCCCTTCTTCCCCCGGACGAACCCTGACCGGGCCGCTTACTGGTTGTTAAACACAATCCTGGGAACAAGTGACACTTCCCGCTTGTTTTTGAAGTTGCGGGAGGAGTTGGGGCTGGTCTACAGCGTCGACTCCCACACCGCCCTGTGGTCTGATACCGGAGTGATCGAAATCGAATTCAAAGTCGCCCGGTCCCGGTTGCGCCGGGCGCTGGCCCAGGTGCTGGACCAGACGGCATGTCTGCGCTCGGAGCGCGTGTCTCAGGCCGAAATGGACCGGGCCAAGGAGTGGCGGATTGCCTCCCTCGAAAGCCTGCTGGACGACCCCGACGGGTTGGCCCGACGTTACGCGGCTGGGACGCTTTTCGGGGACTATCTGGCCCTGGAGGACCTGGCGGAACTGACCGCCGCCGTGACCCCCGAGGACATCCTGGGAATCGCGCAAGCGGCCTTCCGGGAGGAAGGGAGTTGCCTCCTGATTCAGGGCCCGGAGCTGCAAACGGCCGGACGGGCAGAGTTGCGGGCGCTGTTCCGCAAACGCCGGGGGTTTGGCCGCGGAAAGCGTTGAGGTGCGGGAAAAAGCTGCAGAACTCAAAGGGGGGCATCCTCAGGGATGCCCCCCTTTTCGGTGGAGATGGCCGTCGCGAGCGGACTGGGTCAGTCGCCCTGCTTACCGTTGTCGGTTTTCTCGGCGGAGAGCTTCACGATCTGACCGTCGACGACCTTGACCTCAACCCGGAGCCCGGCCGCAAGGTCGGCCAGGGTGGCTGCCTTGCCGTCTAACTTCAATTCGGCGCTCTGAGCCAGGGTGAAGGTCTGCAAGCCGCCGTCGGTGGTGATGGTGATCGAACCGTTGGCCGCGTCAAGCGAAGTGATCGTTCCCTTGATCTCGCCTTCCTGACCCTGAGCTCCCTTGTCCTTTTCGGCTTCGGGCGCTTCGGCGTCAATCAGGGCCGCCACACCGTCCGTAAGCTCGATCTCGACCTTGCTGCCGACCTGGATCTCGGCCAGGGTGGCTTCCTTTTCATCGATGAAGGTCTTGGTGTACACGTCGGTGGCCACGGTCACATCACCCTTGCGGGTCGTTACCACCAGGGAAGGGGGGGTCACCGCCTTGACGGTCCCGTCCAGGGATGACTCGGTTTCCCGGGGCTCCACCCCGCTGCTGAGCTGGTTTTCATCCAGGCGGTCCATCAGAGCCGCCATCTCGGCGCGGGTCACGGGCTTGTTGGGACGGAAGGTGTTGTCATCGGAATAACCTTTGACGATCCCCTTTTCAACGGCCACTGCCACGTAACCGGTGTACTCGGCTCCGATCGCCGAAGCATCCTTGAAGTTAAGGACCGCGGACATCTTTGCCTGGGCGTCGGCATCAGCCCCGAGGGCTTTGACCAGGAGCACCGTCACCCAGAGACGACTGGCGGCCTTTTCCGGCTGGAACTCGGCGGTGGGGGGGATCAGCCCCTTCTGCAGGGCCAGGGCCACGTAGTTGGCGGCGTAATCGGCCACGGCGGAGGCGTCAGTGAAAGGAAGCTGAACCTTCGCCAGCGCCTGGGACTCGGGTTCCAGCCCCATCAGCCGGATGGCCATGACCACGGCGTCCTCCTGCTTGATGGGAGCCTGGGGAGCGAAGGAACCATCGGCCATTCCCTTGATCACGGCCTTCAACTGCATCTTGAGAATGCTCTTTTCCGCCCACTGGTAGCCTTCCAGATCCTTGAACTCCCTTTCCCTGGCCAGGGCCGCAGTGGAAGCCCCCATCACCAGCGCGACCGCCAACAGCATGGCCAGTACCAGTTTCGCCTGCTTCACTTTTGCTCTCCTCCTTGTGTGTTTCACCCCGAGGGCCTGAACTCGACAAAAGGAACACCTGTCGGCCGATGCCCGGGCGACAGGCGTTGCATAACTCACCCTGGCTTTCGGCAGCCCGGCGGTCATAGCCCAGCGTTGCTTGGGGCCTTAGACCCGTGGCTTTGCTTGTCCCTCCTTTCGGAGGGGTTGCCCTTATCGAGTTGGGAGACCGAAGGCCCCGGATTAGCCGGGACGCTCCTAATTGAGGTGCGCTATAGCTTTTCGAGGCAGGTCTTGCCTTTATGGGGGTGTGGAGAAAGTCAGTTCTTCAGTTGCCTCCACTCATGCTCCACCAGGTTGCAGGCGGCGCAATTGTCCTTGCCGCCACCCGACTCCGCCAACTGGTAGAGAAAGCCGGCGAACTCCCTCAACCGGTTCCACAAGTAAGCAAGCCAACCCCTGGTGTGCTTCAACTCCACCACCTCTTTCGCGGTAGCCCAAGCGGTCGTTGCGCGGTCCGGGGTCAGTCAGCGACGACGCCCCGGTTGAAGAGCATGTCGGATACGCGGGAGAGCATCTGCACCCCCCGAACCTCGGTCTCGTAGAGCGGCAGCACCGCCCGCACGTCCGGGAACAGCGAGTATATCTGCTCCAGGTAGCCTTTTTGCATGGCGACCCGGTTCTTGACGAACTCGGAGGTATCCTCATGGACCTGGCTTTCCTCGATCACCCCGTTGACGACGACTCCCCCTACGGGGATGCCGAACTCGTTAAACCAGCCGATGAAGCGGCGGATCACGGCGATGGGGAGGGCCTCCGGCAAGGTCACGAAGAAAAAGGAGGTCCGGGAGTGGTCGGTCAGCAGGGTACGGGCATGGGCCATCCGGTCCTTGAAGGAGAGAAGGTAATCGAGGAGGGGGTCCTTCTCCTCCTTTTTCTTGCTGAAGGAGAGGGTCAGCCGCATGGCCTGGGCTTCTCGCCGGCTTTCCAGCATCTTGGTTACCCACAGCGAGTAGACCTTGGACATCCCGAGCAGGCGGCGGGCGTTGGCGGTCGGCGCGGTATCGAAGACGTAGGTGTCGTACCGGTCGTCGAACATCAGGTTGATCATGTTCTCGAACATGGCCGACTCCTCGAAGGCCGGGTTCATCGCCGAAGTCTCGACGAATTCCTCCGCCCGGGTCGGGATGTCCGCAAACTTCAGGAACCAGCGGATCTTCTCCCCGATCTCCCGCTTGGACTTCTCGATGGTCTCGCTGGTGTCAATCTCATAGGCGAACAGGTTAGGAGCGCCGTCGACCGGGACGGGGCGGCCGAACACGTTTTGCCCAAGAAGGCTGGAGAGGCTGTGGACCGGGTTGGTGGAGGCCAGCAGGGTGCGTTTTCCTTGCGCTGCGAACCAAAAGGCCGCGGCGCCCGCCATCACCGTCTTGCCGACGCCGCCCTTTCCGCCGAAGAAGACGTATTTCAAGCCGGGGTGAGCGGCGACGAACTGGGCCATCCTGTCCCCGCTCATGACGCTTCACCCCCAAACATGCGCTGCGCCATCTTTTCGATCATCGATAGACCGCGGACGTCTGACTCCAACTCGGGCACCTGGGCGAGGACCTGGTCGGCGAATTCAAGGCCGATTTTGGCCAGGTAGCCCTCCTGCATCTGGATGCGGTTCCGCAGGTAGTCGGGGATGTTTTGAGCGGCCAGTTCGGGGGGGATCACCCGGTTCACGATGTACCCCCGGATCGGCACGTCGAATTTGGCAAAAAGGCCGGCTGCTTTCTGGGTGTCCTGGATGATCATTGCCTCAGGGGTGAGGACAAAGAAAAAAGAGGTCTTTTCCTTGTCGGTCAGGATGCCGGAGGACTTGTTGATCCGGTCCTTGATGTAGATCAACTCTTTCAGAATCTGGTCCTCTTCAGTCTCCTTCTGGCGCTTCAAGGTTGCGACGACGGCGTCATATTCCCGCATCTGCTCCCGCAGCCCGGTGATCTTGTCGATCCAGGCGTCGTACACCGACGCCATGGACAGGTAGTAAAGGGCGTGACCGAGGGGGACCAAGTCGTAAATGTAGTAATCGTAGCCGCCTTTGACCACGATATTGACCACTTCGTCGAAAATGGCCGACTCCTCCATGGCCGGTTCGCCCGAGGCCGCCTGGATGTAGTTCTCGATCTCCTCCGGGATTTCTTCCATCCCGTACATGTCCTTGATTTTCTGCCGGACCTCGTTCTGGTAGCTCTTGATTCGCTTGTCGGCGTCGATCTCGCAGGCGTAGAGGTTGGGCATGATCTCGACCTCGCCCTGGCCGAAGATGTTTCGCTCAAAGATGTCCGACAGTGAGGCCTGGGGGTCGACGGAGAAAACCAGCACTCGATATCCCTGCTTGGCGAGGTAATAAGCCGTGGCGGCGGAAAAGGTGGTTTTGCCGAGCCCCCCCTTGCCACCGTACATTAGGTAGCGTACATTCGGGTTTTGCCGAAAGAAGTCGGCCAGGGACAACCGGGTCACCTCCAGAGATTCGGGTTGCCACCGACGAAATTGGGCCTCGGCGGAGCCCAGCCCTAGAACAGGGCGTCGGTAAGGTCTTTCTCCCGCAGCATGCGGCGTTTCCAGGTGCTCACCTGCGGAACCACGTAGGGCAGCAGCCGCAAGGAGTAGTAGGGGGGCAAAATGGGCACCCCCAGCAGGTCTCCCATGGTGATCAGAATGAAGAGGTGCTCCATGCTGGAGCGGGTTTTGAGGGCGTAACGCGTCATGTCATGGGCGGCCATCCCGTAGATGAACTGCTTGACGGCCGTGCCCAGCCCCTCCTTTTCCTGCTCTTCGGGCGTAGGGGCATCGTTGCGGGGCTTCTTCTTCCAGAACACTCGCTTCACTCCTTGTACGCCAGCGGCTGGAGCCGCTGGTTCACGACACGCTAGTCGCCCGCCTCGGTGGGCGGGGGCCTGGGCCGGAAGGCCCGTCGTGGTGCCCCCGCCTCCGGGGAGGGTGCCAATGGATCGCCTGGCTGTGTGGACCGCCGGGATCGTCCCTCAGTCGCCCTGCTGCGGCAGGCTGGCGGCGCTCCCCTGCCCGCGCAGCTGGAGGTAGACGCGGATCCCGTCGTAGGCCAGAATGAGGGCCGCCATGATCAGGAAGGCGCCGATGGCCGCCGCCACGTAGTTACCGCCGACGGCCATGGCGAGGGTCTGCCCCGCCGGGGGCTTGGCCGTGCCGGCCAGCAGCTTGGGGGCGTTGACGAAGGCCAGGTTGTAGGCGGTCAAGGTCAGGGCGGAGAGGGTGGTTACCAGCATGAAGAGCATCGGGTAGAAAGTCCAACCCGAGGCTCTGCCCTCCCGCCTGAGCCAGATGGAGGCCAGCAGCAGGGCCAGCGAGGCCATGAGCTGGTTGGACCCGCCGAACAGGGTCCAGATATACTGCCAGGTACCCGTCTTGATCAGGGCCCACCCCAGGAACAGCGCAATGAGGGAGCCGAAATGCATGTTCCCGATCAACGGGAACCTCTCTCCCACCAGCTCCTTGCCGGCCACCCGCATGAAGCGGACCACCAACTGCATGACGGTGATGGCCAGAATGGCGTACATGGCGCCTGCGAAGGCTACCCCGAAGGCCTTGCTGATTCCCAGATAGCCCAGGAGGGACGACATCCCGACGTTGAACACGTTGGCCGGTCCGCCGGCCTTGAGCGCGTTACCGAACCCGGCTTTGTTGGCGAAGGTGGCAGCGGCGATGATCACTGCCAGGACACCCATTACCATCTCCGTGAACATCGCTCCCGCGGCGACGTACTTGACGTCCGCCTCGCTTTCAATTTGGCGGCCGGTGCCCGAACTTGACACCAGGGAGTGCCAGCCGGAGACGGCGCCGCAGGCGATGGTCACGAACAGCAGGGGCCAGAGGTATTGACCGGCGGCGGGGGAGAAAGCGGTGAAGGATGGCAGGCTGAAATTCGGATGGCCCACGAAGACGCCGACCATGGCACCGAGAATCCCCAGAGCCACCAGGTAAAATGAAATATAGTTGACCGGCTGGGCGTAGCTCCAGATCGGCAGAACCGCTCCCAGGTAGCAGAAGAAAAGGGTGAACAGCAGCCAGACGTCGGTGGAGGCGGCGAGTTGGAACTTCGTCCCCAACCAGATTCCGCCCAGGGAGAGGACAACCATCACCAGGGTCACCAGGAGAATGTCCATCTTTCCCCGGTAGATGGCCTGGCCCGCCAGCACCCCGGTGAGCATCAGGGAAAGAATGGCAAACGGGACGACGGGGCTCTGGGTGAGCATGTCGGCGACTATCTTGCCGAAGGCTGCCACGATCAGAATCAGGTAAAAATAAATGAATGCCATCAGGGTACCCCGGGCTCGCGGAGAGATAAGCCGGTAGGAGAGCGCCCCGAAACTCTGTCCGTCATTGCGAATGGTGAGCATGGCCGAGGTGTAGTCCTGGACCCAGCCCAGCACGAACACGCCGATACCCAACCACAGCAAGGCAGGCAGCCAACCCCACTGTACGGCGATGATCGGCCCGGTGATCGGCCCCAGGGCGGCGATGGACTTGAACTGGTACCCGAAGAGCACGTGCCGCCCGGTCGGAATGAAGTCTACTCCATCCATGTACATCTTTGCCGGGGTGGTGCGCTTTGGATCGGCCTTGACGACCGTGCGGTCCATTCGAGCGGCGTAGAGATAATACCCAGCGAAGGCGACCACCAGCGCACCGACCAGTGCTACCGCAGAGTTCATCCCCAATCTCCCTCCCGTGGATTTGGTGAGTGAATCCGGGTACTGCAGCTTACCTTTTCCGCCAGTTGTTTTCTGATTTCGGCGCCACCTCCTGCGGGCGGGACTGACCGCCGCCGGGTTGTTCATCGTCGGCAGATTACCCGCGCAATTGTGAAGGTTAGTATGAAGTGTAACATGAAGGAAACGGGGGGTCAATCCTCGAATAGCCAAGACTGGTACGTTCTAACGATATGAAGCAGAATGCGATTTGAGATATGGAAGTGGTGGGCCGGCCAAGGGGATCCGTCGCGAGGTCGCCGCAAGGGAAAACGGGGTTCTAAGGAGAGAATAGCAGTAGCGTGGGAGGAGTTCTGACCCCGGGGCGGAGGATTTGACGGTGAAGATCGGCTACGAACTGTCAATGCAACAGAGCCAGCGACTGGTGATGACCCCCGAGTTAAGGCAGGCGCTGAAGATCCTGCAGCTACCGGTGGCCGAACTCCGCGAATACCTCGAAGAGCAACTGCTGCAAAACCCGGTCTTGGAACTCAAGGAGGACGGAGGCGAAGACTCCGCTTCGGACCAGCCTTCGGGCGAAGAGCAGGACCGGGAGAGGGTTGACAACGAGGAATGGGCGGAGTTCTTCCACGATGGCAGGGACCTCGGGATGTCCGCCGGCCGGGTGGCCTCCCGGCGGGAGCAGGAGCCTGGGTTCGAATCCTTCTACACCCAGGCGCCGACGCTGCAGGAACACCTGTTGGCCCAGTTGCAACTGGCCGGGCTCGAAGAGACCCGGCGCCGTGTAGCGGAGTTCCTGATCGGCAGCCTGGACGATCATGGTTCGCTGACGGTCGACCTGGCGGAAGTCGCCGGGCGATTGTCGGTAGACGCGGAGGTGGTCGAACAGGCGCTGCGGGCGGTGCAGGGTTTCGACCCTCCCGGGGTAGGTGCCCGCAGCCTACAGGAATGCCTGTTGTTGCAATGGGAAAGCCTTGGCTACACAAACCCTCTCGGCCCGGCCCTGATCCGCGAGCACCTGGGCGACCTCGCCGAGGGGCGGATCACCCGTATCGCGGCCGCCCTGGGGGTCAGCCCGCTGGAAATCCAAGAGGCCGTGGATCTCCTCAAAACCCTTGACCCCAAGCCGGGTCGGCGCTTCGGGCACCCACTGGACGTCCGCTACGTCGTACCTGACGTGCTCGTGGAACGGGTCGGTACGGAGTACGTAATCATTGCCAACGACGCGCCCATCCCGCGCCTGGGCGTCAGCCCTCAGTACCGGCAACTGCTGCATACCACCGACGGTGAGACCCGGAAGTTTCTGGAGTCCAAGCTGCATTCCGCCCTTTGGTTCCTCAAGAGCATCGAGCAGCGGCGGCTCACCCTCTACCGGGTGATGGACAGCATTGTAAAGCGGCAGCGGGCGTTTTTCGACCGTGGCGTCCGCCACCTGAAGCCGATGACCCTGCGGGAGGTGGCCGAGATGATCGGCATGCACGAGTCGACGGTGAGCCGCGCCGTGGCTGGGAAGTATGCGCAGACCCCGCAGGGCGTCTTCGAATTGCGCTTCTTCTTTTCGCGGGGGGTGGAAGGACAACCGGGGACCGGCGTATCCGCCGAAAGCATCAAGCGGATTATGCGGGACCTGGTGGAACAGGAAAACCCGCGTGAACCGCTCTCCGACCAGGCCCTGGCTGGCCGCCTGAGCGAGCGGGGGATCCCGATCTCCCGCCGCACGGTGGCCAAGTACCGGGAAGAGATAGGGCTGGCGCCCTCCACCAGGCGAAAGCGCTACGGTTGACGTCCAGGAACTTCAGCGGGGCGACTTGGCGCAATAACGGTAGGATAGGGGGAATGCAGTTTGGTAACCAGAATCGGGATCAACGGCTTCGGGAGCATCGGCCGGCGGTTCTTGCGGATCGCCAAGGACCGCCCTGAACTGGAGATCGTCGCGGTCAACGATCTGACCACCCCGGCAACGCTTGCCCACCTATTGAAGTATGACTCCAACTACGGCACCCTGCCCGACCGGATTGAACCCACGGACGACGGGTTCCGGCTGAACGACCGGAAACTCCGGGTATTGGCCGAGAAGGATCCCGCCAAACTCCCCTGGAAAGACCTCGGGGTGCAGGTGGTGATCGAATCGACCGGGCGGTTCACTGAGAAGGAAAAGGCGGTTGCGCACATAACCGGGGGTGGGGCCAGGAAGGTAATCATTTCGGCTCCGGCGAAGGGCGAGGACATCACCATCGTGTTGGGGGTCAACCAGGGGCGCTACGATCCCACCAACCACCACGTGATTTCCAACGCCTCCTGCACCACCAATTGCCTGGCCCCCGTGGCCAAGGTGCTGCACGAGCGGTTCGGGATCAGGAAGGGCCTGATGAACACCGTGCACGCCTATACCAACGACCAGGTCATCCTCGATTTCCCGCACCGCGATATCCGCCGCGCCCGGGCGGCCGGCCTGTCCATCATCCCGACCACCACCGGGGCGGCCAAGGCGGTGGCCCTGGTCCTGCCCGAGCTGAAGGGCAAGCTGAACGGCTTTTCCCTCCGCGTCCCGGTTCCGGTGGTATCGGTGGTGGACCTTACCGCCGAACTGGAACACCCCGCCACCGCCGAGCAGGTCAACCAGGCCTTGCGCGAAGCAGCCGAGGGCGAACTGCGGGGGATCCTGGGTTATTCGGAAGAAGAGCTTGTCTCCACCGATTATAAGGGTACCTCGCTCTCCTCGGTCGTTGACGCCAAGTCGACCATGGTGGTCGGCGACGACCTGGTGAAGGTGATTGCCTGGTATGACAACGAGTGGGGCTATTCCAACCGGCTGGTTGACCTCGCCGCCTTCGTCGGGTCCAAGGGCTTGTAGAGGGCTTGCCGGATGAACAAGTTAACGGTTCGCGACGTGGCGCTGAGGGGTCGGAAGGTGTTCTGCCGGGTGGACTTCAACGTTCCCTTGAGCGGTGGCCGGGTTGCCGACGACACCCGTATCCGGGCCTCGATTCCGACCATCAGCTACCTGACCGGTCAGGGGGCCAGGGTCGTCCTGGCCTCCCACCTTGGGCGTCCCAAAGGCCAACCGCGGCCGGAGTTCCGCCTGGATCCGGTGGCCGAACCCCTGCGGAAGCTCCTGCAGCGGCCGGTGCGAAAGGTGGACGACTGCGTGGGTCCGGCGGTGCGCCGAGCGGTGGACGAACTGGGCGACGGGGACGTCCTCCTGCTGGAAAATCTCCGCTTTCATCATGGGGAGGAAAAGAACGACCCCCGGTTTGCGGAGGAACTGGCGTCCGGGGCAGAAGTATTCGTCAACGACGCCTTCGGCGCAGCCCATCGGGCCCACGCTTCGACGGAAGGAATCACCCACTATCTGCCGGCGGTGGCGGGGTTCTTGATGGAACGTGAACTGGAAGCACTGGGCAAGGCCCTTGAAGCCCCCGAGCGTCCATTCGGGGCAATCATCGGGGGAGCCAAGGTCTCCGACAAGATCCAGGTTCTTGACAACCTCATCTCCAAGGTGGACGTGTTGCTGATCGGCGGGGGAATGGCCAACACTTTCTTGCGAGCGCGGGGGTTGGGCACGGGGGATTCGCTGGTCGAGGAAGACAAGGTCCCCCTGGCCGGCGAGCTGCTTCGCCGGTCGGCGGACCGGGGCATCACCCTCCTGCTGCCCGTCGACCTGGTAGCGGCTACCGCGCTGGACCCGAAAGCTCAGCGGCAGGTCGTTTCGGCCGAGGCCATCCCCCCGGGCTGGCGGGCCCTGGACATCGGCCCGCGAACCCGGGAGCAATTCGCCGAGGCCATCGCTGGCCTGAAGACCGCCCTCTGGAACGGCCCGATGGGGGTTTTTGAAGTGGAGCCCTTTGCCGCCGGCACGCGGGCGGTGGCTCAGGCCCTGGCTGCCTCCGGGGCGATGACCGTCGTGGGCGGGGGGGACTCGGTGGCGGCGGTGGAGGAGGCCGGGCTGGCCGGCCGGATGGGCCACATCTCGACCGGCGGAGGAGCGTCCCTGGAATTCCTGGAGGGCAAGACCCTGCCCGGAGTGGCAGCCTTGCTTGACCGGGGGGCAACCCTTCCCCCGGCCTTGACCAAGGGGGAGTGAGAGTGGGGCGGACAAGACTCGTTGCCGCCAACTGGAAGATGTATAAGACGGTGGCCGAAGCGGCCGAATTCGGGGCCCGGCTGCGGAACGAACTGGCCGATCCGGCGCCGGTCGAGGGCGTGGTCTGCGCGCCCTTCACGACCCTGGCCGCCGTCGGACCCGCCCTGGCGGGCTCTCCCTACTTGCTGGGCGCTCAGAACCTGCACTGGGAGGCTCAGGGAGCCTTTACCGGGGAGATCTCCGGGCCCCAGTTGGCCGACCTGGGATGCCGCTTCGTAATCGTCGGCCACTCGGAGCGCCGCCAATACTTTCATGAGACGGACGCCGGCGTTCGCCTCAAACTTCAGGCCGCCTACCGGCATGGCCTGCGGCCCATCCTGTGCATCGGGGAGACGGGCCCCGAGCGGGAAGCAGGCCGAACGGAAGCGGTTCTGCTGGGGCAGCTCCGGGGGGCTTTGGATGGATTGGAGCCCGGACAGGCGGCTCTGCTGACCGTGGCCTACGAACCCGTGTGGGCCATCGGCAGCGGGGTCCCGGCCACCGCGCCCGACGCCCAGGCCGCGGCGGCCTTGATACGGGGACATTTGTCAGCGAGCTTCGGGCGGGAGGCTGCCGGGGAAGCGCGGATTCAGTACGGCGGGAGCGTCAAGCCGGATAATCTGGCGGAGTTTGTGGCGCAACCGGACATTGACGGCGCTCTCGTGGGCGGGGCGAGCCTGCGGGCCGATTCCTTCGCGGCCTTGCTGCGGGCTGCCGCAGCCGGGAGTTAGGGGGATGGCCAACGGGTTTGGACCAGCCATCCTGTGTGTGCTGGACGGTCTCGGCCTCAACTACCGCAAGAAGGGCAACGCGGTTTTCCTCGCTCGCACTCCCAACCTCGACGAGTTGATGGCGAGCTACCCCTTGGCCACCCTGGGGGCTTCGGGCGAGGACGTCGGCCTGGTGGAGGGCCAGATGGGCGACTCCAACGTGGGCCACCTCAACCTAGGGGCGGGGAGAGTCGTCTACCAGGACCTGGTCCGCATTGACAAGGCGATTCGGACCGGGGTCTTCTTCGACAGCCAGCCCCTCAACGAAGCCATGGCGGTGGCCGTCCGCCCGGGGGTGACCCTCCACCTGATGGGGCTTTGCTCTCCCGGGGGCGTCCACAGCCACCAGCGACACCTGTACGCGATCCTGGACCTGGCCGTGCGGCGAGGACTGTCCCGGGTCGTGGTGCATGCTTTTCTGGACGGCCGGGACGTCCCGCCCACCAGTGCCGGCGACTACCTGGAGGAACTGGAGCGGGAAATGGCCCGCCGCGGGGTGGGGCGCGTGGCAACGGTCAGCGGGCGCTACTACGCCATGGACCGCGATCGGCGCTGGGAGAGGACGGCGGAGGCCTACCGCGCCATCGTCCGCGGAGAGGGGCACGCCGCCCGCTCGGCGTTGGAGGCCCTGCGGGCCGCTTACGATCGTCAGGAGACGGATGAGTTCGTCCATCCGACGGTGATCGTGGACGAGCGGGGCCGGCCGGTGGCGCCGGTCCGGGATGGCGACGCGGTGATCTGCTTCAACTTCCGGGCTGACCGCGCCCGGCAACTGACCCGGGCCTTCATCGACGGGGAATTTGAGGGCTTCGACCGGGGCGCTCCCCCGGCGGTTCGCTTCCTGGCGATGACGCAGTACGACGAGGGCTTTGCCATCCCGCACATTTTCGACCCCCAACCGTTGGACCGGACGATGGGCGACCTGGTGTCCAGTCACGGCCTTAAGCAACTCCGGCTGGCGGAAACCGAGAAGTATGCCCACGTCACCTTCTTCTTCAACGGTGGGGAAGAGCAGGCACTTCCCGGGGAGGACCGGCGCCTGATCCCGTCGCCGAAGGTGGCCACTTACGACTTGCAGCCGGCGATGAGCGCCCACCAGGTGACCGAGGTGGCTGAAAGGGCCATCCGGTCCAAGCAATACGGCCTGATCGTAATGAATTTCGCCAATCCCGACATGGTGGGGCACACCGGCGTGCTGCAAGCGGCGGTGCGCGCCGTGGAGGTGGTCGACGAGTGCGTCGGCCGGGTGGCCAAGGCGGCCGTCGAGGTCGGCACGCCCCTTTTGGTCGTGGCTGACCACGGCAACTGTGACCAGATGATCGACTACCGGACGGGTGAACCGCACACCAACCACACCCTCAATCCGGTCCCGGCGCTGCTGGTGTCCGAGGCGCACCGGAACCGGCGAATGCGTTCCGGGGTTCTCGCCGACGTGTCTCCGACACTTTGCGATTTGATGGGTCTGCCAAAGCCGGCGGAGATGACCGGCCGGAGCCTGTTGGAGCAGGAAAAGCAGGGAGGTAAGGCACTTGACGACGATAACCAGTTGTACCGCGCGGGAGATCCTTGATTCACGCGGCAATCCCACCGTTGAGGTGGACGTGGCCCTGGCCAGCGGTGTTATCGGCCGGGCCGCCGTTCCCTCCGGCGCCTCAACCGGGCAGTTCGAAGCCGTCGAACTCAGGGACGGTGACCAGTCCCGCTACGGTGGCAAGGGGGTCCTGACGGCGGTCGCCAACGTGAAGAACCTGATCGCCCCCGAGGTTGTGGGCATGGACGCGAACGATCAGGCAGGGGTGGACCAGACGCTGATCGAACTGGACGGCACCCCCAACAAGGAGAGGCTGGGCGCCAACGCCACGTTGGGGGTTTCGCTGGCGGTGGCGCGGGCCTCCGCCGACGCCGTGGAGGCGCCCCTCTACCGCTATTTGGGAGGCGTCGGAGCCCGCCGCCTGCCGGTCCCGATGATGAACATCCTCAACGGCGGCAAGCATGCCGACAACAACGTCGACTTGCAGGAGTTCATGCTGGTTCCCGCGGGAGTTGGCAACTTCGCCGAATCCCTGCGAATGGGGGCGGAGGTTTTTCACGCCCTGAAGGCGGTCCTTAGAAAGAAGGGACTGAATACCGGGGCAGGCGACGAAGGGGGATTTGCCCCGGACCTGCGCTCCAACGAGGAGGCCATCGAAGTCATTCTCAAGGCCATCGAGACGGCCGGTTATGCCCCTGGCAAGGAAGCCTTTTTGGCCCTCGACCCCGCCGCCTCGGAGTTTTACCACGCCGGGAAATATGAACTCAAGGGCGAGGGCAAGCGCCTTTCCAATCAGCAGATGGTGGAGTACTACGCCGCCTGGGTCGACCGTTATCCGATCATTTCCATCGAGGACGGGTTGGCCGAAGAGGATTGGGAAGGGTGGAAATTCCTCACTGAGCGACTGGGCAGCCGCGTCCAGTTGGTCGGCGACGACCTCTTCGTCACCAACGTGCAACGCCTCCGCCGGGGGATTCAAACCGGGGTAGCCAATTCCGTTCTGATCAAGCTCAATCAGATCGGGACGCTGACCGAGACGCTGAACGCCATCGAGGTGGCGCGCCTGGCAGGGTTTACGGCGGTCGTTTCCCACCGCTCCGGCGAGACGGAAGACACGTTCATCGCCGACCTGGTGGTGGCGGCGGGGACTGGCCAGATCAAGACCGGAGCGCCCTCCCGCAGCGAGCGAGTGGCCAAATACAACCGCCTGCTCCGAATCGAAGAGGAACTCGGTACGTCAGCCGTCTTCGCCGGACGCGAGGCATTTCCGGCTTGAAGTTGCCTGCCGTCTGGGAGTGTGCTAGAATTAACCGGCGTGGGGGGAGTGAGAACGTGTATATAACGTTCACAGTTTTTCACATACTTTTCAGTTTTGGCCTGATCGCCACCGTGCTCCTCCAGTCAGGGCGTAGCGCAGGGCTTTCCGGCGCAATCGCGGGCGGGGCTGAGACCGTGTTCGGCAAAAAGAAGGGCATGGATGAACTGCTTGGCCGCATCAGCACCGTGTTTGCCGTCTTGTTTATGGGCACCTCCATCGCTCTGACGCTGCTTCACTGAGACTTCCGGCTCGGCGGCGCCTCCCACTCCGGGGAGGCGCTTTTGGTATGGTATCGAGCTTGGGCATTGGAAGAAGGAGGGTTCGACGTGCCCCAAGAACAGCCGACCGCGAAAAACCTGGCGCTGAGTCTACAGAAGCTGAGTCCGACCGAGTTACAGATCGTCGCCGACGCGCTGGCCGCCTTTCAAAAGGCGCCCATCGACAAGTACCGCTTCCTCACCGACTTTTGGGGCATCACCGTCGAGGAGGAGACCCAGGGTCGGTGGCGGGGACACCTGCCGATCCGGCCGCAGATCCTGAACCGCCAACACATCGTCCACGGTGGCGCGACCTATACGCTGGCCGATTCGTTGATGGGTTACGCTGTTTGGCGGCGGTATCAGGGCACCATGGCCTGTGTGACCGTGGAGATCAAAATGACCTATGTGGCTCCGGGGCGGGGAGAGGAGCTGGTGGCCGAGGTCGAGGTCCTGCGGGCAGGCCAGACGCTCGCCTACACTGAGTGCCGGGTGCTGGACAACACCGGGCGCCTGGTGGCGGTCGCGACCGGCACTTTTTACGTCTGGGATCCGTCGCAGCCCCTGCCGGACTGATTCAGCCCGTCCCCGGACAGGGTGAAAAACTTGCGCTGTTCAGCCAACCCGGCGCGGTATTTTGCCGTCTGGAGGGCGCTGGCACGGCGAAAGGCGGGGTGGGGCCCCGCCTTTTTCTTTGGTACGAAACTTGCAAGTCATTGAATCCACGGTAGACCTTGACTTTGTTTAGCGCCGGTGGCCGAAGCACGGCGTAGAAGGATGGGGGTGCCTAGATGAATTGGAAGAACTCGCTGGCCGTCAGGCTGACCGGGGGTGTAATGCTGGTCGTGCTCTTGACCGCCAGTGTCCAGGGCGTGGCCTACTATTCCTTGCAGTTGGCCGGCCAGGCGGTGTCCGGGGTCGACCCGGGGCTGCACCTGCTCCTGCGGCGCTACGAATGGGTGGGGTTGCTGCTGGCGTTCGCCGCCGCCGCGGCGGGTTTGGCGGTGGCCTATCTCACCTTCCGGCACGTGCGCAGACCGGTCCTGCACCTGGCGCGGGGCGCCGAGCGGGTAGCCGACGCGGACCTTCGCGCGGAGGAGGTCAGGCTCACCTCCAGCGACGAACTGGGCCAAGCGGCCAAAGCTTTTAACGACATGCTCAAGAACCTGCGCACCATCATTACCAGGGTCCTGATGTCCGTCGGGGTGGTCAGCGGCCTCGAGGTGGAGTTGGAGTCCATTGCCGGCCGCGCCAAGCAAACCGCGGACCGGGTCGGTGGGTCGGGTAACAGGGTGACCGGCGCTGTCGCCGACCAGAAGCAGGCCATCGAGGAGATCGGTTTGGCCATCAACCAGATCAAGCAGGCCGTGGAGCAGGTGGCGACCGGGGCCCAGGATCAGGCGGAGAGCGTCCGCCGGATCTCAGAGGCCGTTCACGCCGTAGTTACCAGCGCCGAAGCCGTGACCGCGGGGGCCGCTACCGCGATGGCCAAGGCGGTGGAAGCGGAGCAAACGGCCAGCGGCAGTTCAGCCGGGATCAAGCAATCCCTCGATCGGATCAGCCGGGTTTTCGAGGCCCTGTCAGGGATGGACTCCCGGATGAGCAACCTCGAAGCCATGAGCCGCAAGATCGGTGAAATCGTGCAGGTGATCTCGGAGATTGCCGAACAAACCAACCTGTTGGCCCTGAACGCGGCGATCGAGGCGGCGCGCGCCGGAGAGCACGGCAAGGGATTCGCCGTCGTGGCCGATGAGGTGAGGAAACTGGCCGACCGGTCGCAAAGGGCGGCCAAGGAGATCGGCGACATCATCACCGAGATCGGGCGCGGCGTCAACGATGCGGCGACCGCCATGGCCGGCATTGGGCAGATGGTACAGCAGGTTTCAGGGGTGGCGGAGCAGGTTGAGCGGACCATGTCCGAGATCCTGGTGGCTTCCAGCGGGAGCGCCGAGGAAGTGCGGACGATCTCGGGGTCGGCCGATCAGATGAAGCAAATCAGCTTGCGACTAGCCAAGGAAGTGGACGGGGTGGCGGCCATCGCCGAGGAGAACTCGGCCAGTTCCGAGGAGATGTCCGCTGCCGTAGAGCAGACTGCGGGCCAGGTCACCCATATCGTGGCCGGCGTCGAGGAGACCGCCAAGGCCGCCGAAGCCCTGGCCGGGGCGGTCCGGGAAATGGCGGAGGTGACCGAAGCGGTTGCCGGGGTCACGAGCCGGTTGGGAGAATCAAGTGAAGCCCTGCGGGAGCAGACGGCTCGCTTCAAGGTTGACGTGGAACCGGTGCAACTGTTGGAACTGGCGAAAGCCGACCACCTGATCTGGCGGAAGCGACTGGAGGCGATGCTGGCCGGCAAGGAGCGCCTGGAGGACAACCAGGTCGCTTCCCACCGTGATTGCCGTCTGGGCCGCTGGTACTACGCCGAGGGAAGCAAGGACGGTCGCAATTGCGCGAGCTACATCCGATTGGAGAAGCCCCACGCCCGGCTGCATGAACTGGCCCGACGCGCGGTGGCGCTATACAACAGCGGCCGGAAGGCCGAGGCGGGCCAAGCGGTCGCCGAGGTGCAGGCAGTGTCAACGGAAATCATCGAACTGCTGGACAAAATCAAGCAAGAGATGGTCTCGGCCGCGCGGGTGGGACCGGCGGTTTAGTGGGCGCCCGGTCACGGTCCGCTGATCCACCTGGCGGGAACTAAAGCCTGAAAAGTTGGCCGGCCAACAGGCCGCTCGCTACTCCCAGGACCGCTACCGCCACGGCCACAAAAACCAGCACCCGGGTGGAAAAAGAGTTCCTGATCATCAGGAGAGACGGGAGGCTGACGGCCGGTAGAGTGACCAGCAACGCGGCCGCCGGGCCGGTGCTCAGGCCGAAGGAAAGCATGGTCTGCACGATGGGGATTTCAGCCGCCGTGGGAATCATGAAGAGGGTCCCGGCCACGGCAAACCCGGCGATCACCCAGATGCTGTCGCCCCAGTGCGGGTTTATCGCGGGAAACAGCAGGGCCCGGGCGGCTCCCAGCAGGAGCACCATCACCACGTAGATCGGTAGACTGTCGAGGGCCAGGCGCCCCAGGGAACGCAGCCAGCGGAGCGGCCAATTTCCCTGAGTACCCGCGGGAGTCGGTTCATGGGTGAAGCTTTCCGCGGCTTCGTCTCCCATCAGCTTGCTAGCCACGAAACTGATCCCGAACACCGCGACCATGCCCACGACCAGGCGCAGGACCACCAACTGCCAGGAAAGGGTAAGCGCCATGAAAACAAGAGTGGCCGGGTTTAGCACGGGGTTGCCCAGGAAGTACGCCAGGGCAGCTCCTACAGGCACGGACTGTTTGCGCATCCCAACGGCTACCGGAGCCACGCAACAGGTGCACATCATGGAGGGCACGGCGGCTGCCCCCCCCAGGGCAATGCCGCGCAGGCGGGCGGACCCAAAGAACCGCTGAAGCAATTGCCCGGGCAACAGGACTTCGGTGAGGGAGCCCAAGACGAGGCCAAGGACGACCGCTTGCCAGACAGCCCGGAAGTAGGCCGCCGCGTACCCCCATGCCGCCTCCCAGGACGGCACGGGGGCTACCGGCGTGTTTCCGGACAGGATGGAGGCGCCGAGGGTGTGCTTCGCCGCGGCCACCAAGGCCTTGTGGTAATAAGGGTTCCATTTTACGTAAAAGAGGCCCACGACCGCCACCACCAGGAAGATCACCAGTGGCCACGGATAAGGTGGGATGGCGGGCGCCCGCGCAGCGTTGCCGTTGTCTACCACAATCTTTCGCTGGGGAGGAACAGTTCGGCCCATGTTTAGACTCCTGTCCCTGACGTCATGTTTTTCAGTGCTTCCTTTCCCGCCGGTCCCTGCAAGAACTCGGTGAAGGCCCTGGCCGCCCGCGAGGCGCCGTGGCGAGGATGGATGATGAAGAGTTTTCGCTTCAGGGAGACGTCCGCCGGGCGCTTGGCGACCACCGCCCCAAGGGTGATCGACTTGACAACCGCCCAACTGGAGACTATGGACCAGCCCAGTCCGGCCTCCACGGCTGCCACGGCGGCTTCGGTACTGTCGACCTCCAGGACCCGTTGTTTCGAGTCCAGGGTAACCCCGATCTCCGCCAGGCGGTCTTCCACCGATTTCCGGGTCCCGGAGCCAGCCTTGCGCCATACCACCGGCTGGCTGACCAGGTCCCGCGCATAAACCGTGTCCCGCGCGGCCAGGGGATGATTCGGCGGCATGATGACGGCCAGTTCGTCCTCAACAAAGGGGAGGGTGCTCAGCCGCCGGTCCTTGACCTGGCTTCCCACTACCCCGACGTCCGCCTTGTTTTCCGCCACCTTGCGGGCAACCTGGTGGGTATCGCTCACCTCCAGGTGCAGGTCAAGCAGGGGATGGGCCCGCCGAAAGGGGCCGATCACGTGGGGCAAGACGTATTGGCCGGGGATGGTGCTGGCCCCCAGGTGCAACGGCCCCCTCAGGGTGTCGCCGGCTTCCGCCAGGGCCGCTTCCGCCGCCGCCAGGATGCGCAAGACATCCTGGGCGTACCGGTAGAGGATTCTCCCCTCTTCCGTGGGGACCGCTTCGCGTCCCGCCATTGCGAGCAGAGGCCGGCCGAAGTGGCTCTCCAAGGCCTGGACGTGCTTGGTGACGGCCGGCTGGGTGAGGTGCAACTCCGCGGCCGCCCGGGAAAAGCCTCTGTTCTCAACTACCGCCGCAAAGGTTTTCAGGTAAGAAAGATTCACGTCTGCTACTCCTTTCCCTGAAGCTACCCACCACCGAGGATATTCGCCGGCGACGTATTAACTCCTGTTATGGGATGCATTCCATCTAGGAATATGAATGTCGAACGCCAAAAAAATAGGGCCGCCCTCCAGGGTGGCCTTCGCGCAATTCTAGCTTGATCATTTCCTGCGGGAGGCCGTCAAGGAAGATCGGCTCCTCCGGGTTCACCCTCGAGGCTACCCGTCTCCCCTAGGTGGTTCTGCAAGAGGCATAGAAAGTCGAGGACAAAGTCCAACTGGTCTTCCTTGAGCGGGACGACGTGGAACAGAATCGCCTGCACCTTGGGCTCCAGGAGCAGCGAACGGACGGTGGGGGGTAGCGCCGCGATCACCGAGTCAACGTCCTCCTGTTCGCTGATCAGGTAACAAGGGGTCGTTCCAAGAACCTCTGCTATGGCGGCCACGGTTTTCAAGGAGGGCAGGATCTTCCCCTGTTCCACCTGCGCCACCAAACCCGGCGAAACACCAGCGCTTTCCGCCAGTTCAGCCTGGGTCAGTCCCGCCTGTTTCCGCAGCCATTTCACTCGCTGACCGGCCGCCCGGGGGTTGGAACTGATCTGATCCAGCGAGATGGCCAGGCTGTCCATTATCTTCTGCAAGTCGGCCACCGGAGCGACAAGCGCGGTTTCTTCCACGGCGCGCAGGTACCCGGGTGATAGCCCCGTCGCTTCAGCCAGCTCTTCGAGGCTTATGGACCGCTCCTCCCGCAACCCGCGCAGGCGGCGACCGATGTCGGAGCCCGGTGTAAACTCCAGGGGGGAGGAGTACTCCCCTCGCATGCCCAGGGTTGATTTTAACCGCATCAGGGTGCGGGCTGAAGGGTTCTTCAAGCCGCGCTCAAGTTCGCTCAGATGGGATGGCGAAACCTCCAGCAGTTTAGCGAACTGCCGCAACGTATATCCCTTTTCCTGCCGAAAGCGGCGTAGAGCCTCATGCTCGAACATGTCAATCTGCCTCTTGGGGAACACCTATCTGCTAGCACTACTTCCATGCATCAAACCCCATACCTGCATGGAAACCGACCGGAGGGCAAAGTTGCCCAGTTCCCTCGATTTTAGTGAGAAGTCGCTTGGAAATTGGGGGAAAGGTCGTGGCAGCGATGGCAGGCATCGGCGCTCTGTTGTTCGGGCGACTGTTCGCAGCCTGAACCGAAAACGATGGGTACCGGGAAGGCTTTCCCGGTCACCTTGCTGTAAAGGGTCACCTTTGTCCCTACAAAGCGGACAAAGGGAAGCTTATCGCCCCGAGAGGTGAAACCTACAACGCTCCCCACCGCCAACGGCGGGAGTCCGAGTTCCGCAAGGCGGGGGTCCTTGAAAACCCGGTCGTTCGGGTCAGTCAAGGTCACCGAGGCCGGGGGAGCGGACCGGGTACCGTGACAGTCGAGGCATTGGATGCGCTGGGCCTCAACCTTGGCGGTGAGTGGATGGTTGTCGTCCTTTGGGTCGCCCATGACCTCGTGCCGAGTATGGCAATCGATACAATCCAGGGAGACCTCACACTTGGAGTACGACTCCTGTGGGATGTAGTAGGCCTGTTTTCGGCTTTCCCAAGAGGGAGCCCTACCTTGGCCGAGGACCGGCGTGGTGGCACCAAGATCCTGGCGGAAGGTGAAGGTCATCGTGGCTAGCGAGTGAGTCCCCCGGTTGTGGCAGAGGTTGCACTGGGTATAGGGAATGCGGGACGTCAGGCGGTGTTCTGCCCCGTGCCCCTTTTGATTGCGGGGGATAGTCACGTCCCGACCCCGGTAAGTCCCGGTGGGGTCGTAAAGGTAGTGGCAGGCGGCACAGCCGCCTGAGTACGACCTGGAGGAGTCACCGTAAGCGCCGGCGTTGAGATGACAGCGGCCGAGACAGTTCGCCCGGAAGGGCCGTTCCTGCGACCTCCCGTCCAAGGGGTGGGGTAACTGGGCCGCCGTCGCCAGGTCCCCGAGGAGGAAGGCAAACGGGTCCGGCTGCAGACCCAGGGCGAAACGGGCCTGGCCTACCTCCCCGGCCTTGGTGGACATCAGGCTTTGCTTGACCCGCGCCACCAAGTTATCCTCGGGGTCGGGATTGCCTTCGTGGCAGGGCGCGCCGTTGGGTCCCGGCCCTCCGCAAGTGCTTCCCGCCACGTCAAAGGCCGCTGGGTTGCCCCCACCCGCCAACCCCTGGTGGGCCTCGCTGACATCCAGGGAAAGCGGGTTTCCGCCGTGGCACGAGGTGCAGCCGAACTCTTCTATCGGGTGGGACGGGCTGATCTCCTCGATTCCCAGGTGACAGGTCAAGCAGAGTTCAACCTTCCCGCCGGGCAGCCTCAGGCTTACCACCTGCGGCTGACGGGCGGAAAGCTTCTGCGCGGCGAAATAGCGGCGCTGGTACTGAGTCCAGGGCTCCCGCCCCTCCTGCCACCGGATAAACAAGACCTGCCCCATAAGTAGCAGGCTCAGGGCTAAGCAGAGGGCACTCTTCCTGGACATGTCTCGTGACACCTCGGAGGGGTTCCTGCTGGAAAGGGTTTATCCCCGAATCAGAAAGTACAGCGTTAATAGCGCAACGCCTACGTAGGCAAGGCCGACCAATCGCCTGCCATACCGGTCCCAGCCCAGGCGGGCCAGGTAAGGAAGGGCGGCCAGCAGCAGCAAACCGACGGCCGGCAGCGCGATCCCGCCCCAAACCGGGGGCAGGTGTCTCAACAAAACCTGCACGGCCCCGAAGACCCACGGAGCGTAATCCCTGTTCGTCACGGCAGCGTCCGGCGGCGTGCCAGCGGTGGGGGGCGCCGCAAGCGCCAACAACAGGATCAGGTTGGCCGCTGCCAGGCCAGCCACCCACTCCCGGGCGGCCAGGGCCGACAGGGAGATTCTTGCATCTTCGCTGGTCCGGTTCCGCTGGACGTTTTCCATGGCTTCACTATGCTTGACTACAGAGGCCGGGTGATGCCATCCTTGCGGATGCGCCAGAAATGCAGGGCCACCAGGGTGCCCAGAGCCAGCGGTAAACCGGCGCAGTGCCAGGCGTAGACGGCCAGTGAGGCGCTGCTGCTTCCGGCGTTGGCCGCTGGGCCCAGGAAGATCCGGCCCAAGGCTGCGCCCGCCGCCGGTACGAGGCGGAGCAGGTTGGCAGCCACCGAAGCCGCGGCTTGCGTCTCCTGGTTGCCTCGCAGGAGGTAACCGGTGAAGTCCAGGATCACTGACACTACGAGCAGTCCAACGCCCACCAGCCAATTCAACTCCCGGGGCCTTTGATACGAACGGGTGTAGAACACCCGGCCAAGGTGCCCGAAAACGGATAGCACCATCAACTGGCTGGCCCAGTAATGCACCGACCGGATCACCCGGCCAAAGGGCAGGATCCAGGTTATCCCCGCCACGTTCGCGTAGCCGGTACCGGGCAGGTATTGAAACATCAACACGACCCCGGAGACCACCGCGAAGAGGGAAAAAAGAAAGGAGAGGCCGCCGAGGCAAAGGGTGTGGGCGACGCGGGCTGCTCGTTCGTAAACGTAGATGGGGCGGAGATGAGTGATGAAACTGCGGCGCTGAACACCCACTTGTCCCGGGGCGGAACCCGCCATCATCGGCCCCTCCTTTCCATTCTGAAGTTGGCTCCCGTGCGGCGCGAGGTGCGCGTCCCTCGAGCCTACACTTTCAGGCGGTAATTCAGGTTCACCGGACGGGTGGTGTCGACAACGAGTTCACCCTGGGCATCCAGGGTCAGCAGGGCCCGGCGCAGAGGGTCCCGGGCGGGGCCGGCGAGGGGGAGTCCGTAGACCGAGTAGCGGCTGCCGTGGCAGGGGCACATCCATTGGTTCCCGCTTGCTTC
>JAJYMS010000096.1 GCA_021786825.1 Bacillota bacterium | reverse complement strand
TGTTGTCGAAGGACGGCAGCTTGTAATCGGTGAAGTTGGGGTTGATCACCCGGCCGTCCTCGTTCTGGATCCATTCCACCAGGGCGTAGCCGAGGCCCTGCACCACCGCTCCCTCGACCTGGCCCTCGGCCAGCATCGGATTCATCACCGTGCCCACGTCTTCGCAGGTCCAGTAGTTTACGACCTTCACCCCTCCCGTCTCCGGGTCGACTTCCACCTCGGCCACGTGAGCGCCGAAGTTGTAAGCACCCGACTCGTTGCCGTAGCGCTCGGGATTCTCCATCTCCGAGGGCGCGTCGAAGCTTCCCACGCCGATCACCGTCGTCCCCCCGTTGCGTTGAATGCGCCGGCGGACCGCTTCGGCGAAGGGCACCCTCGCCGCCGGGTCGGCCTGGGAGACAACCGTCCCGCCCGCCACGCTCAGTTCGGACCGCGGGACGCCCAGGATCTCGGCGGCCGTCTCCAACACCTGGCGCCTGGCGTCGGCAGCCGCAGCCTTCACCGCGTTGGCCCCGATGTAGGTCACCCGGCTGGCGTGGGCGCCGTCGCAGTATGGGGTAAGCTCGGTGTCGCCGAAGGAAACCATGACCGCTTCGTAAGCAACCCCGAGTTCCTCCGCGCAGGTTTGCGCCAAGATGGTACGCGACCCCTGCCCCAGGTCCCCCTCCCCGGCCAGGACCACCACAGCCCCGTCCGGGTCGACCTTGACGATCGCCGTGGAACCGTCCCAGTTGCCAAAGTGCCGCTTGCCGCTGACGTGCACGTAAGTGGCCATCCCGATGCCGCGGCCGGGAACCTTTTCCCGGCGGCGGCGGTCCCAGTCGGAAGCGGACCGGACGTTCCGGACGCACTGTTTCAACTCGCATGAGAGCAGCCTGGCCCCGTGCACCGTCACGTCCCCCCGCTCCACCCCGTTGATCAGGTGGACGTCCATGGGATCAAGGCCCAGGCGCTCGGCGGCCATGTCCATCAACTGCTCCTGGGCGAAGTGCATCTCCGGATTGCCGAAGCCGCGCATGGAACCCGACGGAATGCGGTTCGTGTAGATCAGCCTGGCGTCCACCCGGACGTTGGCGAGGCGGTACTGGTGGTCGACCCGGCGCGACGTGACGCCCAGCATGGGGGCCGCCAGCACAGTGTAGGCCCCGTTGTCGTTGACGATCTGGCAGTCCTTGGCGGTGATCCGGCCGTCCCGGGTGAAGCCCATCTTCAGGTGGATGTTGACGGGCACCCGCGGCCGCGAGGCGATGAACTCCTCCTCCCGGGTGTTGATGAGGCGGACCGGCTTGCGGCACTTCCGCGACAGGAGGGCCGCGACGTACATGTTGTTCTCGTCCGCGGTCTTGCCGCCGAAGGCCCCTCCCACGTAGGGCTGGATCACCCGGATGGCGGCGGGGGGGATCTGGAGGACGTGGGACAGCTTCTCCCGGGTCATGAAGACCGACTGGCAGTTGGCGTAAACCGTGAGCTGGTCGCCCCTGGTCCAGCTGGCCACCGTCCCGATGGGCTCCGTGTAGGCGTGGTACTGGTGGTGGGTGCTGAAATCGGCCTCCAGGACCAGGTCGGCCGCGGCCAGGCCGGCGTCGACGTCCCCGCGGTGGAAGCTGACCTGCCAGGCGATGTTCCCGGGGTGATCGTCGTGCAGTTGGGGGGCGTCCGGGGCTATCGCCTCGAAGGGGTCGAAGACCGCCGGCAGCTCCGCGTATTCCACCTCGATCAGGTCCAGAGCCGCCTCCGCCACCGCCGGGGAGACAGCCGCCACGGCGGCCACCTCCTCCCCCACGTAGCGCACCTTGTCAATGGCCAGGGGCGGCACGTCCTGCACGAAGAGCCCGCCCCCCCTGACCTTGGAGGTGTCCTCGGCGGTGATGACCGCCCGGACGCCCGGGAGGGCGGCGGCCTTGGCGGTATCGATCCTGACGATCCTGGCATGAGGGTAGGGGCTCCGGAGCACCTTGGCGTAGAGCATCCCCGGCAGCTTCAGGTCGCCCACGTAGACGGCGTCGCCGCTGACCTTCTCCCGGGCATCCACCCGCACGGCCCGCTGGCCTACCACCCGCAGGCTCAACCGGCGGCCTCCACTTGGGCCTGGACAGCGGCGGCAACCTCTCCGGCCATCTGTTTTACCTTGGCCTTGACCACTCCCTGCCCGAGGGTCCCCAGCACCCCACTCATGGTGACGTCCAGGCCCACCACCACATCGGTCTCCGCTTCGGCTGGGACCAGCCTCATGGTGATTCTCTCTTCGATGCCACTGCCGATCCGGGGGTCCTTCCCCCGGCCGAAAGCCTCCAGCAGCACTGGGGCTTCCGTTCTGGTGACCACGGTGTCAAGCTCGAAACTCACACTGATCGGACCGACCTTTTGTTTGACCGTCATCTTGTAAGCCTTGTCGTCGAGCCTGACGACCGAGGTGCACCCCGGAATGCAGGGCCCGAACCGCTCCAGGTCGGACATGAAATCCCACACCCTCTGGACCGGGGCCTTGACCCGAAACTGCTCTTCGATGCGCATGCTTGTTCCACCTCACGAAGTCGATCGGACTTGCGACTAGACGACCCTGCGACGGCCGAAGTTGAACAGGCCGTCGGGCCGCAATAGCAGGATCAGGATCACCAGCCCGAAGGCGATGACGTCCTTGTACGCGGATGAGATGTAGGTAGCGCCGAGGGTCTCGATCACGCCCAGGGCCAGCCCGCCGAACATGGCGCCGATCACATTCCCGAACCCGCCCAGTACGGACGCCGAGAAGGCGCGCATGCCAAAGGTGCCCAGGTCGAAGGAGGCAAAGAACAGGGAGCCGATAAAAGCGCCGGCCACGCCGCCGAGAGCGCCGCTCAAAAAGAAGGTCATCCGCCGGACCAGGTCCGGCTTAACCCCCATCAGCATGGCGATTTCGGGGTCGTCCGCGGTGGCCCGCATGGCCAGCCCCATCGATGTGTAGCTGTAAAAGCCCTGGAGGAGCAGCATCACCACGATGCCGGTGCCGAAGATCAGGGCGTTCTGGGTGGAAAGCTGCACCGCACCGAGGTAGAAGGTCTTGCCGGACAGGTTTTGGGGGTACGCCAACGGGTAGGGGCCCCAGAGGAGCATGGCGGCGTTGGAGAGGATGATGCCCCACCCGATGGTCGAGATGATCTGGTTCACCTGCGGGCTGCCCCGGCGCCGGAGCGGCGTCAACCCGAAGACCTCGACCCCAAGGGCCACCAGCCCGGCGGCCACGGCTGCCCCCGGGACGACGATCCACATGGGGAAGCCGAGGCTCACCGCCAATGAGTACCCGACCATGGCGCCGATCATCATGAAATGGGGATGGGCGAAGTTCAGCAAGCCGATGGAGCGAAACATCATGCTGAACCCGATCCCGATCAGGCTATAGGACGCTCCGATCGCCAGACCGATGATGACCTGGTCGAAGAGCATTGCGCACCTCCCTGAGTGTGGCCCCGGCGGGCTCACGCCCGCCGGGGCTGAAACCGGCCTTACTGCGCGGCGACCTTGCTGAGAATCACCATCTTGCCCTTGTCCCACTTCATGATGTACATGTTGATGACCACGGCGCCGTCCGGCTGGACCTTGAGGGTGCCCAGGGCGCCATGGTACTCCAGCTTGTGCATGGCCCCCGCCACCTTCGTCCCGTCGGTGCTGTCGGCGGCCCGAATGCCCTGGGCGATGATCCGCAGCGTGTCATAGCCGTGGGCGTTGTCGTAAGAGGGCACCTTCCCGCCGTGGGTGGCCTTGAAGGCGTCGATGAAGTCTATTGTGCTCTTCTCGGCGAAGTCCTTATAGTTGGTGGCAATGCCGGCGAAGTCCGCCACCATGATGATCCCCTGCAAGGCATCACCACCGATCTCCCAGACAGCCTGCTTGGCCACCGAGTTGGTGGATACGAACTGCGATTTGATCCCCAGACCCCGGGCCTGTTTGACGATCAACCCGCTGTCGGCCGGGCCGCCCGCGAGGAAGATGGCATCGGGCTGCCTCTCCTTGTACTTGAGGAGCAGGTTGCTGAAGTCCTTGGTGGTAGCCCGGTCATAGCTCTCGGTGCCCTGCAGCGTCGCGTTGTGAGACTTCAAGTACTGCTCCGCGGCGTTCGCGTTGGACTTCGAGTAGCCGTCGGAACCACCAAAGACGACCCACGTTTTCAGGTGCAGCGTGCTTAGCACGTATTCGACCGGAACGCTGGCGTTGGAAGAGGAGGAGGCGGCGACCCGAACGATGTACTTGGCGCCCTGGGAGGTGACCTCATCCGCGTTCGAGTTGGGGCTGGCGATGGGCATCTTCGACTGTTCGATCAGCGGTATGATGGCGAGGGTGTTGGGGCTGTAGTAGTCCCCGTCGATGGCCACGACCTTGTCCGAGGAAATGTAGCGCTGCACGGCTTCCCGCGCCTTCTGGGGGTCCATCTGGGTATCTGCGTAGATCAGTTCGATCTTCTTCCCCAGGACGCCGCCTTTCTGGTTGATCTCGTCCTTGGCGAAATCGGCTCCTTCTTTGGAATCCAGCACGAACTCGGAAAGGGGGCCAGTGAGGCCGCCGATCCAGCCGATCTTGACGGTTCCGCCGGTGTTCCCCCCGGCTGAGCCGCCGGACGCCGGGCCCGTCGCCTTGGTGCCGCAACCCGCAATCCCCAGGGCCAGCGCCGTGAACACCGCGAGCCCAGCCAGGGCCCGCTTTCGCTTGCAATGCAGACCTTCTTGTGCGCAATTCCGACGATTCGAGTCAAGATC
>JAJYMS010000201.1 GCA_021786825.1 Bacillota bacterium | reverse complement strand
GTTCCGCCCGCTTGCCGGCGAGACGCCGGCGCTCCCAGGAGGCGCCTACCGCTCCCAGTCGAACCGTTGGGTGTTCAACCTCTCCTGCAGGCCGAAGGGCCCCAGGAGCCAGGTCATGAACCCGTCGGTGAAACTGGGGACGTTGGTGGATGGCCGGTACTGCAGTACCCCGCCCGTCGTCTGCTGAAGGATGTCCCCGTTCGCGACGGGATGCTGGTTCTCCAGGGGCAGACCGACGATGGCGGGAAGCAAGTCCGACAGCGTCTTGAACCCGAACTGGAACCCCGCGCCGTTGGCCGCGACGTTGCTCACGGCGGGGATCGTCCTCAGGAAGGCAACGATCGCGCCGCGGTCGCTATCTGTCAACTGGCTGAACCCGCCCGAGAGCGGAATCCCCCCGTCCAGATAGAACATCAGACCGCTCACCCGGGTCCCCTCCGGCTCCAGGGCGAACCTCAGCACCGCCGCGATCTGGGCGTCTGTCCAGTTGCCGATGCCGGTCACTTTGTCGGGGGTGAGATTCGCCGCGATCTCGTTTTCGATCGTACCGCCCGCGAGGAACTTGCTGGTATCCGGCACGCCGGAGGGCAGGGAGGGCGTGTGGCAATTACCACAGATGCTGATCGCGCTCACCAGGTACCTGCCTCGCTCAATGCCGCTAGTTGGAGCCGTGGCCGGTGAAGGTGGCAGGGACGGCGGCGCCGGAACAGACACGTTCAACTCGTTTTCCGGCACGTCGTTCCTCACCGCCGGGATGGTGCGCAGGAACGCCACCAGGTCGGCCACGTCCGTGTTGGACATGAAGTGGAACGACACGTACGGCATGATGGGGAACAGCGGCATTCCATCGGCGTCCACACCGTTGCGGATCGCGTTGATGACCTCGTCGTCGGTCCAATCGCCGATGCCGGTTTCCTTGTCAGGCGTGATGTTCTTCGCTGTCACGCTGCCGAAGGCTCCCCGGAACATCTCTCCCGACTGCGCCGCCGGAGCATCTTCCTTGAACCCCGCCAGGTCGGGACCGTGGCAGTCGCAGCCGCCGTTAGCGGCCACGATGTACCTCCCTTTGGCTGGGTCCCCCGCCGCCGAGGGAGACGCCGCTACACTGGCAGCCCCGAGCGCCGACAGGGACAGAGCGACGACGCCTGCCAACATGAGAGTGGGTCGCGATGCACGCATGGATGCTCTCCTCCTTTGTTCGAAAAGCGCAAAACGGGGGTGTTGACGCTAGAACAACCACCTGCAAGTCGGGGACCAGCTATGCGCGGGGAGGTGGCCTTCCATCGATCGGGACGGGCCACGATTCTGGGTGCTGGCTGGGCCGAAGACTGGGGAGGGCGAGGGTCCCGCCCGAGCCGCCTCCTCCGTTGGCACCCGTCCCGTTTGCTGAAGCCCGGCGGCTCGGGCGGGACCCTCGCCCTCCCAGGTCCACGTCAAAGTCTCGCTGGCAGGCTGAGACGATGGGGATGTCGATGGGCTGGAGGTGGGTTCGGTAGCCATTCGGAGGGCAGGGCGGGCGGTTCTGGCTAACCTGGCGGGGACCGGGCAGGTTTCGGGGCAAGGAGGGACTACCCGCTGGACGTGTCCCCGGGCGTCGCCATGGTGGCGCGGTAAGGGATCAGAGACCGAGCAGGGTTAGGGCGAACTGCCAGTTCCGGGCCAGGTAGCGCAGCCCGCGAGCGATGTTGGTGCAGCCGGCCAGCCGCAGGCAGCTGATGACGAAGTTCCGCAGGGTGGCCAGGACCCGGGGGCCCGAACCGGTCCGCACCTGGGAACGATCCTCATCGAAGGTCACGTCTCGCACCCAGTGTAACCGGTTCTCGATCTCCCAGTGTCCCCGTGCCAGTTCGCCGATCCGGCGGGCGTCGGCCCGCTCCGGGGGTAGGCTGGTGATGCCGTAGGCCGTCTGCTCATGGAGGACACCGGTCCGCAAGTGAATGACCGTCCGCCGGATGCGGATCACCTGGGCAGCGTACGGGAAGTCGATGTAGCCACCGAGGGCCATGCTGGTCCGGATCTCACGGCGCTCGATGCGGCCGTGACCCTTATTAGTGACGACGACAGGAGGGGGAAAAAGAGTCCTGGTCCACCGCTTTCAGGTCGTCGAGCAGGGTGGGCTGGTTCTCCTTAACAGTGAACAGGTAGTCGGCTCTCTTCTCCTCCACCAGGAACCGGGCGTGCTCCCGCTGGGTATGCATGGCGTCGGCGGTCACCACCTTCCCGGCGAGATCCAGGGGCGCCAGCAGCGGCATGAACTCCGTTATCTCGTTGTGGGCGGGGTCCACAGCCCGTTGGCCGATGACCACCCCCTCCTTGTGGACCAGGGTGCTGAGCAGTTTCACCCTGCTGCCGTCCTGGCCCACCGCCCCCCGCAGCGTCTTGCCGTCCACCGCCACCGCGCTCCCCGGAGCAAGGCTCCCCAGCCAGCCCCCTAACTCCCGGTCGATCAGCGCCGGGTCCACCGCCTGTAGCGTCCGGCGCAGCGTCGGCTCGCTGGGAGGGATGTAGCAGCGGCGGATAGGATGCCAGCGGCAACCGAGACGCTTCAGCGCTTCCTGGGGCAACGCCGCCGCCCACTCGCCGATGGCCAGGAAGCTGCGCGCCCCCGAAAGACAGGCGCAGATCGCCACCACCAACACCACCGCCTGGCGGTGCCGGATCCCTCGCCGCTTCCGGGGATCGGGCAGCGCCTCCAAGAGCGCCATCAGATCACCGGCCGCCTCGATGAAACGGTTCAGGTCGATCATGGGAGGTTCTCCCGCATATAAGCTGGGGGCATCGAAGGGCGCCGCGAGCCATTCCCGCCCCCGCCGATGCAGCAGCCGCACCCACACCCCCTTCGGCTTCCCATGGAAGTAGTAGCGGCCCCCATTGCGACGATAGCCCCGAGTGCGCCCCAACTCCTGCCACCCCGCGGCACGGTAGCAACCTCCCGTGAAACGGGGGCCCACGAAGGTCTCCGCCAGCAGCACCGGGTGGCCGAACACCGCCTGCCAGTCCCGGGACAGCCGCCGCAGGTTGGCCCCCAGCACCCGAGAGGCCAGGTTCGGCCGACGCGCCTCGGGCAGCACCAGGAAGCGCAGGTTGTTCGCCACGAAGCGCAGCCGCCGCCACTGCTGCTCCCGCGTCCAGCCGATCCAGCGGTCTCGGGGCGCGCACTTGAACGCGGCGCTCCCCCACCCCACCAGCGCCCGCCACTCGCCTCCCTCTTCGGCCACATACCGGAGCGACTCCCCCACCAGCCGCCGCATCCCCAGGTAGTGGTGGGCCGCCATCAACTCGTCCCAGCGAACCACCTCATCGGCGCGCACCAGCCGCACCAGCAGCGGCTTTTCCACCGAACCGCTCCCATCCTGCCCGAAAGGTCCCTCGGGCTACTGCACCTCCCAACGTATACTACAAACCGGCGAAAAAAGCCAGCCCTCTCCCTTTCAGCTTCAACTACACGACTTTGACGAGACCCTGGGAACTTGGCCAGGTCCACGTCAAAGTCTCGACGGCAGGTTGATACGATGGGGATGTCGATGGCTGGAGGTGGGCCCGACCCGTTTGGAGGGCAGGACGGGCGGATCTGGCTAACCTGGCGGGGACTGGGCAGGTTTCGGGGCAAGGGCAGACTGCCTGCGGGAGGTGTCCCCGGGCGCGGCCGTGGTAGCGCGGTAAGGGATCAGAGACCGAGCAGGGTTAGGGGGAGCTGCCAGTTACGGGCCAGGTAGCGCAGTCCGCGAGCGATGTTGGTGCAGCCGGCCAGCCGCAGGCAGCTGATGACGAAGTTCCGCAGGGTGGCCAGGACCCGGGGGCCCGAACCGGTCCGCACCTGGGAGCGATCCTCATCGAAGGTCACGTCTCGTACCCAGTGCAGTCGGTTCTCGATCTCCCAGTGTCCCCGTGCCAGTTCGCCGATCCGGCGGGAGCCTGCCCGCTCCGGGGGTAGGCTGGTGATGGCGTAGACCGTCTGCTCATGGAGGACACCGGTCCGCAAGTGAAGGACCGTCCGCCGGATGCGGATCACCTGGGCAGCGTACGGGAAGTCGATGTAGCCACCGAGGGCCGTGCTAGTCCGGATCTCACGGCGCTCAAGGCGGCCGTGACCCTTATTAGTGACGACGACAGGAGGGGGAAAAAGAGTCCTGGTCCACCGCTTTCAGATCGTCGAGCAGGGTGGGCTGGTTCTCTTTGACGGTGAACAGGTAGTCGGCTCTCTTCTCTTCCACCAGGAACCGGGCGTGCTCCCGCTGGGTATGCATGGCGTCGGCGGTCACCACCTTCCCGGCGAGATCCAGCGGAGATAGCAGCGGGATGAACTCCGTTATCTCGTTGTGGGAGGGGTCCACAGCCCGTTGGCCGATGACCACCCCCTCCTTGTGGACCAGGGTGCTGAGCAGTTTCACCCTGCTGCCGTCCGGGGCCACCGCGCCCCGCAGGGTCTTGCCGTCCACTCCCACGGCGGTCCCATTCGCCTGGCGTCCTATCCACCCTCCCAACGCCTGGTCGATCAGGGCCGGGTCCACGGCCTGGAGCGTCCGGCGCAACGTCGGCTCACTGGGAGGGATGTAGCAGCAGCGGATGGGATGCCAGCGGCAACCGAGACGCTTCAGCGCTTCCTGGGGCAACGCCGCCGCCCACTCGCCAATCGCCAAGAAGCTGCGCGCCCCCGAAAGGCAGGCGCAGATCGCCACCACCAACACCACCGCCTGGCGGTGCCGGATCCCTCGCCGCTTCCGGGGATCGGGCAGCGCCTCCAAGAGCGCCATCAGATCACCGGCCGCCTCGATGAAACGGTTCAGGT
>JAJYMS010000234.1 GCA_021786825.1 Bacillota bacterium | reverse complement strand
CTGGCCGTGCGCGCCGCCCGAACGGTGGGGTTGGACGTCGCGGGCGTCGACCTGGTCGCCCCGTCCCTGGACCAGCCGCTGACCGGGAGCGGGGGAGCCTTGATCGAGGTCAACGCCGCCCCCGGCATCCGCATGCACCACTACCCGAGCCGGGGAAGGCCGCGGGACGCGGCCGGCGCCATCGTCGATCACCTCTTTCCCCCCGGAACCTCTTCCCGCATACCCATTGCGGCCATCACCGGCACCAACGGCAAGACGACGACCGCCCGGGCGCTGGCTCACCTCCTCTCCGTCGCCGGCCTGCGGGTAGGGCTAACCACCACGGACGGCATCTACCTCGCCGGTCAGAAGGTCGCCGGCGGGGATGCCGCCGGGCCTCGCAGCGCCCGAACGGTACTGACGGACCCCACCATCGAGGTCGCCGTACTGGAGACGGCCAGGGGAGGAATCATCCGGGCCGGGCTGGGCTTTGACGCCTGTGACGTTGGATTGGTCACCAACGTTGCCGAAGATCACCTCGGTCAGGACGGAATTGAGACCCTTGAGGACATGGCCCATGTCAAGTCGTTGGTGGTGGAGACGGTTCGGGAAGGGGGCACCGCCGTGCTCAACGCCGACGACCCCCTGGTGCTGGCGATGCAACAGCAGGCCCGGGGGAATGTGATAGTGTTCAGCGCCGCGGCAGACAACCTGGCCGTCCACCGGCACCTGGCCGCCGGGGGCAGGGCGCTCTACGTCCGCCGGGGGCAGGTGGTCTTGGCGGGGGAGGGTCGGGAACAAAGGCTGTTGGCGGTCAAGTCGATCCCGCTGACCCTCTCGGGGTTGGCTACCCACCAGCTCTACAACGCCCTCGGGGCGGCGGCGGCCGCCCTGGCCCTGGGGCTGTCGCCGGAGATCGTCCGGACGGGGCTCAAGGGTTTCGGCGCCAACCGCCATCAGAACCCGGGCAGGCTGAACCTGTTCGACGTAGCGAACTTCAGGGTCGTGGTCGATTACGGCCACAACCCGGACGGTTGCGCGGAAACCCTGAAGGTGCTTCAGGCGATGCGGCCCTCCCGCGTCTTGGGCGTGGTCGGGACGCCGGGCGATCGTCGCGACGAGACGATCACCCGCCTGGGGCGGGTGGTGGCCGAACGCCTCGATGTGGTTTTCATCAAAGAGGATCAGGACCTGCGGGGGCGCCGCCCCGGCGAGGTGGCTGGCCTGCTGAAAAGAGGGATTGCCGAGTCAGGGCTAGCCGGAGACCGGGTGAAGGTGATTCCGAACGAAATTGAGGCGGTCAGGGCGGCGCTGAAGGAAGCCGGCCCAGGGGACATCGTGGTGGTGTTCTACGAACGGTTCCAGCCTGTGGTGGAGGTTATCGAAGCGGCAGCCAAGGAGGCGGTGGCCTGCGCCGTCGAGGCAGCCGGGGGTCTGTAAAAAGGGCGGTCGCTGACCACGGCAGGAGATCCGGGGCCGCATTGCGAAGCCAACACCATGAAACGGCTCGCGGTCCTGGCCCACGCCAAAGTAAACCTCACCCTGGACGTCCTGGCGAGGCGCGCCGACGGGTACCACGAGATACGGTCGGTGATCCTGCCGATCAGTCTGGCTGACACTCTGGTGTTCACGCCCTGCCTGGGAGTGCGCCTGGTCACCGGAGGGACCTTCGGGTCTGAACTTCCCGCCCCCCGGGAGGACATCATCGGGTTGGCTGCCAGACGCTTGGCCGAAGAACTGGGAGAAGCAAAGGCAGGCTGCCGGGTGATGGTCCAAAAGCAGCTCCCGCTGGCGGCCGGCCTGGGCGGAGGCAGCGCGGACGCGGCGGCGACTTTGGTGGCCCTCAACCGCCTGTGGGGACTCGGCGCCGGCCGCTCGGAACTGGCACGAGTGGCTTCGGCCCTAGGTTCGGACGTACCCTTTTGCCTGGATGAGCGGCCCGCCCTGGCCTCGGGCCGGGGGGAGGTACTGGAGCCGATTCGGGTAGCCCGAAGCCTTTCCCTGGTCCTGGCCAGGCCGCCGGTCCCCAAGTCCACCGCCGAGGTCTACCGCTCCTTGCTCCCGGATTCCATGGTTTCAAGGCCCAACCAGGGCGCCATGCTACAGGCCCTTGCGGAGGGCGATCTGGAGGAGATTGGCGCGGCCATGCATAACGTGCTGGAGACGGTGATGATCCCGCGCCACCCCGTCATCGGAGCCCTGAAGTCAGCCTTCCTGCAGGCCGGCGCCTTGGGGGCCGTAATGACGGGGGCCGGACCGACCGTGGTGGGGTTGGCCAGGAATGGTCGCCACGCACAAAAAATCGCCGCCCAACTAGGGGAGGCGGCTTGGACCGAAACAGCCTACACAACGACCGGGAATGGGGTCGACTAGTTGCCGGAATTGCGCATCATCCGGTGCAGGGGTAGGTAGCCGGGGGGGTGTAGCCGGCCCAGCCGGCGTCTGCTCAGGTGCTTCCTGCGGTAGCGGCGGATGCCCACGCCGGTGCGCCAGACGGCGTATAGTCCCAGGGCTCCCCACCCCGCCGGGGTCAGGTGACCGGCCACCGGTACGCGCCTGGTCAGCGCCCCAAGCTTGGCCAGCCGGTTCCGCCAGGTCCGGGTGGTCGTTCTTACCGCCACTGGATGGTTTACGACGAGGTCGACAGCACCGAGCACCCGCCCGCGCTCGATCAGTTGCAACTCGCCGACCCGGGCACCGGCGGCGAGCGGGGCCTCCAAGCGGGCGGGCAAGAAGACCCGCCGTTCAAGTTCGGAGGGTTTGATCGCGCTTGGCAGCCCGCTGGCTTCGTCGGTCGCGGTAAGCAGGGTCAACGATTGGCCGCTGACCACATCGACGATGTCTTCCGCTCCGTCCTGCACCGCGACGGTGCCGGCGATCGTTCCCTGGGGGACCAGACGTTCAGGTCTGAAAGCGGTCCACCCGAAGTCGAAGAGGGCCTGGGCATCGCGGTAGATGCCCTGAAGGTCGCCTTTCATCAGTACAACGATCAACTTGCGACCATTGTGCTCGGCGGCTCCTACCAGGGTGTGGCCCGCTTCGGGAGTGTAACCGGTTTTGATGCCGATGGCTTCCGGATAGGTCCACAGGAGCTTGTTCAGGTTGACGAAGTGCCGCGGTTGGGCACCACCGGGCAGGGTATATTCGCGGGTGCTCACGATTCGCGCAAAGATGGGATCGGTCAAGGCATACCGGGCAATCAGGGCGAGGTCGCGGGCAGAGGTGTAATGATCAGGGTCGTGCAAACCGCTGGGGGTGACGAAATGGCTGTCCAGGGCCCCGAGGGTCTTGGCTTTTTCGTTCATCAGGTCGACGAACCCGTCCGCGCGGCCGCCGATGTGCTCCGCGATGGCCATCGCCGCGTCGTTGCCTGAGGGCAGCATCATCCCGTACAGTAACTCTTCCAGGGTCCGGCGTTCACCTACCTCCAGGTAGGCGGAGGTACCCTCCTGGTCGAAAGCGCGGCGGCTGACGATCACCGTGTCGTCGAGGTGACCGCGTTCGATGGCGATGATCGCGGTCAAGATCTTGGTGGTGCTGGCGGGATACATGTGTTGCCGGGAGTTCTTTTCGTAAAGGACCTGACCCGTAGAGCCGTCGATCATTATTGCCGCCTGGGCCGAAACGGCCGGAACCGAGGCCAAGGCTGGCGAAGGAGCCAGCAGGGAAGGTGCCAAAATCCCTGCCAGCAGGGCTACCAGGGCCAGTCTCCGCATCACAGAACCTCCATCATGGACGGGTGTCGATCTGGTACTTCGTTCTTTCGACTCCCAACACCTGCTGTCGAGAGGCGGAAAACGGCGCCAAAATATCCGGTCGAAGGAGTTTGTGGATGATCCGCGAATATCTAAAAGCGCTGGCCTGCTGGTTGACAAATCCGCAACGCAAGGGGGATGGGCGGTGGCCGCTAACGCGCTGGTCCTGGCCGGCCGAACAGATACAGATTCCCTTAGGAGCTTTACGGACGCCTCCAGCAAGGCTCTGGTCGATATTAACGGGAAACCGATGATCCACTATGTCTTGACGGCCCTGCGGCAGTCTGGACGAATTGGGCGGATCGTCGTGGTGGGCCCGACCCAGGAACTGCGGAACAGTGTCGCCGAACACCAGGCGGAGCTGCTGGACGACGGATCGTCCATCATTGAAAACATCAAGATCGGAGCGCGCCGCCTGCCCGCTGATGAACGGATGCTGATCGCCACATCCGACATCCCCCTGCTCACCGCCCCGGTGGTTGATGCTTTTCTCGGCCTGTGCGACGCGCGGCAGGCCGACCTGTACTACCCGATCGTCGAGAAATCGGTGAATGAACGGAAATACCCCCTCGTCAAGCGGACCTACGTGGCGCTGCAGGAAGGGGTTTTCACCGGCGGGAACGTCTTTGTGGTTGAACCCTGGATCGTCGAACCGGTGGCGCCCAAAGTTGAAAACTTTATCGCCAACCGCAAGAACCCCCTCGCACTGGCTCGTCTGCTGGGCCCCGTCTTCATCTTAAAGTTACTGCTCAAGCTCCTCACCATCCCCGAGCTGGAAGCGAAGATCTCCAGCCTTTGGGGCATCCGGGGAGCCGCCGTTGTTTGCCCCCATCCGGAAATCGGCATTGATGTCGACAAGCCGAGTGACCTCCAATTGGTCCGGGCCGCGCTAAAGTAAGCGATGGAGAGGATGCGGCGCAGCGACCGCCTGGTTCAGTTAAGTCACCTCTTGCTGGAGCACCCGGCCACCCCCTTCACCCTGGGGCAACTTGGCAAAGTGCTGGGTGTGGCCAAGTCAACGATCAGTGAGGACTTGGACCTGGTGGGCGAGTCGCTGGCCGGGCTGGGGCTGGGGAGGCTGGAAAGCCATCCGGGAGCAGCCGGCGGGGTGGTGTTTCGACCGATCAAGACCAAGGCACAAATGCAAGCCTTTGCCACCAACCTCTGTGCACGCTTACGCGAGCCGCACCGGATCTTGACGGGGGGCTTCATTTACATGACCGACCTGATTTTCACCCCCGAGTGGACCGCCGAAATCGGCCGCACCTTCGCCAGCCGTTTCGCTCAACCGGCTCCGGACTACGTCATTACCGTAGAAACCAAAGGCATTCCCCTGGCGCTGATGACCGCCCGGTACTTGAACCGGCCCCTGGTGGTGATCAGGCGTGACGCCCGGGTCACCGAGGGACCCTCCGTGGGGATCAATTTCCTGTCGGGATCCACCGGGCGCATTCAGACCATGTCCCTTCCCCGGCGAGCCGTCCCGCCGGGGGCAAAAGTGCTGCTGATCGATGACTTTATGAAGGCTGGGGGCACGGCCAGAGGCATGATGGACCTGATGAGTGAGTTCGAAGCGCGGGTTCTCGGACTGGGCGTGCTGGTCGAAACGGCGGAGCCGGCCCGGAAATTGGTCCGGGACCGGGTGGCCCTGGCAGTCCTCGATGGCGTCGATGAGAAGGCACGCCGCGTCAGCATTCGACCGGCAGAGTGGGTTTCTGCTGTCGAATAAATTTTCTGCCAGACAGGCGCTGCGCTGGGAGGATTCTCCAAGACTTCCTCGAATAACATCCTTACAGATGTTGACAGAGGGGGTTACGACATTGCAGGTGACAGACGTACGGGTGCGGAAGATCATGAGCGAAGGGAAGATGAAAGCGATCGCGTCCGTGACCTTTGACAACCAGTTTGTGGTTCACGAGGTGCGTGTGGTTGAGGGGCAGAACGGGCTTTTCATCGCGATGCCCAGCCGCAAGACCCAGGAGGGTGAATACCGGGACATCGCCCACCCCATCAACGCCGAGGTAAGGCAGATGATTCAGGAGGCGGTCCTGGGAAAGTACGCCGAGGTGGTGCAAGGTACCCCGGCCTAGTTTCATCCGAGCCTGGCGGCGGCCAGGGATCAAAGGTTTTTTGGCGGCCCGACGACCGGGCCGCTGTTTTCTCTTGAAAGGAAATCGAAGTGGGGTCATGGAATATATTGGGCCATGGTTAGACAGCCTATGTCGAAGGGGCGAGCGCTTTGCATGATTCAGAAAGGGCCGTTGATCTAGCAGCGGTGGTGCTGGCCGCCGGCCAGGGAACCAGGATGAAGTCAGGCTTGCTTAAAGTACTGCACCCGGTCGCCGGCCGCCCGATGGTGGAGCATGTGGTTCTGGCTGCCCGGGGGGCCGGGGTAGGCCGCTGCGTGGTGGTTATCGGCTATCAGGCCGATCGGGTGCGAGAAAGATTGGGCGACTCCGTCGAGTACGTGCTGCAGGAGGAGCAACTCGGGACCGGCCACGCCGTCATGCAGGCGCAGACCGCGCTCCCGGAGTTTGCCGGGGACCTGTTGGTACTGTACGGGGACAACTTGCTGCTGGAGCCCGGCACTCTCCGGGACCTGCTGGAGCGGCACCGGGAGACCCGGGCGGCGGCGACAGTTCTTACCGCGGTGATGCCCGACCCGTCAGGTTTGGGGCGCGTTGTGCGCGACCGGGAAGGTCGGTACGTTCGAACGGTAGAGGAAAAGGACGCTTCGCCCGAGGAGTTGCAGATCCGGGAAGTGATGAGCGGGGTCTTTTGTTTCCAGGCCCCGCTGATCTTTCAGGTCCTTTCGCGGCTTAGGCCCGACAACGCCCAGCGGGAGTACTACCTCACCGATGGGCTGGGCTTGCTCGTTGCCGAAGGCCGCCGGGTCGAAGTGGCCGCGGCCAGGGACTACCGCAGCGTAATCGGCCCCAACACTCGGCAGGGGCTGGCCCAGGCGGAGGCGGTCTGGCGGGAGCGCGTCCTCGACGGGCTGATGTCCAGCGGGGTTACCGTGGTGGACCCATCCACGACCTACGTGCACGCCACGGTGGCGGTCGGCCGCGACACGGTGCTTCAGCCGATGACGTTCCTGGAGGGCACCACCGTAATCGGCACCGGTTGCCGGATCGGTCCCATGTCCCGCATCCGCGATTCGCGGATCGAAGACGGCGCCTGCGTGGAAACTTCGGTCGTTGAGCACAGCGTGGTTGGAGCAGGTGCGCGGGTCGGGCCGTTTTCCCATTTGCGGCCGAATTCCGTCATTGGACCCGGGGCGGAGATTGGCAACTACGCGGAGACGAAAAACGCCACCCTCGGTACCGGCGCCAAGGCTCACCACCACTGCTACCTGGGGGACGTTACCGTTGGCGAACACGTAAACGTTGGAGCGGGGGTCGTGGTGGTGAACTACGATGGTGTTCAGAAACACCACAGCACCATCGAGAACCAGGCCTTCGTCGGTTGCAACGCCAACCTGGTTTCTCCCGTGACTATCGGCCAAGACGCCTATGTGGCGGCAGGTTCGACCATCAACCGCGACGTCCCTGCCGGCGCCCTGGCCATCGCCCGGGAACAACAGGTCAACAAAGAGGGTTACGTTTACGCCTTGAAACGGCGGCTGAGCGCAAGGCAAGCAGGAAAGCATCGAAACGGGGCGAAGTAGACAAGGTTAGGGGGTAAGACCATTCTCGGTTTGAGGAGGACTCCGCAGCTAAATGGGCTATTCAGACGCTCGCCTGAAGCTCTTTTCTGGCAATGCCAATGTGCCACTGGCCAAGGAGATTGCGGCCCACATCGGCATCCCGCTGGGTCAGGCTGAGGTCGGGCGTTTCTCCAACGGCGAGATCCAGGTTATAATTAATGAAAGTGTCCGCGGGTGCGATACCTTTGTCTTTCAGCCGACCTGTGCTCCGGTGAACGACAACCTCATGGAACTCCTGATTATGATCGACGGCCTTCGAAGGGCGTCAGCCAGGCGGATCACGGCGGTCATCCCGTATTACGGTTACGCTCGGCAAGACCGGAAGTCCAGGGGCCGAGAGCCGATTTCGGCCAAGCTGGTAGCCAACCTGATTACCGACGCGGGAGCGCGGCGGGTCTTAACCATGGACCTGCACGCGGGCCAGATCCAAGGCTTCTTCGATTCGCCGGTCGACCACCTTACGGCGATCCCCCTATTGGCCGAATACTTCATGGCTCGCGACCTGAGTGACGTCACGGTCGTCTCTCCCGACACCGGCGGAGTCAGCCGGGCGGGGGAACTGGCGCGGCGCCTGGGCGCGAGCATCGGCATCATCGACAAGCGGCGACCGAAGCCTAATGTAGCGGAAGTCATGAACGTCGTCGGCGAGGTCAAGGGCAAGACGGTGATCATGGTGGACGACATCATCGATACGGCGGGCAGCATCGTGAAGGGCGCCGAGGCGCTCCTGGACCGGGGAGCAACGGAGGTGCACGCCTGCGCGACCCATGCCGTTTTGTCCGGACCGGCCAGAGAGCGGCTGGACAGCTCCCCCCTGAAGGAAGTGGTGGTTACCAACACGATCCCAATCCCTCCCCTCCAGCAAAGTCCCAAGCTGAAGGTACTTTCGGTCGCCAAGATGCTGGGGGAGGGTATCATCCGGATCCACGAGGATCTTTCAGTATCCAAGATGTTCGAGTAGGAAACTACGAGCCAGGAGGACACGCCATGACAGAGACCACTTTGCACGCAACCCTCCGAACCCCAGGGACAGGGTCGTCCCGGGCGGCCAGGCGCGCGGGGTCTACCCCGGCGGTGGTCTACGGCCACGGCCTGGACGGCCTGCCGGTAAGTGTAGGAACGGGGGAACTCCGGCGGGTGTTGAGCAGCCACGCCAGCCTGGTCAAACTGCAAGTCGAGGGGCAGGACGATCCCTATCCCACGATGATCAAAGACGTCCAAACCGATCCGGTGAAAGGTGAACTGCTGCACGTTGACTTCTTTCGGGTCGCTCTCGGAGAGGCGGTGCGGACCAGGGTCCCGGTGGCCCTCCGCGGCCAGGAAATGGTGGCGAAGGCCGGCGGCATCCTGGGACACTACCTCCACGAGGTTGAGGTGGAATGTCTGCCGTCAGATATTCCCAGGGCCATTGAGGTGGATGTGACGAAGGTCCACGTCGGTCAACGCTTGACCGTCGGTGACCTTGAGGTACCGCCGGGGGTGAAGGTGCTCACCGGCCCTGGAGACGTGGTGCTGGTGGTTGACGCCCCGAAGGCGGCCGAGGAGGCCGCGCCGGATACGACTCGGGCGGAACCGGCCGTCGTGGAGTCCAAGGGGAAGACGCAGTCGAAAGAGGAGTAACCGGGATGAAGTTGGTCGTCGGGCTGGGGAATCCCGGCCCTCTTTATTCCCGGACCCGCCATAACCTGGGCTTCATGGTGGTCGACGACCTGGCCGCGGAGGCGGGCATCCGACGCTTCCGGCGCGCCCTCAACGCCCTGGTGGCGGACTATCCCCGTTCGCAGGGTGAAGGGGACCGGGTGATTCTGCTTAAACCCCAGACTTTCATGAACCTTTCCGGGCAGTCCATAGGCGTAGCCCTTCGTCATTACAGGCTCGCTCCAACGGACCTAATGGTCATCCACGACGACCTGGATCTTGAGCTGGGACGGGTGCGCCTCCGTGCCGCCGGTTCATCGGGTGGGCATCGCGGGGTGGAGTCGGTGATTGCAAGCCTTGGGACTCGGGACTTTTTTCGGGTTCGGCTGGGAGTTGGCCGGCCACCGGAGGGAGTGGACCCGGCCAACTACGTGCTGCAACCTTTCCGCCCCGAGGAATCGGATGCGGCAGCGTCCATGATCAGCCGCGCGTCCGAAGCCGTGCGCATGGCCTGCGTACAGGGATGGGAACCGGCGATGCGGCGCTACAGCGGTTAAACAAGCCGACTTTGAAGCATAATACCGACGCAATGAGGGTTCGTTACGTCTGTGAAAACTGCGGCGCGACCATGGCTCAGTTCCACATCTCAAGGTTGGACGAGGAGCGCCTGGGGCTCTCACGGCTGACGGCGGAGGAGCGGCTGGAACTGGTGGTCACCGATCACCGCACCGGCGACGTGACCATCCGTTCGCTATGTGAAGAATGCACTCAGGACGCAGGCGACTCCGGCTCCGGGGGGAGCGGAACGGTCATCCATTAGGTTCCTTGACTGCTGTTGCGACCGGCACCTATAATCAGCTTAGCCCCGGATGAAGGAGCGCCCCGGGGCGTATCCTTGTCTGCGCCGGGTTTGATTCAGCCCCGGCTAGTGGGCGTTGGGGAGCGAACTGATGGGTAAACAGGAGTTACTGGATCTGCTCAAGCCGGCTCCGGAGTACCACTCGGTCTTGAACCAGGTGCAGGCGGGTCCGGGGGAGCAGCTCATGTACGGCCTGACCGGCTCGATGAAGAGCTTCGTCACGGCCGCCTTGTGCCGGCATAGCGGCCGTCCGTGTCTGGTGGTGGTGAGTACCCCGCAAGCAGCAGAACGCACCCGGGAGGACCTGCAAAGCCTGGTGGACGACCGGGAAGTCGCCCTTTTCCCCGCCATGGAACTGCTTCCCTACGATATCTTGGCCCACAGCCCGGAGGTGGTGGCGCAGCGGTTGCAGGTTCTGGAACGCCTGGCGGAAGGAAAACCGCCGGTGGTAATCGCCCCTGTCAACGCCTTGCTGCGCGCCTTGGTGCCGCTGGAGCGTTTCCGGGAAAACTGCCGTTGGGTCCGGTGGGGTGACCGAGTCGAACTGCACGAACTCCTGGCAGACCTGGTTCGCCTCGGGTACGAGCGGGTGGAACTGGTGGAAGGCAGGGGGCAATTCAGCCTGCGGGGGGGAGTCCTGGACATCTTCGCCTTGTCGGCCGAAGCCCCTTGGCGGGTGGAGTTCTTTGACGACGAGGTCGATTCGATCCGAGAGTTTGACCCGGGGACACAGCGGTCCACCCACCAGATGAAGGGAATTCTGATCCCTCCGGCCAGAGAGTTTGTACTGCCTCCCGACGACCGGGCCGCGGCTTGCCGGGCGATTCGTAAAGAACTCGAAACGACGAAAGCCCGTCTGGAGCGCTCCGACCACCTCCAGGCGGCAACTCGCTTGCAGGAGCGAGTAGAAGCCCAACTGGAGCGGATCGAACAGGGAATCTACTTCGAGGGGCTGGAGCAGTACGCCCCTTACTTTCATACCAACCTGGCGACCTTCTTCGACTACTTTCCTCCCAACCTGCTGGTCGTGCTGGACGAGCCGACCCGGCTGAAAGAGGCGGCGGAAGAGGCGGAGAAGTTCTACCGGGAGCGGCAGTTGGCCTGGATCGACCAGGGAGGACTACTGCCGGCCCAGTCGCGGCTGCAGGCGGGGTGGGGGGATATCTATTATGCTGCCACGCGCCGGTCAGTGGTTTCCTATGCCCTGCTGCTGAAGCAGTTGGCGGGCTCGGACCCCAAGCACATCGTTTCCGTCCTGGCCAAGCAAATGCAGTCCTTTTACGGGCGGTGGCCGTTGTTTGTGGATGAACTGTCCCGGCTGCGGGAGGGGCGTTACCGCATCCTGGTGATGGCCGGCACGGCGGAGCGGATGGCCCGCCTGCAAGAAAGCCTGCGGGAGGCAGATATACCACCGACTAACGTGGCAGGCTTGGAAGCCGGCAGGGTGGCGGTGGAGATCGGCAGCCTCGAAACCGGTTTCCAGTGGCCGGGCTTGCGCCTAGCGGTCGTCACCGACGCCGAGATCTTCGGGCGGCCCAAGGCCAAGCGCCGGGTGCCCACCCGGACCGTCGGGCGGGACGCCGTACGGGTAGCTTCCTACCGCGATCTCAACGTCGGCGACCACGTGGTCCACGTCAACCACGGCATCGGGCGCTACCTGGGAGTAAAAACCCTCGAGGTCGAGCGTGTCAGCAAGGACTATCTGTTCATTAAGTACGATGGCGCCGACCGGCTATACGTCCCCACCGACCAGATTCATTTGATCCAGAAGTACGTGGGCCCGGAGGGGCACGAGCCCCGGCTCTACAAGCTGGGCAGCGGCGAGTGGCAGAAGGTCAAGACCCGGGTGAAGGAATCCATCCAGAAGTTGGCCATCGAGTTGCTGCGCTTGCAGGCCATCCGGCAGAGCCGGCCCGGCTTCGGCTTCGACCCTGACACAGTCTGGCAGCGCGAATTCGAGGACGCCTTCAAGTACGAGGAAACGCCCGACCAACTGCAGGCGACCGAGGAGATTAAGCGAGATATGGAACAATCCCGCGCGATGGACCGGCTCCTCTGTGGCGATGTGGGCTACGGGAAGACCGAGGTGGCCCTGCGGGCCATCTTTAAAGCCGTGGACAACTCCAAGCAGGTCGCCGTGCTGGTCCCCACCACCATCCTGGCGCAACAGCACTACAACACCTTCCGCGAGCGGTTCGCCGGGTACCCCGTTCGGATCGCTCTTTTATCGCGCTTCCGCTCGCCTGGGGAGCAGGATTCCACCGTTCGTGCTGTGGCCGGGGGAGAGGTCGACGTGGTGATCGGGACCCACCGCCTGCTTTCGGACGACGTGCGTTTCCGGAACCTGGGCCTGCTGGTGGTGGATGAGGAGCAACGCTTTGGGGTCGGGCACAAGGAAAAAATCAAGATGCTGAGCCAGAGTGTTGACGTGGTCACCCTCACCGCGACTCCAATCCCCCGCACTCTGCATATGTCTCTGGTCGGCCTGCGGGATATGAGTACCATCGAGACGCCGCCTGAAGACCGCTATCCGGTGGAGACGTACGTGGCCGAATACTCAGAGGCCCTGGTCCGCGACGCCATCAACCGGGAGGTGCACCGGGGGGGACAGGTCTATTACCTGCACAACCGCGTGGCCACTATCGAGCGAGCTGCCGCCAAGCTCCAGGCGCTCATGCCGGAAGTCCGTATCGGGGTGGCTCACGGCCAACTCCGGGAAGACCAACTGGAAGAGGTGATGGTCGGCTTCCTGGACGGCGAGTACGACGTGCTCGTCTGCACCACGATCATTGAAAACGGCCTGGACATCCCCAACGTCAACACCCTGGTGGTCGAGGACGCGGACCATCTCGGGTTGGCCCAGCTCTACCAGTTGCGCGGTCGGGTCGGACGTTCCAACCGGCTGGCATATGCATATTTCCTGTACCGCAGAGACAAAGTATTGACCGAGGTGGCAGAGAAGCGGTTGGCGGCCATCCGGGAGTTCACCGAATTCGGCTCCGGCTACAAGATTGCGTTGCGGGATCTGGAAATAAGGGGGGCAGGCAATATCCTTGGTCCCGAGCAACACGGCTTCATCGTCTCCGTAGGCTTTGACCTGTACGTCCAGCTTCTGGAGGAGGCGGTCAAGGAACTGAAGGGAGAGGTGAAGCAACCGGAACCTGAGCCGAGCCTTGAGTTGGGGGTCGACGCCTACATCTCGGACGCCTACATTTCCGACCCGAAGCTGAAGATCGAGGCCTACCAGAAGATCATGGCCATCCGTGCCCCTCGGGACGCCTACGACGTGCAGGAGGAACTGGAGGACCGCTACGGTGACCTGCCCAGACCGGTGCAGAACCTGCTTTCGATAGCCAGGTTGAAGGCCCTGTGCCGGGAAATGGAAGTGGCTTCCATCAACCAGCAGCGCGACCGGATTACGATCAAGTTCAACCCGGGTGTGCGGCTGAGCCCGGAAAGGGTGTCCCCGCTGCAACGGCGCTTCCGCGGCCGCCTTACCCCCGGCAGCGGGAAAACCAGCACCTTGACCCTAAGGCTCCACCAACCTTCGACCGACGAGGTACTCGGGAGCCTGGACGAAGTCCTCCCCCTGCTCCGCGAACTTGTGACCGTGGCCGAGGCGTGATAAAATTCAAGCCGTGTGGCCAAAGCTGGTCGCGGAGAGGTGGGGAATCCCGTGTCGAAACGGCGGATCTTAATCATCGCCTTGGTTGCGGCAACGATGCTGACCGGGTGTGCACGGTTCGCTGCCGGGGCCAAGACCCTGGCCACTGTCAACGGCCAGCGGATTACGCAAAGGGATTTAGATACCCGGCTTGGCGTGTACAAGTTGACATACGGTTCTGAGTTCGACCCCCAGGCCAACCGGAGCAAGGTCCTTAGCCAGATGGTGGAGGAAGACCTTCTCTTGCAGGAAGCCAACCGGCGAGGGACGAAGCCCGATCCCAAGGCTCTGGAGAACGAAAAAACTCAATTCCACGAGTTCTTGACCCTGCAAGCAGCTCAGTCGGCCGGCGTTTCGCCCCACGCCCAGGCGGGTACTCCCGATCGGACCAAGGCAGAAGCGCAGCTTCGCGACCTGATGAAGAAACAGGGGGTTACCCAACAGGACCTCGACCGGTTCATCGTCGACTTCGTCACCATCCGAGGATTGATCGATCAGGTGGTTTCCCCGGTGCAGGTGGCTGACGGTGAGGTCCGCCAGTACTATGACGCTCACCCGGACGAGTTCAAACGGCCGGAGCAAGTCAGGGCCAGCCACATTCTCGTCCAGAGCGAGGATGAAGCCAAGCGCATCGACGCTCTGGCCAAAGCCCCGGGAGCTGATTTCGCCGCTCTGGCCAAGCAATACTCCACCGACACGGTGAGCAAAGACAAGGGTGGAGACCTGGGCTACTTTGCCCGCGACCAGATGGTCAAAGAGTTCGCTGACACGGCTTTTTCCCTGCGCTCGGGCGACATCTCCAACCCGGTGAAGTCCCAGTTCGGGTGGCACATCATCAAGGTGGTGGACCACCGCCCGGCCGGACAACCGTCCTTCGACGAAGCCAAGGAGCAGGTCAGGAAACAGGCCCTGGGTAAGAGACAGAGCGATACCTTTGAAAAACTGTTGGCCGACCTTCGAGCCTCCGGTAAGATTACGCCTCCTGAGTTGGCCAAGCCTAAGGGGTAACCCCCTGGTAGAAATGAATAAATCTAGCAGCCTTACTATATACTATCTCTGCAACGGAACTCTGACCCGAGGGCAAAGGAGGGTAGAAGTGATGAAGGCGACCGGTATTGTGCGACGGATCGACGATCTGGGCCGGGTCGTGATCCCCAAAGAGATCCGCCGGACCCTGAGAATCCGTGAGGGCGATCCGCTTGAGATATTCGTGGACCGCGACGGAGAAGTCATTCTCAAGAAGTATTCTCCGATTGGCGAACTCGGCGATTTCGCCAAGGAGTACGCCGACTCCCTGTACGAGGCGATCGGGCACATCGCGCTGATCGACGACCGGGATACGGTCATTGCGGTGGCGGGTGGATCGAAGAAGGAGTTCCTCAACAAGCCCATCGGTTCCCTGATCGAACGCGTAATGGAGGAGCGCAAGACGGCACTCACCCACAGGGGCGACGTCAAGGCGCCGCACGGCACTCTCCTGGCCGATGAAGAGGACGAGGCCAAATACACGGCTATCGTAGTTTCGCCCATCATCTCGGGGGGTGACCCGATCGGGGCGGTGGTGCTCTGTTCCCGGGAACCAGACGTGGTGATGGGCGACCTCGAAGTGAAGCTGGCAAGCACGGCGGCGGGTTTTCTGGCCAAGCAAATGGAGCAGTGACTCCCCGATAGGCCCGGAGAAACGGTGAAACGACAGGGTAGCGGCCCCAGACCGCTACCTTTTCAATTTCAGGCCAATTTGGTAAGCTGTTTGAAGGTATTTGGCAGCCGCCGGACCGGTGGCGGGGAGGACCTGGGTTTGGCCAAGACGCCTCGTAAAGACTCTTTCCTGCAAGGGGCAATGATTCTTACCATTGCCTCTCTTGCTGTTCGACTGATCGGGGTAGCCCAGCGCATTCCCCTCTACCGGTTGCTAGGGGCCGAGGGTTCGGGTATTTTCGCCTACCCCTACCCCATCTATGCCGTCATGCTGGCGGTATCTTCAACCGGTATCAACATCGCCATCTCCAAGCTGATCGCCGAACGGGTCGCGCTGGGTGACGCTTCAGGGGCCCGCCGCGTCTTCCGACTTTCCCTGGGATTGATGGTGGGCTTGGGCTTGGTCCTGGGGGTCGTGCTATTCCTGCTTTCCGGAACGCTATCCCGCGGGGTTAACCACGATGAACGGGCCGCGCTGTCCTACATGGCGCTGGCGCCCGCAGTCCTTTTTGCCGGAGTCGTATCCGCCTACCGCGGTCACTTTCAAGGCTTGCAGCAGATGACGCCGAACGCCAATTCGCAGGTCATCGAGCAACTGGTCAGAGTCGTGACCATGTTGGCACTGGCCTACTGGCTGCTTCCAAGGGGGCTTGATTGGGCGGCGGCTGGCGCCAGCTTCGGAGCGGTCACCGGCGCGGCCGGCAGTTGGGTCTACCTGTTATGGGCTCACTGGCGCCACCGGCGCGAAGACCCGGAAGATTTTCGGGCCACCGGGCCTGCGGTCTCCGACCTGCCGCGGGCGTCCGCTTTGTTGGGGCGGATCATCAGGCTGGCCATTCCCGTAACTTTGGCCGGCCTGGGGTTGCCGATCATCCAACTGGTCGACTCCACCGTGGTTCCGGCACAACTGCAGGGCATCGGCCTCTCCGTCAACCGGGCGACCAGCGAGTTCGGCCGGTTGGCCAACGTCGCCTTTCCCTTGGTGAACCTGCCCACTGTTCTCACGGTGGCCCTCTTTGTCGCCCTCGTGCCGGCCGTCGCCGAGTCGGCGGTGCTCGGCGAACGGGAACGGATCCGTAATCGCTCCCGGGCCGCCCTGCGGCTGACCTTCTTGTTTTCCCTGCCCGCCATGGTCGGGCTATACATCCTGCCCGGACCGATTTCCGAGTTCATCTACTCCGACTGGGGGGCCGGTCCGGTTGTCGCGGCGCTGACCACGGGGATGCTTTTCCTCACCGTGCAACAGACGACTTCAGGCATCTTACAGGGACTTGGGCGGGTCACCCTGCCGGTATTAAACATGGGGATAGGCGTCGCGGTCAAGACTATCTTGACCCTGATTTGGACCGCCCAGCCCCAGTTCGGCATCAACGGTGCCGCCTACGCCACGGCCGTGGGCTTTGGCGTAGCAGCAGTGCTCAACCTGGTCAGCGTGACCTGGCTCGTGGGCAACGTCATCCAGGTGGGCGACATGCTCGTTCGACCGGGCCTGGCTTCCGTCGGGATGGCTTTCGCCGCCGGGGCGGCCTACAATTACGTCATGGCGCTGCACCCCAGCAATGGGTTGGCCACGGTGGTGGCCATCTGTCTGGGAGCCCTGGTGTACGGATTGCTCCTGGCTTTGCTGGGGGGCTTGAGGAGGGCTGACCTGGAGATGCTTCCCCGGGTCGGACCTCGCCTGGCTGACCTGCTGCAGTCTTTCTACTTGGTTCGGAGGTGAGCTGGTGACTGATTCGGGGGGGATCACCATTGTCGGTCTGGGACCAGGGTCCCCCGGCGCCTTGCCCCTGGGTACCCTGGAGGCGTTGCAGGGTTCCGGACGCAAGATGGTCCGCACCGAGATTCACCCCGTCGTCCCTTGGCTTCGCGCCCGGGGGATCGAGCTTGAGGCGCTGGACTGGGCGTACCGGCAGGGCAATAGCTTCGCCGAAGTTTACCGGATGATGGCCGATCACGTGCTGGAAGCGGCTGCCGGCGGCGAGGCGGTTATCTATGCCGTTCCAGGTCATCCGGCCGTGGCCGAGGCGAGCGTCGCGTTGATAACCCAGGGAGCCCGAGAGTTAGGCCTCGGCTTGACCCTGGGCCCCGGCTCCAGTGCCCTCGATGCCGTGCTCGCTGTGGCTGGATTGGATCCCATCCACGGATTGGAGATTCTTTCCGCCGAGGAATTGGATCAGCTCAAGCCCACCGGGCGACGGGCGGTGCTGCTGCTGCAACTCTACGACCGGCAGGTGGCGTCCACCGCCAAGCTTGCCCTCCTGGACAGTTACCCGGCCGATTTTCCGGTCACCGTGGTCAGAGGTGCCGGCATTCCCGGGGAGGAGCGGAGGATCACCGTACCGTTGCACGAACTCGACCACCTGGAATGGATCGACCATCTGACCAGCGCCTGTTTGCCGCCCCTGGCCGCTGCCGCTGCGCCGCGCCATTCCCTGGCTGCTTTGATGACCGTGGTGACCAGGCTGCGCGGCCCGGGAGGGTGTCCCTGGGACCGGGAGCAGACGCACCGGTCCCTGCGCCCCTACGTAATCGAAGAGGCCTTCGAGGTCGCGGACGCGTTGGACGGCGAGGAGATGCATAACTTACGGGAAGAACTGGGAGACTTACTACTGCAAATCGCGCTCCATTCGGTCATCGCCGAAGAAGAGGGCGAGTTTGATATCGACGGCGTGGTCCGGTCGATCACCGAAAAGATGATCCGCCGTCACCCTCACGTCTTTGGCGGGGAGTCGGTTTCAAGTTCGCGGGAGGTCCTCCTCAAGTGGGAGACCCTCAAGGTCGCCGAACGGAAAGGCGCCGGCCCCGCGTCGCTTTTGGACCAAGTGCCGGTGGCGCTGCCCGCGCTGCAACGGGCCTATAAGCTGGGCCGGCTTGCGTCTCAAGTGGGTTTTGACTGGCGCCGGGCCGAGGACGCCTGGGCCAAACTCGAGGAAGAACTGGCCGAATTCAAGGCGGCGGTTCGGTCCGGCGAGGGGAACAGGGAAGAAGTGGCTGAGGAACTGGGTGACTTGCTGTTCTCGGTAACCAATATTGCCCGGTTCCTGGATGTGGAGCCGGAGGCGGCGCTCGGTTCTACGATCCGCAAGTTTATGGACCGGTTTGGTTTCATTGAGTGCGAAGCTCGCCGGCAGAAACGCGATTTGCGAGACATGACCCTGCAGGAAATGGACCGCCTGTGGGACCAGGCGAAGGAACATCTGAGAAAGGGGAAGGCGCATGAATAAGGCGGAGTTGGTTGCCAGCATCGCAGGCAAGTCCGGGTTGACGAAGAAAGACGCGGAGAAGGCCATTGACGCGCTGATCGACACGGTTCAAGAGTCCCTCAGGCAGGGGGACAAGGTGTCCCTGGTAGGCTTTGGCACTTTTGAGGTGCGCTCCCGGGCGCCGCGCAAGGGGCGTAATCCGCAAACCGGACAGGAAATCGAAATCGCCGCCGCCAGGGTCCCGGTCTTTAAAGCGGGAAAGAGCTTCAAGGAAGCCATGGAGTGAATTCTGGTGCGCGTTGACAAGTTCCTGAAGGTGAGCCGCTTGATCAAGCGGCGAACACTGGCCAAAGAAGTCGGGGACCGGGGCTGGATCCTGGTTAACGGCAGGACGGCCAAGCCCGGAGACCGGGTTGTCGTGGGAGATGTACTCCAGCTCAACTTCGGCCGGCACCTTCTAAAGGTTAGGATCCTCGAGTTGCGGGAATCGGTGCGCGGCGAGGAAGCGAGCCGATTGTACGAAATCCTGGAGGACCTCGTCCAAGCCGAAGGGGCAGGAAGCGCTTAGCATAAATGGCTCCCTCCCGCCATAAACATGGCGTACAAGCACGAAGGAGGGGGCGGAGATGGACGAGCGCCTGCGGGCTGAATCCCGGGCGGACCGAGGTGAGACCAGGACGGCCTCCGGACATTGCCTGACGGTGACCGACCGCGAGCAGGTTGCCATAACCGGGGTCTTGCACGTCAAAAGTTTCGATGACCGGGAGATCGTCCTGGAAACGAACCTGGGAGCCCTGGTGTTGCGCGGTGAGGACCTGCATATCAAGCAGCTTGACCTGGAGACCGGCAACTTCACGGTCTCCGGCCTCTTGAGTTCGAGTCAGTATGGACCGTCGCGGCGAAACCGTCAGGGTTCCAAAACCTCCGGCAAGGGGTTATTCGAGCGGTTGCTCCGCTGACAACCTCGGCTGACGGGTTCAACGCGGACAATCCTGGCTTGGCCTGCCCCGCGGCGGGCTTTTTTCTTGCCCTTAAGCATAACATCGAGGTATGACCAGGCCGGTGGATTTACAGTTCTACGCTTTTTTCGTGATGGTTCTGGCCGGGGTGGCGTTAGGGCTTGGCTACGACACCTATCGGGCCTTCCGCGCCATCTGCCGGCCGAATGGCTGGATCGGCGCAGCGGCGGACCTGCTATTCGGGCTATGGGCCTTTTTTCTCTTCGGGTCGGCGCTGTTGCTGGGTAACTGGGGCGACCTGAGGGTCTACGTCGCGGTGGGAGTAGGTATCGGGCTTGCTTTTTACCACTACTTCGGCCGGCGTCCTTACCAACGCGCCGCCAGGTGGGTGGCCGGTTTGCTCGCGACGGCAACCCGCAAGACCCGGAGGACGGTGGTGGCCTGGAGTGCTACCGCGGGGAAGGTCAGCCTTTCCGTGGTCCGAAAGCTGGGCGGCGGGTGTGGCCGCCGTGGCCTCCCACCTCAGGATGAATAACCCGGCCAAGGGGGGAACCAGCAGGAGTTTTCCCGGTCGATGGCAAATGTATTAAATCCGTCCAATTTCCGTACTAACTTTGTCCACAAATTGGGGATAAGTCGGACCACGGCTGTGGATAACCGGCCACGAGCCGCCTCCCGGCAAGAGGGGCGTCAGGGGCGTGCAGATCGAGATTCGCGGGGCCGAGAAGTTAAGTTTTCGCGAAAGACAGGTCGTCGTCTTGAAAGAGACAGGCCATTCGGCGGAGGCGATTGCCAGGCAATTAGGCGTTAGCCCTGGGACGGTTGCCACCCTGTTTGGTCGCGCGAAGCAGAAGGGTTACGAGGTGGTGATCGTCCTGACCGGTGACCCCCTGAGGCTGTCCCAGGGCGCCGAAGAGGAGGAGGTACAGCCATGAGACTGGCCCGGCGACCCGCCAAGCGACCCAGGCGTTTCGGCTGGTTCGCCATAGTACTTGTGCTGATGGGTTACCTCGTTTATGGTTACCTGAAAGCTGACTCGCAGCTGTCAACCCTGCACTTTCGCTTGGACGAATCCGAGGTGAGGCTGCGCCAGACAAAAGAACTGAACTTGCAGTTGAAGCAGCTAGTCTCGAAACTCAATACCGACGCATACGTTGAAAAGATGGCGCGGGAAAAACTGGGTTTGATTGAACCCGGCGAAATCCCTTACCTTACCGGCCCGAGCGGAAGGAACTAAATCTTGACAGTTGTGCGTCCTCTTATGTATAATAAGCCTGCGCGAAATAGGGATATATGAGTGGGGAGAGACGGGGAGGCTAGCGCGGTCGAATGTCTCTGGAAGTGGGGAGCGTCCTTGAAGGCGTCGTCACCGGGCTGACGCACTTTGGAGCCTTCATCGAGCTACCGAACGGAAAGACCGGTCTAGTGCATATTTCCGAGGTCGCCGATGCCTATGTCCGGGATATCAAAGAGTACTTGAAAGAAAACGATCGGGTAAAGGTCAAGGTACTGGCTTACGACGAAAAGGGCAAGATAGGTTTATCGATTAAACAAGCCAATCCTGGCTCGCGCCCGCGGGAGGACCGGCGACGTTTTAACTTGTCCTTCGAAGACAAGCTGGCACGCTTTATGAAGGAGAGCGACGAAAAGCTCTCCGACCTGCGCCGGAGCACCGACTCCAAGCGCGGCGGCCGTGGTACCGGCCGTGGCCGAGCCGCGTTTTGAGGTTTCCCGAACGTTTTCGTTGATCTGGTCACTGGCAGGGCGGCCTGGAACTTGAGTCGGCAACTAGGCTTAGTTGTGCCCAGGTGGCGGAATAGGCAGACGCAAGGGACTTAAAATCCCTCGGGCGCAAGCCCGTGCGGGTTCAACCCCCGCCCTGGGCACCAGTTAAATCAAGGGTTGCGACGGTTGGGACGGTCATCCAGGGGGTGGCCGTTTTCAGTTTTGGTGCCCAGAACCCTGGCGGCCGTTTCGTGGCCCGGGCGTTCCCGCCCAAGGGCGTCCACGCGGGCAGGCGCCTGCCCGAGCGACCGAATTGTTCCGCAAGGCTCTGCTGGGGGCGCGTGCTTATGTCCGCTCCGGGAAGGGCGGAAGCCCCGCCCCGTCCTGTTTCTCAGCAGAGCCCCACTGAACTGGACGAGGGTGCCACGTATTGGGGTGAGTACCAGAGAGGAGGATTGCTCCTCTCCGCAGTCCTCCGCCCTTTTTCGTGATGGCGATGGCGGCGCCCCGGCCGTCGTTCCGGACGACGTGGACACCCCCCGCCGATTTAGGGTCACACGGTCGGAGGTGTGATGGGGCCGAGGTTGCTGGTGCACGGCTGAGTCTGGACGGAGACGAGACTCAGCCGAGACACGACGATGCGCACCTTGAAGATGGCCTTGATGACCAGGTTATTGCCGGCGGGCAGCGGGCCGATGGCGGTTGTGGGGTAGCCATAGACCAGGGCTCCTTCCAGCGTGGGGAACTCCTCGACGTCATCTCCGGGCAGGACCCCGGGAAGATCGGTTTCGCGCTGGATGGGCAGGTAGAGAGCGATTGGAGTGGGTGTGCCGGCAACCGTGATCGACGCGGGAACGAAGCCATAATTGACTACTTTGTCGATCAGCACGGTGGCGTTGAGCACCGGAGAACCGGTCACCTGGACCGTGACGGCGAGACTCAGGGCCCCGGTGGTCGGGTCAACAGTGACGCCGGCCGGCGCGGGGATCGTGTATTCTGCTACCTTCTGGACGGTCACGTCGCTAATAACGGCAAGGCTTTTGATGGTTTCGACGGCCACTTGGTTTCACCCCCTTTCTAGTCTCAGGTTATGCTGAGTCGTCACAGAGGTTACATAATAAAACGTCGCACCTGGAGTCCCGGTGCCGCTGTTGCGAGCCCGGTGGTCGGGCCCACGTCCTGGCGGTTCCATGATGTACACGCTTCCGGGTGACATTTTCTCGGGCCGCTTTACAGGCCTTGACCTTGCCGCGCACTGTGCTTTATAATCGTGGAGCGGATTATTTCGGTTGGAATGTGGCGGTGTAGCTCAGTTGGTCTAGAGCATACGGTTCATACCCGTAGTGTCGGTGGTTCAAATCCACCCACCGCTACCAAGTTTGGGGGCCATTAGCTCAATTGGTAGAGCATCCGACTCTTAATCGGACGGTTTAAGGTTCGAGTCCTTAATGGCCCACCATCTCAGCCTTCTTAGGGTCCAGGCTCCGATGCTTGCCTGGTCCGGGGCACTGGTAGGTTGCCAGGAGTCGCCAACTTGGCCCCATGGTCTAGAGGCCTAGGACACCACTCTTTCAAGGTGGTAACTCGGGTTCGAATCCCGATGGGGTCACCAGTTTTGTACAACCTCCGGATGCAACAGGGACGGAAGCCAAGGAGAAGTGGGACGCCACCTGCTTCTCCTTTGCCGTTCCTGCCGCAGGAAGAAGGACCAGCGCGGATGCGGACGGAATACCTGGCGGGGAGCGCCAAGGTCGAGGACGTACTCGTACTGTCGGACGATCGGCGGCGGACCGAGGAGAAGGCGGCGCAGCTCCCAGCCGATGTCATCCGCGGCTTGGCCGGATTACCACGATGGGAAGGACCAGACCATGAGCGGTAATAACCAGGGCACCTCGGGCCAAATTGCCGGAGCTATTCTGGTAGGGGGCCGATCCAGCCGGATGGGTCAGCCCAAACACCTCCTCCAGGTGCAAGGGGCATCCCTGCTTGAGTTGCTGGTGGCGCGTTTTAGGCGTTATTTTGGGGAAGTTTTGGTGGTCGGGAGCTCGGCGGACCTCTCCGCCGACCTCTCCGCCGACCTGAACGCCACCCTCCTGCAGGATTGTTTTCCAGGCCGGGGGCCCCTGGCCGGTATCCAGGCAGCCCTGGCAGCGGCAAGAGCCGGGGCGGTCCTGGCGGTGGGATGCGACATGCCCCTGGCCGCCCCCGAAATGGCGGGCTTTCTAGACGCCCAGGGTGCCAGTGCGGACGTGGTGGTACCAGTCTACCGCGGTAAGCCGGAGCCCCTTCACGCCCTCTACCGCAGGTCTTGTTTGCCGGTTATGGAACGGGTCTTGTCTGGACCGTCCTGGAGCATTCTCGACTGCTTCCCTTCGCTCCGGGTACAAGAGGTGCCGGAAGAGGTTTTGTCCCGTCACTACCCGTCGCTGGAGAGGATTTTTTTCAACCTGAACACACCAGCGGATTACCGGCGGCTCTCGGACGCTCTGGGCCGTGGCCTGAAACTCCCGTAGAGCCAGGTTCTTCGACACCGGGACCGCTCAATTTGTCGAAAAGATCCTGGGAGGAGCCCACCCAAAGGGACAAACCTCGCGTCCGGCGGGCATTACAATCTATTTCATGGAAGGCGCCGTCGGAGGAGTTCCCCACAAGGCGATCCCCCGCGCGATCGGTGCGGAGGGCGAACGGCCCGGTCGGTCGCACGGGGGGTTCTTCTCCCTCGCGGCCGAAGTGGGCCTGGGTTTGCTGCTTGGAAGGGCGAGCCTCCTGGGTGCCGTGTTTCCCTTCGGCCCCGCCTTTTTCGCGGCCCTTCGGGCCACGCCGGGGGTACCAAGCCATCCGGTAGTGGTAGGGGCGGCCGTGGCGGTGGGGACCTTGACCCTGGGGATGCCCGGCCGGGCGCTTCACGTGGCCTTGTCACTCTTCGTCACCGAATTGGCGCTGGGTTTCCTGCATCGCCGGGGACGGGTCGGACCCGTCATGATGGCCCTCGCGACAGCCACCGCGGTCGCGGCGGTCGGGGGGGCGGAGGCGGTTTGGTCAAGGCAGGCCAGGGAACTTGTCCTCCTGCCGTTCGAGGCAGTACTTGCCGCCCTGTTGTCTGGAGTCTTTTACTACGGCATGGGGCCCCTGCTGGCCTTGCCCAAGGTCAAGGCGCCCTCTTCGGAGGAGATCCTTTGCACCGGAGTTCTGCTGGGAGCGGCGGTGGCGGGGCTGGTGCGCATCGGGGCAGGGGGACTGGCCCTTCAAAACATCGTCGGGGCCTTGCTGGTAATGACCCTGGGGCTAATCGGCGGTGCGCCGCTCGGCGCAGCCGTCGGCGCGACCTACGGGGTGGTCTCCAGAATCTCCTCCGCCGTTTCACCGACCCTGGTTGGAGGGTATGCATTCGCGGGTCTCCTCGCGGGAATCTTCCACGATTTTGGCAAACCCGGGGCCGCCCTGGGTTTTGTCATCGGCCAGGTGATGGTCACTTACTCCGCCGCTTCTTACGCGACCCTGCGCTCCGTGGTGGAAGAGGCCGCCGTCGCCGCGGGCTTGTTGATGGCGGTGCCACGGCGGTGGCTCCAGGCCCTGGGTGGGGCGCTAGGCGGAACAGGGGGGTTATCCCTGGTAGGGGGCGGTCAGTTCACCCCGGAGGCGGCCTTGCGCGATCTGGCCAGCCGCAGGTTGGAAGAGTTGGCGCGGGTGTTCACCGAATTGGCACGCGCCTTCGAACAGGTGGCCCCCAGCGCGGAGCCGGCTGAGCAGGGCGGCGGGGAGGCCGAAGGTTCGGTTTCGCTGTACGGGGCGCTGGCGGAGCGTGTATGTGACCACTGTGAGCGACACGGGCGCTGTTGGGAACAGGAGTTTCACCGAACCTATAGGTCTCTCAGGAACTTGTGGAAATACGCCGAGCGGCGGGGGAGGGTCACCCAGCAGGATCTCGGACAGGAGTTGCGGAGACGCTGTGTCCGCCCTCGGGAATTGGTGTTGGCGGTGAACCTCTTTCACGACTTGTTCAGGGTTAACCGCTATTGGGGAAGGCGGGTGCTGGAAGGACGGGAGGTTGTCGGGACCCAGCTACGGGGAGTATCTCAGGTGGTCGAAGGCCTCGCGTCAGATGTGCGAGAGCGTTTCCCGCAGGTCGCCGACTCCCCCATGCTGCAGCGGAGGCCTCAACTGGAATGCCGCGTGGGGCTGTCGCGGGCGACCAAACACGCCAGCCTCGTCTCCGGGGACAGCCACTTGATTCGTCCCCTCGAGGCGGGGAAGTTGCTGGTGGCGATCAGCGACGGCATGGGGGCCGGCCCGCGCGCCGCCATGGAATCCAAGGCCACCATTACCCTGCTGGAGCGGCTGCTGGAAACGGGGTTCACCACCCAGTTGGCCGTTCAGACCATCAACTCGATCTTGCTCCTGCGTTCGCCCGAAGATAGTTTCGCCACTTTGGACTTGGTGATCGTTGACCTTTGCAGCGGTGCCGCTGAATTCATCAAAATCGGCGCCGCGCCAAGTTTTCTCCTCCGTCGCGGCCAGGTCATGCCCATCAAGGCCCCGTCGTTACCGGTCGGCATTCTCAACCACGTGGAGATGCAGTCGATTCGGCGGGTGCTCTCGCCCCAGGACGTCCTGGTGTTGGCCAGCGACGGCCTTTTTCAGCGGCAACGCGATCCCACGGAGGGCGAGGCCTGGGTGGCCGGGTTCCTGGCCGGCCTCACCGACTTTGAACCGCAGGTAATTTCGGGAGCTTTGCTGGTTAAGGCCCTCGACGGGAGC
>JAJYMS010000063.1 GCA_021786825.1 Bacillota bacterium | reverse complement strand
CGCCTGGGTCCGCTGGGGGGTGGAGGCCTGGGCGCCCTGGCCGAGTTGGATCTCGACGGCGTCCGCCCGCTTCAGGATGTCCCGCCGGTTTTGGGGGCTGTTGGGCCACCCGCCGCGGTGGTACTGAATGATCAGATGGCGGGCGGCCTCGCGCTCCTCGGGCAGGTAGGCCTCCCCGGTGTTGGTGGCCGTGCCGGCACGGGCCGCCGCCATGGCCAGGGCCACCTTGGCCCGCCGGCTGAGGGCGCCGCCAAAGGACATCCCGGTAATCAAGATGGGGATGTCCAACCGGAGGGGTTTAGCCGCCCGCGGGCCGAGGGTGACCGAGGTGTCGATCTTCGCGTCATCAGGGGTCGGCATCCGGTGCAGGTAGACAGGGCTCAGCAGCAACTGCTCCCAGGGTGAGAAGACGCGCTGGGCCCCCCACGGGCGGGAAGGTGGCTTCCCGCCCTGTTCCGCCCGCATGCCGGTCTCCATCAGCTCCACGGCCCCGACCTTCCTGGCCGTGGGCAGAAACTCCGCAAGGTTTTCACCGTATGGGTCCTGAAGGATGTGGCGGGTGGTACCCGCCACCCATCGTTTAACAAGGGCGGGCCCCACCAGGGCCGCCCCCAGGCCGGCGACCGCCAGGGCGGCCAGGCTGCCGGTGAAGCCCGCCAGAAACCCGCTGCTCATCCCGCTCATACTTCCTCCTCCGCGCCCCACCGCCAGGCGTCTCTTTCAGCAAGCTGCGCTGCGTACAATTTCCCTCGCCGGGCGGGAGAGTATACCCGCGCGTGATGGGCGTCTGCCTTCAGAGGGCTCGTCACCCTCCGCACCAGGGTCGGAGGTTTTCCTGCAAGGCGGCGGACGCTTGACGGCCCGAGTAGAGCAAAAGCTTGACGGCCCGAGTAGATGTGAATATCATCATGATGATGCAGGCATCAAGCGCGCTGCCAAGAGAAGGTGGTACAATGCCGTCCTGCCCAACTGGGAAGGGCCGCCGTCCCAGGCTGCTCCCGGCCTTCCTCCTGTTGCTCCTGGCCGAAGGAGAGAAGTACGGGGCCGAACTGGTGGGAGCCTTCGAGGTGTTCACCGCGCCCTGGCCGGCAGACCGCGGCGCGGTATATCGTTGCCTCCGGGACCTGGAAGAATCGGGCCAAGTAGCCTCCCGCTGGGAGCCGGGCGCGGGTGGTCCGCCGCGCCACGTTTACCGGATCACCCGGACTGGAAGAGCGGCCCTGCCCCTTTGGAACGAAGAAATTGCCATCCGGCGCCGCAACCTGGCCCGCTTCACCCGGCGCTACCGGCAGTTGAGACGACAACCCGCCCCACCCGGCCAACACCTGGAGGACAAAACTTGATGAGCCCGGCGCGACGCTTCTGGCTGGCCTTCGTGGACGGCTTTTCGCCGCTCAAGACGCGTGATCTCCGCCTTTACCTGAGCGGTCAGGCGGTATCGCTGATCGGCACCTGGATGCAGGCAACCGCCCAGTCATGGGTGGTGTGGCAGCTTAGCCATTCCCCCGCCGCCCTGGGCTTCGTGGCCATGTTCGGATCGCTTCCGCTGCTGGTCCTGGGTCCGTGGGCAGGCCCCTGGGCCGACCGGCTGGACCGGCGGCGGGTGCTGGTGGGAACGCAAACCACCGCCATGCTCCTGGCCTTCGCCCTGGCCCTTCTCGTGCAAACGGGAGCCATCCGCCTCTGGCACGTTTACCTGCTGGCCACAATGCTGGGTGTCGTGACCGCCCTGGACTTTCCCTCCCAGCAGGCCTTCATCGGAGACCTGGCCGGCATCCCGCAGGTCCGCAAGGCCGTGGTCATGAACGCCATGATCAACCAACTGAGCCGCATGGTCGGGCCGGCGATCGCGGGGTGGGTCATCGGCTCCCTCGGCGTAGCCCCGGCCTTTTGGCTGAACGGCGCCAGCTTCGTTGCGGTCATCGCCACCCTGCTGGCGGTGCGCGGCAAACAGGTGCGCAAGGAGTCCACCCGCAACCCCCTCGGTGAGTTCGTGGAGGGCTTGCGTTTCATCGCCGGCCAACCTCGCATTCAGGATCTGCTCATCTTCACCCTGTTCGTGACCTTCTTCGGTTTCTCCAACATGCAACTGCTGCCGGCGTTTGCCACCGACGTCCTGGGCAAGGGTCCTGAAGCGCTGGGGTTCCTGTTGGGCGCCTCGGGGGCCGGGGCGCTCACGAGCGCCATGGTCGTCGTGCCCCTCATCCAAAGGGTGAAACGCACCGGGCTCATGTTGGGCGGTGCCGTGGCCTGGGCGGCGATGGGATTCCTCACCTTCTCGTTATCCCACTGGCTGGCGCTCTCCATGGCGGCTCTTTACGTGGCGAGCCTGGCCATGCCCGTGGTGATGACGACCAGCAACGGACTCTTGCAGACCCTCGCGCCGGGCAACATGCGCGCCCGGCTGCTAAGTACCTGGCTCATGGTCGGTTTCGGGATGCAGCCGGTAGCGGCGCTGCTGGTGGGTCTGGATGGAAAGGTCTTCGGCCCGGCAGCCGCCGTTCGGATCAACGGTCTGCTGATGATCCTGGGGGCTTTCCTGCTGCTGGCGTCTCGGGCTGAGTTGCGAAGCTGGTCCGTGAAGCTCCGCTGAAGTACCACAAAGGAATACTGGCCCGTGGACGGAGAACCCGCCGAACGCCGTACCGGCCGACCCGGTAAGTATGGTCTTGTGCGTTTTCCCGCCGCACATGGGTGTGGATTGAAATTTGTATATATTGCATCACTGATATAGCTATGGTATTATCACGGCAGAGGTGGTGCTCTGATGTTATCGGTAAAGAAGCTGGTCTACATGACCGAGGATCAGGAACGCCTGCTCCGGGAAGCAGCGAGGCGAGAGAACATCAGCGAGGCAGAGGTGATGCGCCGGGCTTTGGAGGCATATGTACGAGGCCGGCTGCAAGATCCTTTTCGGGAACTGATCGGAATGGCGAACGACGGCCCTGTAGACGGGGCTGAAAAACACGACCGCTACATCTATGGGGAGCGGCCATGACCGACAGCTTGCTGATCGACACGGGAGCTTTCCTTGCCCTGGCAGATCAACGGGACCAACTGCACGAGCCTGCTCTTGGCTTCTATCGGCGCCTTCCCGATTCGGTGCGGCGGTTCACCACCCAGGCGGTGGTGTCCGAGACCTATACCTTTTTCAGGTACCACCAGGGCGCAACGGCCGCGACGAAGTGGCTGGACTTCCTGAACAACGCCAGGAGCAGCGGCTTCCTGGCGGTGCTCTATTCCGACGCCGACGATGACGCGCGGGCCGAGGCCGTCCTGAGACGTTTTCCTGATCAAAGGCTCTCCTACGCGGATGCCCTCTTGCTGGCAGCCGCCGAAAAGCTCGGGATCCGGTCGGTTTTCGGGTTCGACCACCACCTGGGGCTTACCGGACTGACGGTATTGCCCGGGCAGACACTCTGAAGGACGAAGCACCCACGGCTCAGGCCGTGGGCGCTTCTGTCCTCCTGCCGACGCAGTCGCAGCAGCCGTTCAGACTCACTCCCCCTCTACCGGGATCGACCGGGCACCGGCGGCCGCTTCCCCCTCTCGATCGAGTCGCTTGAGGGCGCTCTCGACCGCAGCTCGCAGGCCGAGGAGGACTTCCCGCCTCGCTGCCCGGAAATGGCGCCGGGCCTCTGCCGGAACTGCTTCACCCACCAGGGTCTGCGGCAAGTCCAGCAAGGTATCCAGGACCTGGTGCACCTTGGCGCGTTCCATCTTCTACACCTCCTCCACAGTCGCTTCTGTGCCCGCTGACGGGCGCTCGCCGAAGCGGACGCGCAGTTTCTGGCCGGCGAACCTGGCCCCCAGGACAGGGCGTCCCATCAGGGTGCGGGGCAGGAGCACCTTGTGCTTGTACCGGCCAACCTGGATGGTCAGCTCGTCGCCCCGCTGGGTCAGGTTGATCTCTTCCCTTGCAGCAAACGGTGCGGCAACCTCCAAGACGTAACCCTCACCCTCCCGCTGGACCCGTTCCACCTGCCCAACGTGCAGGATGGCACCGGGATCGGTTGCGGCGAAGGCGGCATCAGCCACCCGGTCCAGCATCGGCAGGCCCACCACTTCGGTCTCCATCAGCGGCACCCGCAGCACGGGCAGGGGAGCGAAGGACTGCTGGATCTCCTCCTCGTACTTGCCCTGGATCCGCCGCCAGTTGGCCAGGTACCCGGTGTCGACGGACTCGGGCAGGACCCGGTTGACGACCACGGCGTCGGTGTTGAAGCCATACAGGTTCAGGTAGGTGAACGAGCGCCGGGCCTCGGAGATGACCATCTTTTCCGGGTTCAATACGATGCGCACGGACGTGACCCGGGGGTCCTGCAGCAGGACCTGCAGCTCCTCCAACTGGGCGAAGAGATCCTCGACGGTATCGAATACGTCCTCGCCGGGCAGCTCCAGGCCCTTTCCCATCACCCTGGCCACGGGGCGAGCCACCCTGACCAGCTTTCTCTCCATGGGAAAGATCCTGTGGATCCACCATTGGAAGGCGTCGGGGAAGCTGAGCAGCCGCAGCGTCTCGCCGGTGGGAGCGCAGTCGACCACGATGGCGTCGAAGTTACCGCTCCGGGCCTGCCGGTGGATCTGCAGCAGGCTGAACAGCTCTTCCAGACCGGGAAAGACCACGAGCTCCTCAGCCGAAATGTCGCCCACCTTGGCCCACTGAAGGACGCCGGTGAGCCAGCGCTGCACGGAGCCCCAGCTCCGCTCCATTTCCTGCAGACTATCGACCTCCTGGCCCCACAGGTTGGCAGTCACCGGCGTCGGGTCGGGACCTACGGGCTGGTCAAGGGAATCCGCGAGCGAATGGGCCGCGTCGGTGCTCATGACCAGGGTCCGGCTCCCGCCGGCCGCCAGCC
>JAJYMS010000080.1 GCA_021786825.1 Bacillota bacterium | reverse complement strand
TCATCTGGCCGAACGACATCGCCACCTTGTCGATGACCCCGGCCGACTTCATCTCGTGGTAGAGGTCGTTCCCCTCGCGGGTCCGCTCCCCCACCCCGGCGAAGACCGAGAAGCCGCCGTGCTGGTAGGCGATGTTGTGGATCAACTCCTGGATGATCACCGTCTTGCCCACCCCGGCGCCGCCGAAGAGGCCGATCTTGCCCCCCTTGGCGTAGGGGCAGAGCAGGTCGATGACCTTGATCCCGGTCTCGAACATCTCCGTCGCCGGGTTGACCTCCGCCACCGGCGGCGCCGACCGGTGGATGGGCAGGCTCTTCTTGGCCTCGATCGGGCCCGCCTCGTCGATCGGCTGGCCGAGCACGTTGACCAGCCGGCCCAGCACCTCGCGGCCGACCGGGACGGCGATCGGCTTGCCGGTGTCAATCGCCCGCACGCCCCGCGCCAGGCCGTCGGTGGAGGCCATGGCCACGCAGCGGACGAAGTTGTTGCCGAGGTGCTGCGCCACCTCCAGGGTCAGGTCGATCGCCCTCCGGCCCTCAGCCGCTTCCTGCTTCACCTGGACGGCGTTATAGATATTCGGTAGTTGCCCCTGGTCGAATTCCACGTCGACGACGGCGCCCATGATCTGGACCACGCGACCCTCGTGACTCACTTTCGTGACCTCCTGTCGACTATTTCAGCGCTTCCGCCCCGCCCACGATTTCCGAGATCTCGCGGGTGATGGCGGCCTGCCGGGCCCGGTTGAAGGCCAGGGTGAGCTTGCCGATCATCTCGGTAGCGTTGTCGGTGGCCGAACCCATGGCGGTCATCCGGGCGCCCTGCTCCGAGGCCTTGGCCTCCAGCAAGGTCCGGTAGACCTGCACCTCCACCGACTTGGGGACCAAAACGTCGAGCACCTCGGGTCCGCTGGGTTCGAACAGGTACTGCACCTCGGCCACCGCCCGCCCCTTGGCCGGGCGCGGCCTGGACTCCGCCTCCGGCGGAGCCACCGGCAGAAGCTGCACCTCGACCGGCTTCTGCCGCAGGGCGGAGATGAATTCGGTATAGATCAGGCGCGCCTCGTCAACCTCCCCCGACAGGAAGAGGCTCATCAGGGCACCCGCGATCTCCTTGGCCAGAACGAAGTTGGGGTCTTCTCCGACCCCCACCCACTCGCGGAGGAACTTCCGTCCCCGGCGGGTGAAGAAGTCGCGGCCCTTGCGGCCGATGGCCACCGGCACCGGCTCGGCGGCGCTTGAGCGCATGGCCGAGGCGGCCTTGCGGATGATGTTGACGTTATAGCTGCCGCATAGACCGCGGTCGCCGGTGACGATCACGTACGCCACCCGGCGTCGCTCACGCTGCTCGAAAAGGGGGTGTTGGAGTTCGCCCTGGGCTGACAGCCGGCCGAGGACCTCCTCCAACCGGCGGGCGTACGGACGCGCGGCCAGCACCCGCTCCTGGGCGCGGCGCAACTTGGCCGCGGCCACCAGCTTCATCGCCTTGGTGATCTGCTGAGTGCTCTTGACCGCCTTGATGCGGCGGGAGATTTCTCGCTTTCCTTTACCTGCCACGATCGGCCACCACCTACGCCGTGACCTTTTGGGACTTGAAGCCGGTCTTGAAGTCCTTGACCGCCTTGTCCAGTTGGCCGGTGACCTGGTCGTCCAACGCCCGTTTTTCCCGGATTTGCTTGAGGACGTCGGTCTGGGAGCGCAGGTAGGCCAGGAAATCCTTTTCGAAGTCCCTCACCCGATCGATTTCCAGGTCGTCCAAAAAGCCGTTGGTGGCCGCGTAGATCACCGCGACCTGCTCGTCCACCGACATGGGCTCGTACTGGGACTGTTTCAGGATTTCCACGGTGCGCTGCCCGCGCGCCAGGCGCGCCTGAGTGGCCTTGTCCAGGTCCGAGCCGAACTGGGCGAAAGCCGCCAGTTCGCGGTACTGTGCCAAGTCCAGGCGCAGGCGGCCGGCCACCTGCTTCATCGCCTTGATCTGGGCGGCGCCCCCCACCCGGCTGACCGAGATGCCCACGTTGATGGCCGGGCGCACGCCGGCGTAAAACAGGTCCGACTCCAGGAAGATCTGCCCGTCGGTGATGGAGATGACGTTGGTGGGGATGTAGGCCGACACGTCGCCGGCCTGGGTCTCGATGATCGGCAGGGCCGTCAGCGATCCCCCGCCGTACTTGTCATCCAGCTTGGCGGCCCGCTCCAGCAGCCGGCTGTGCAGGTAGAATACGTCGCCCGGGTAAGCCTCGCGGCCCGGCGGCCGGCGGAGCAGCAGGGACATCTCGCGGTAGGACACGGCGTGCTTGGAGAGGTCGTCGTAGATGATCAGCACGTCCTTGCCCTGCTCCATCCACTCCTCGCCCATCGCCGCGCCGGCGTAAGGGGCGATGAAGAGCAGCGGCGCCGGCTCGGAAGCGGTCGCTGAAACGACCACCGAGTAGTCCATGGCACCCTTGTCCTCGAGCACCTTGACCACGCCCGCGACGGTGGAGGCCTTCTGGCCGATCGCGACGTAGATGCAGAGGCAGTTCTGACCCTTCTGGTTGATGATGGTGTCCACCGCCAGGGCGGTCTTGCCCGTCTGGCGGTCGCCGATGATCAGTTCGCGCTGGCCCCGCCCGATTGGCGTCATCGAGTCGATGGCCTTGAGGCCTGTCTGCAGGGGCTGGTGCACCGAGCGCCGGGTCACGACGCCCGGGGCCACCCGTTCGATGGGGCGGAACCGGTCCGCCTTGATGGGGCCCTTACCGTCCAGCGGCTGCCCCAGGGGGTTCACCACCCGCCCGATCAGGGCATCCCCTACCGGCACCTCCGCGATGCGGCCGGTTCGCTTAACCTCGTCGCCCTCCACGATCTGGGTGTAGGGACCCATGATCACCGCGGCGACGCTGTCCTCTTCCAGGTTCAGGGCCATCCCGTAAACCGGCCCTGGAAACTCCAGCAACTCCATGGACATGCAGGACTGCAGGCCGTGAATCCGGGCCACCCCGTCGCCGACCATGATCACGCGGCCAACGTCGGAGGTCTGGACCTCGGCCTGGTAGTTTTCAATCTGCTGCTTCAGGACCGCGCTGATCTCTTCAGCTCGCAGGCTCACCGATCAGTCACCCCTCTGCAAGGCTATTCCAAAGCACTCGCGCCGTCAGCGCGCCAGGCGGTCCCGCAGGACCCGCAGCCGGGTACTGACACTGCCGTCGTACAGGCGGTCGCCGATGCGCAAAACCACGCCGCCGATCAGTTCCCCTTCGATCCGGGCCTGGAGGCGGACGTTGGGTCGCCCGCTCCGGGCCAACCCCTGCCGCAGGGCCTCCAGTTCCCCCTGCTCTAGGGGAACGGCGGACCGGACCTCCACCTCCACCACCCCGGCCGCCTCGTCCACCAGATGGCCGAATTGGGCCATGATCTCAGCCAGAAAGCCCTCCCGGCGCTTATCGATCAGCAGTTTCAACAGGTTCCGGACGTACTCGGGCTGGCCGGCGAAAACCCGGTCGACGATGGCCTTCCGGTCGGCCGGGGCCACCTCGCGGCGCTCGAAGGTCCGCTGCAGCGAGGGGTTTTCGCTGAACATCCCGCGCACCTGGTGCAGTTCCGACTGCGCTTGCTCCAGCCGGCCCTTTTCGCGGGCCAACTCAAACAGGGCCCGCGCGTAGCGCCTTGCAACCGCACCCTCCAGCACTAGTTACCGCCCACCTCTCGCACGAAGTCGGCTACCAGGGCGCGGTGCTCCGCGGTGTCGAGGCTCTTGTTGATCACCCTGCCGGCGGCCAGGACGGCGAGGTCGGCAACCTGGGCACGCAGTTCGGCCAGGGCCTTGTCCTTCTCCTGGTTGATGGCCGCCTGGGCCTTTTCAACCATGCGGGCGGCTTCCTCGCGCGCCTTGCCGACGATCTCGTCCCGGACCGTCTCTCCCGCCTTGCGGGCCGCCGCAAGGGTTTCCTGCGCGGCGCCCTGGGCTTGCGCCAGCGACTCGGCGTACTGCTGCCGTAGTCCCTCGGCCTCGCGGTTGGCTTCCTCGGCCCGGTGGATGTTTTCTTCGATGCTCTTTTCCCGGGATGCCATCATCCCCAGGATGGGCTTGTAGAGGAACCTCGAAAGGAGCCAGAAAAGCATCAGGAAATTGACTATGGCCCAGAAGATATCCTTGTATTCCGGAAAGACGTTCAAGCGAGTTCCCCCCCTCTCTAGCGGCGAGCGGCCGGGAGCCGGCTCCAGGCCGCTCACCCCTCGGCAGGTCCTACTTCACGGCTCCCGGGAACACCAGCAGTGCGAGGAGCCCCACCAATAGTCCGTAAATAGCAACCGCTTCCATTAGAGCCAGAGCGATGATTAGCGAGCCGCGGATATCCGAGGCCGCCTCAGGCTGCCGCGCGATCGCGTCCATGGCCTGGGCCGTGGCCCGGCCCTGACCAAGGGCCGCGCCCATGGCCGCCAGACCGATGGCCAATCCGGCGCCGATAGCGATAAGACCAGCACCAACCGTCACTACTCTTCACCCTCCTTTCCCAGCGAGTCGAGGTGGAAAAACTTTGGGCCTGGGGCTTACATCCTCCCGGAGGAAGGGCTGACGCCCTCCTAGAGGGGGAGGAAAAATGAGGTCTTGGGAGCAACGAACCCTAGTGATGGCCGGCCGTCGCCTGGCCGATGTAAATGGCCGCCAGGGTCGTGAAGACCAGCGCCTGGATGCCCCCCAACAAGAGCGCGAGGCCCATGATGGGCACCGGGATGATCAGCGGCACCAGGAACGAGAGCACGGCCAACAGCGTCTCCTCGGCGAAAATGTTGCCAAAAAGTCGCAAGGAGAGCGAAAAGGGCTTGATGAACTCCTCGAGGATGTTCAGCGGCATCAACAGCGGGATGGGTTCGATGTAGTGGTG
>JAJYMS010000042.1 GCA_021786825.1 Bacillota bacterium | reverse complement strand
GGCCTTCCTGGACCGCCTGCCTTTTTTGGGTTGGTACATGGAATTGGAGGGATCGAGGGAAGCGATCGCCCAGATTGCCGCCCGGCTCGGCCTTGACCTCGGCGCCGGGATCGGGCGTTCCTACCTGGAACTTTACCGCGAGTACTGGGTTGACCGCGGGGTCGCCCCCTCCCGGGCGCCGGAGATGCTCTTCGCCAACGAAGCCCATTGAACCGCCCCGAAGTGATCGAACGGGTGACGACGCCGCGCGGAGAATTCCAGTTGCAGCGACGCGGGGAGGCCTGCGAGGTCATCTGCAACGGCTGCTTCCTCATCGCCACGTACAACGGCAGGTCGGAGCGGGCCCTGGTGGAGCTTGCGCGGGGCCTGGCGCCCGGGTCCCGCAGGGTATTGGTGGGCGGCCTGGGCGCGGGGTACACGCTGCGGGCGGCCCTGGACGCACCGGGGGTGGAGCAGGTCACCGTGGTGGAGATCGAGCCCGTGGTCGCCGAATGGAACCGGACCCACCTGGCCTCCTGCAACGGCCACGCCCTGCGGGACCCCCGTACCCGGCTGGTACTGGCGGACCTGTTCGACTACCTGGGCGGGGAGGGGCGCCCCGGCTGGGAACCCGACCCATATGACCTGATCGCCGTGGACACGGACAACGGCCCTGACTGGGTCGTGTTTGATCGTAACCGGGCCCTCTGGGGGCGGAGGGGACTGGAGCTGGTGGCAAGCCGGCTGGCGCCCGGCGGGGTGGCCGCCTTCTGGTCGGCCCACGCCTCCCAAACCTTTGAAGCTTTGCTGATGGAGAGGTTTGCCCGGGTGGAAACCCATCCGGTGCAGGCCGCCGTGTCGCCGGTGGACGACGTCGTGTACCTGGCTACCGAGAAGCGTTAAACCACGCCTTGATTTTTCCGATCCGTTGGTTCATACTAAGTCCGGATGAATGCATATGGGGTGGTTGCACGGTGAGCCTCAGTCTTGGGTGTCTCGTCGGTGAAGAAGCTCCCAATGCGATCCAATAATCCCAAGGGGGAATAACGAGGCATGACCAAGACTCTGTACGTGGGCAACCTACCGTGGACCGTCTCCGAGGACGACCTGACCCAGGCCTTCCAACAGTACGCCACGGTGGTGTCGACCCGCGTAGCCACCGACCGGGAGACCGGCCGTTCACGCGGTTTCGGTTTCGTGGAGGTGGAGGAGGAAAACGCCCAGGCGGCCATCGACGCCCTGCACGGTGCGGAGTGGGGCGGCCGGGTGCTCACGGTGAACGAGGCGCGCCCGCGGACCGAGCGTCCCGCCGGCGCCGGCCGTTCACAGGGCGGGAGCCGCTTTGGCGGCCGCCGGATGTAACAACCGCTCGACTTACGAACCATCTCAAGGAACGCGAGGGCCTGGCGATTTTGCGCCAGGCCTTTTCGTCGAGGCCCCCGACGCCGCAGCAGGCGGTCAGCCGGGGCGTGTCACATATCCCAGGCCGGCGGTGTTATCAAGGTGTGAACGCTCGATGACCGAGTTCCAGTCCATCTTTGAGCGGTACTACCCGGGCGTGTTCCGGCGCGCCCTCCTGATCCTCGGGAACCGGGCGGCGGCCGAGGACGTGGCGCAGGAGGTTTTTTTTCGCCTTTGGTACAGCCCTCCGAGGGACGCCGGGAACATCGGCGGCTGGCTCTACACCACCGCCGCCCACCTGAGCCTGAACCACCTGCGCGGCGAAAAGCGGCGGCGCGACCGCGAGACGAGGGCCGGCGCGGACCGTTCCGAGGCGGGGGAAGGCGCGGAGGAGGCGGCCGTCGCCAACTGCGAGGCCGAATCCGCCCGGCGGGCGCTGGCGAAGCTGGCTGAACGGGACCGGCTGATCCTGTTGATGAAGTTTTCCGGCCACAGCTACCGCGACATCGCGGCGGCGGCGGGGGTGGAGAAGGGCTCGGTCGGAACCCTGCTGGCCAGGGCCCAGGCCAGGTTCCGCGAGGAGTATGAGTCCGGGGGGGGGGGGTGATATGAAGGGATGTTACAGTTCCGGGGAACTACGCGCCTACCTTGACGGCGAGTTGGCGGGGGCGGACGGCCACCGGGTCAGGGACCACGTGCGGTCCTGCCCCGGGTGTGCCAGGGCCGTCGCCCAACTGCGGGAGACCGAGCAGGTGCTGACGGCCGCCCTCACCGGTTACGCCCGGGAGTTGGAAAAGACCCCCATGGACTCCGAAAAAGCCTGGAGGCAGTTTAGCAGCGCACCGAAGCAGAGGAAAGGACGGATGAGCGCATTGCGGACGTATCGCAAGGGAATCATGACCGCGGCGGCGGTGGCTGTGCTGGCCGTGGCCCTGAGCCTGGCGCCGGTCCGGGAGGCGGCGGCCGGGTTCCTGACCATCTTCCGCGTCGAAAAGATTCAGACGGTCACCCTGGATCCCAACGACCTCGTGAAGATCAGCAACGCGTTGCGGGCCGGCAACGCCCAGGTCGATCTGCACAGTCTGGGGAAGGTCGAGGTGACCGGCAAGCAGGCGGCGGCCACCGTGAACCGCGAAGATCTGCTCAGGTCCGCCGGCTTTTCGGTGAGGATCCCGGCCTCCCGACCCGAGGGGTACGCCGGCCCAACCTACCGGCTCCGGAACGCCACGTCGGTTAACTTCACTTTCAACGCGCAGAAAATCAATGAACTGATGAAGTCGCTGGGAAGCGCCAAGCTTTTCCCGCCGGAAGTGGATGGTCAGACCATCACCCTGGCGCTCCCGCCGCAGGCCGTGATCGAGTACCTGCCGGTGAGCGAGGCCAGGGGCCGGATCACGGTGATGGAGTCCCGGGGACCGGAACTGCGGGTTCCGCCGGGGGTTGACGTGGGAGCCATCCGGGAGGCCCTGTTGGCGCTGCCGGTGCTTCCCCAGGACCTTCGCACCCAGTTGGCCTCGATCCGGGATTGGCAGCACACCGCCGTCATCCCGGCCATCAAGGGGGTATCCCAGGAGGTCGCGATCGGCGGGCACACCGGCATCTTCACCCCCCGCGGCGATTCGCACGGGTCCCTCGTCTGGGAGAATAGCGGGGTTCTTTTCGGCATCGACGGTCCGCTGACCCTGGAACAGAGCCTGGCCTTGGCCAACTCGTTGAGATGACCACGGTAATCCGCACCGATCACCTGACCAAGACCTACGGCCGGCGAACGGGGTGCGAAGGGATCTGCCTCTCGGTATCCGAGGGGCAGATCTTCGGGCTTCTGGGGCCCAACGGGGCGGGCAAGAGCACCCTTGTGAAGATGCTCGTGGGGCTGTTGCACGCCACCTCGGGCAGCGCGGAGATCCTGGGCCGACCCCTGGGCAACCTCGAGGCCCGGCGCCAGATCGGTTTCTTGCCCGAGAACTTCCGCTACCACGAGTGGCTGACCGGACAGGAATTGCTTTCGTTTCACGGCTCCCTCTACCGGATGGACTCCCACGGGATCAGGGAGCGGGTCACCGAGGTCCTGCGAACCGTCGGCCTGGAACGGGCGGCCGGGCACAGAATCGGGACCTATAGCAAGGGGATGCAGCAGCGCCTGGGGCTGGCGTCGGCCCTGCTGCCGGATCCGGCCGTCCTCTTCCTGGACGAACCCACCTCCGCCCTGGACCCCCTGGGGCGCCGGGAGGTGCGGGAGATCATGCTCGAACTCAAGCGGCGGGGAAAGACGGTCTTTCTCAACAGCCACTTGCTCAGCGAGGTGGAGATGATCTGCGACCAGGTGGCGATGATCAGGGAGGGTCGCATCGTCGCCGCCGGTGCCCTGGACGAACTGCTGTCGGCGAGGCTCGAGGTCGAGATGGAGATCGCCGGGTTGGACGCCCGGCTTCGCCAGGCCCTGGAGGCCGGCGGGAGGACGGTGGCACCGGCCGGCGGACAGGTGGCGGCCGGCGAGGGCGTGGCCGTCGTGCGCGTCGGCATCCGTGACCGGGACGAGATTCCGGCCCTGGCCCAAACGGTGGTAGACGGCGGGGGGCGCCTATACTCCCTGCGGCCCGTCCGTGACTCCCTGGAAGACCTCTTTGTCGACCTGATGAAGGGGGGCGGGAGCTGATGCTGACCATCGCCTCCCTGACGCTCCGGGAGATGTTGCGCAAGCGCATCCTGCTGATCATCGCCGTGCTGACCGTCGCTTTCCTCGTCCTCTACAGCCTCGCCCTGCGCCTGGCGGCCCGGGACCTGGTGCGCCTGGACAACCCCCTGGTCCGCTTCGCCATCTCATCCCAGATGCTCTCCGCGGGTCTATACCTCTCCAGCTTCATCGTGGCCTTCCTCGCCATATTCTCGGCGGTCGGCGCGGTGTCAGGCGAGGCCGAGAACGGGACCCTCCACGCCATCGTGCCCAAGCCTCTCCCCCGCCGGGACATCGTGCTCGGCAAGTACCTCGGCTATGGCGCCGTGCTGGCGATTTACGCCGCTTTACTCTTCGCGGCGGTGGTGGCCGCGGCCAGGTACTTCCTGGCCACCCCGACCCGGTCCGAGTTCCCCGCCCTGGCGCTGTTCGTCCTGGAGCCTCTCCTGCTGCTGGCACTCACCCTCTACGGAACCACGGTGATGTCCACCCTCGCCAACGGCGTGACCCTGGGCACCCTCTTCGTCGTGGGCCTGATCGGCGGGATGGTGGAGCAGGTCGGAACCCTGGTTCAGAGCCAGTCCTTGGTCAACATCGGGATCGTCACCAGCCTGATCATGCCGGCTGACGCCATCTACCGCAAGGCGGCCGTCGTCCTGTTCGGGGACAGCCCGCTGTCCGCCTTCAAGATCGGACCTTACTCGCCCGGCTCCACCCCGAGCGTCTGGATGGTGGCCTACGCCGTGCTCTACCTCCTGGCGGCGCTCGGGCTGGCGGTGAGGGCCTTTGACCGGCGGGACATCTGAGACGGAAACGGAACGGTC
>JAJYMS010000083.1 GCA_021786825.1 Bacillota bacterium | reverse complement strand
CCGATCTCGATCATCGACGGACGTCCCAAACGGATCACCGTTTGTACCCGGTGCCTGCGCTCCGGCAAGGTCCAGCGCGCGGTCTGAGCCCGTCCAGCGGGCTTTTTTCTTTTCAAACCAAAGAGCCGGGGGGCCGGCTCCAGTTGCGGTGGGCCTGCCGCCCACCTCAGGCGCTCTTTTGAAAAAGGCCGAAGATGGCCGCCAGCATGCGGCCGATCACCTTCGGTGGCTTGACGACAATGATTCTCAACCGGGTCCCTCCCTCCCCAGCGCGGGTCTCAATGGTCACGGAGAAATTGCCACCCGAGCCACAAAAACGCGGCCCCGAACAACCCTGCCCACACCCAGACGGGGACGGCGTATACCAGCAACATTACCCCCGCGGCGGACAGGACAAGGCCCAGGAGTTGCCGTTTTTGTCTCACGCGGCGGACGATGTAGCGCATCCCCTGCTGCCCCCCGGCATCTCTGCCCACTCCCGGCGGCCCCCCTTCACGGCCGCTTTACTCTATTCGCCGGGGGAGGGCCTGGTGACGGCCGCCTGCCGCAGGGCCGTGATGGCCTCGGCCACGTCGCCGGAGCCGAACACCGCCGATCCGGCCACCAGCACCGAGGCGCCGGACCGGATCACGTCGGCGGCGGTGGCGCGATTGATCCCGCCATCAACCTCGAGTTCGTAGCCGTAACCTTTTTCCGCCGCCAGCCGCTTCAACCACCGGACTTTAGGCAACACCGCGGGGATGAAGGTCTGACCGGCAAAACCAGGGTTGACGCTCATCACCAGGACCAGATCGACATCGCCCAACAGGTACTCCAGCACCTGGGGCGGCGTAGCTGGATTGACGGCCACTCCAGCCCTGGTTCCTTTTTCCTTGATCTGGTGGACCACCCGGTGTAAGTGGCGGCACGCCTCCGCGTGCACCGTGAGGAACGAGGCCCCGGCCCGGGCGAACTCCCCCAGGTAGCGCTCGGGGTTTTCGATCATCAGGTGTACGTCCAGGGGCAGGCGGGTCGAACCGCGCAAGGCTTCCACCACCAGCGGGCCGACCGTCAGGTTGGGGACGAAATGGCCGTCCATCACGTCCACGTGCAGCCAGTCCGCCCCGGCCGCCTCCACCCGGCGAACCTCCTCTTGCAGCCGCCGGAAGTCGGCGGATAAAAGCGACGGAGCCACCTTAATCAGAACCATCTCCTCCTTGGCGCCCGGGAGGGGCGCCCAGACGCCTAATACCGGGGCGGCCGCGCGATGATTTCCTCCAGGAACTCCCGGTAATGCTCATAGCGGGAAGCGGCGATGGCCCCCTCGCGCACCGCCTCCTTCACGCCGCAGCCGGGTTCCCGGCGGTGCAGGCAAGTGGCGAAACGGCAGGCATCGGCGGGGGGGCCGAACTCCACGAAACAGGCGGCCAGTTCCTCCTTCTTCAGCTGGGACAGGTCCAAGAAGGTGAAGCCCGGCGAGTCTGCCACCAGCCCTCCCCCCGGCAGGCTCAACAACTCGACGTGCCGGGTGGTATGCCTGCCCCGCCGCAGGTGGGCGGATACCTCTCCGGTGCGCAGGTCGGCCCCGGGCACCAGGGCGTTGAGCAAGCGCGATTTGCCCACCCCGCTCTGCCCCGCCAGCACCACCGACTTGCCCTGCAAGTGGGCGCTGAGTTGCTCCACTCCCTCTCCCGACCAAGCACACGTGGCAAAGACGGGGTAACCGATGGAACGGTAGATCCGGGTGGCCTCCTCGATCTCCCTCGCCGACAGGAGGTCCAGCTTGTTGAGGCAGAGGGCGGGCTGCAGCCCGGACGCCTCCACCACCACCAGCAACCGGTCCACCATCCGCAGGTCGAGGTCCGGTTCCCGGGCCGTGTAGACTAGCAGGACGTAATCCGCGTTCGCCACCGCGGGTTTGGTCAGCAGGCTCCGGCGGGGCAAGACCGTCACGATATAGCCTTCACCTGCGGCGGTTGGCTGCACCTCCACCACGTCGCCGGTGAGCACCCGCCCCCCCGCCAGGCGGAACTTGCCTCGCGGGCGGCATTGCAGCACCTGTTCGCCCGTCAGCACGCAGTACTGGTGACCGTGGGACCGGATGACGCGCCCCTGCAACAGCGGAGTGGCCCGGTTCTTCAATGGAGCGCATCGCCGGCAATCGGGTTGCCGTTGGCAAGGACCTGGTAGCTCGCCCCTTCCGACGTCCAGGTGACCGTTACCGGGAAGATTTCCCCCGGCATGTGCATCTGATCGTGAACCGTGCGCGAGACCCCGCGATCGTTGACGACGACGGTGATCCGCACCGACTGGGGCCACCGCGGCACGCTCACCAGGATCGTCCGGCTGAAGGTCTGAACGCGGTTGACCAGGATCTTGACCTTGTCCCCCTTGGCCAGGTGGACCCCGGCCTCGGGGTTCTGGTCCACCACCACCCCGGGCGGATAGCGTCCGTCGTCGGCGTCCCCCACGTCGGCGGTGAGTCCCAGGTCCTTCAGCTTGGCTTTGGCTTCCTCCACCGGCAACCGGATCAGCGCGGGCATGATCACCTCGGTCTTCCCGGTGCTCAGTACGAGATCAACGTAGGACTGGCTGAGCACCGGCTGCCCGGCGCCCGGAATCTGGTCGATCACCGTCCCCCGGGGGGCGGGGTCATTGCGGTCGGTGGTTTTCCCGACCCGCAGGCCCGCGGCGTCCAGCGCCGCCTGCGCCTCCGCCAGGCTCTTGCCCTTCAGCGACGGAATCTCGGTCAACTCCGGCCCGGTCGAGACGGTCAGGGTGATGTCGCGGCCGCGCTTGGCCAGCGAATTGGCCTTGGGGTCCTGGTCCAAGACCACACCGGATGGCTTGTCGCTGGAAACCTGGGTCCCCACCAGGGGCCGCAGGCCCTGCTTCAGCAGGGTCTCTGAAGCATCCACCTGGGTCTTGCCGGTGACGTCCGGGACGGTCACGTCGGGAACGTTCAGCCATTGCCAGGCCGACCAGCCGCCGTAGCCGAGGGAGACCGCGAGAGCCAGCAGCACCAGCAGCCACGGCCAGGCGGAACGGCGTCGCGGGTAGGGCGTCCCGTTGCGACGAACCTTTCTGGTGATTTCGTTTTCGCTCATGTCCTCCCCCCGGTTCCGCGGGCGTTCGGTCCCCGGCGCAGGCCGCGTTTCCGCCGGCCCCGGAACCTCGCCCGGTCCCTCGGTCCTGTCCTTCGAGATCCGGTTGAGTTCCTCCAGCATCTCCCTGGCCGACTGGTAGCGCCGGGCCTGCTCCTTTTCCATGGCCCGCAGGATCATGGCCTCCAGTTCCGGCGGGATGGAGGGGTTCAACTGGGACGGCGCCAGGGGCTGCTCCTGGATGTGCTTAATCGCCACCGAGATGGGGCTTTCCCCGTTGAAGGGCACCTGCCCGGTCAACATTTCGTACAGGACCACGCCCACGGAGTAGAGGTCGGACTTTACCCCCGTGAACCCCCCCCGGGCCTGTTCGGGGGAGAAGTAGTGGGCCGAACCGACGATGGACCCGGTGTGGGTCAGGGTGGCCGTGGTGGCGGCGCGGGCGATGCCGAAGTCGGTCACCTTGACCCGGCCGGACCTGGTCACCAGGATGTTGTGGGGCTTGATGTCGCGGTGGACGATGTTGTTGGTGTGGGCATGCTCCAGCGCGTCCAGGATCTGCGCCGCGATCCGGATCGCCTCGCCCACCGGGAGGGGCCCTTCCGCTTCGATCCGCTGGCGCAGGGTCACCCCGTCGACGTATTCCATGACGATGTAGTAGGTATCGCCCTCCTCCCCGACGTCGTAAACGCCCACGACGTTGGGATGGGACAGGGAGGCCGCCGCCTGCGCCTCGCGGCGGAACCGGCGGACGAACTCCTCGTCCGCGGCATACTGGGCGCGCAGGACCTTTACCGCCACCGGCCGGCCGAGGTAGGTGTCGCTGGCGCGGTAGACGACGGCCCAGCCGCCGCCCCCGACGCGCTCCAGAATCTCATAACGTCTCCCAAGCAGCCGGCCAATCATGACAGTTCCACCACCAGTACGGTGATGTTATCGTGCCCACCCCGCTCGTTGGCCAACTCGGTCAAACGGCGGGCCGCGCCGTCCAGGTCCGACCGGTCGGCGAGCCGCGCCTGGATCTCTTCCTTGGTCACCAGGTTGGTTAGCCCGTCGGTGCAGAGCACCAGCAGGTCATCCGCCGCGGCCTCGGTGCACCCTGTGTCCACCCGGCTCAAGCCACCCGTTCCCAGGGCGTTGGTCAGGATGTTCCGTTGCGGGTGTACCATCGCCTCGTGCTCGGAGAGGCTCCCGGTGCGGAGCATCTCGCCCACCAGGGAGTGGTCGTCGGTGAGCTGAAGCATCCCGCCGCGGCCCAGGAGGTAGGCGCGGCTGTCCCCCACGTGGGCCCACCTGACCTTCCCGCGACCGACCAGGGCCACCGTCAGGGTCGTCCCCATCCCCGACACTCCTCGGCGCTGGGCCTCGGCGAAAATCGCCAGGTCGGCCCCGAAGACCGCGTCGCGCAGGACGTCCTCGGGGTCTGCCTGGGGGTCGGCCGACATGCCCTCCCGCACCCGGTCGACCAGGGTCAGCACGGCCAAGGCGGAGGCGACCTCTCCCGCCTCGTAACCACCCATACCGTCCGCCACGGCATAGAGGTCGCCCTCCCAGGCGGGGCGGAGGTCGATGACGCAATAGTTATCCTCGTTGCCAGCCCGTACCCTGCCGACGTCGCTGGCCACGGAGACCCGCATCGCCCTACCTCCTTCCCTTCCGGCCGCCGCGCCCGGACCCTCCCCCCGGGCCCCGGCGCCGGAGTTGGCCACAGGCGGCGTCAATCTTGCTCCCCAGTTCCCGCCGCAGGGTCACCGGGACCCCGGCCCGCTCCAGCACCCGAACGAACTCCGCCGCCCGCCCGGGATCG
>JAJYMS010000204.1 GCA_021786825.1 Bacillota bacterium | reverse complement strand
CGGAGAGTTCCTCCTCAAGGGTGAGGCGACGGCGCTTTTCATGGTGGGTAAAGATGCTGTGGCGGTCGGAGTAGAGGGCCAAGGGGATGCCGTAACGACGCAACACGTCCTGCGCAAGGCGGAAGTAGCCGGCGGTGTCCTCGCGGAGTTGAAAGCGGGCGGCAACGACCTGGCCGGTAGCGTCGTCCACGGCGCCGATAAGGGTCAAGGCAGGTCCACGTTCCTCCAGCCAAGGGTGAGGGCTGGCATCGACCCTGCAGGAGCATGCCGGATTGGGGCATCCGTTCGCGGCGACTCCGGTGTCGGTCCACCGGGTTAGTTTACATCCGGGGCTGACGCCCCGGGGCAAGAGGACCATAAACTGGGGCAAAGAACTTCGGAATAACTTAGTAGGAGCTTGAGGTAATGGACTGGTGGCACATGTTGTTGTCCAAATGGCCCGATTTCATGGGAGTACTGCTTGGAGCGTTCTTGGGATCATGGTTGTCTGACTGCTTGGCGCGTCGGCGGTCCAGGCGCGAGCGTGAGGCTACTTGCCGGAACTTACTAAGGTTCTATCAGGAGGAACTGCAACGCAACCAAGAGACCCTTCGCCGGCTGAAGTCCTACATCGATACTGGGCCTAGTATTAGTAATCTGTGGGGTCCGGCAGTGACTCTTGCGTCGCTAATAGAGACAGACGCGTGGGATGACTTTGTCCGTGAAGGTGGGCTATTCACGGTGTCGGTGTCCGAAAAAGATCAGTGTTTGCTAAGACTTACTGCGCGGAAGGTGCGGGATTCGCGGCGCGCTGTAGTTGAGTTCTCTGCCAACTGGCCACGGATCATGGAGTGGGCCGAACACGATAGGGAGAACGGAAGCCCGCAACGTGCCTCGACCAAAGTATTCCTTCAGGTCGCTATCCGCGAAACGAGGGGTCGAATCGACTCTGCGTCAGAGGGCATCGAGGAGGCGCTAAAAAGGCTCAGAGTTCTCTTGGATTCCCGGCGCTGCATGGTTCCCACCCGGTGGAGTACTAAACTATTCGCAAGAGGACAACGGTCTGGGCTACCGTAAATGGTAGTGGAACCATTCCCCCTGGGAAGGGGAGAAAAGAGCCCACACCCATGACTAGAGTACAGGCCCTCGGAAGGCGTCGGCCCCTAAGCAGCGGGGCCGCAAGCCCAAGCCTACCAGACCGGGGGCAGTCCTCACGGCACACGTCGTCCCCGTGAGCATGGTTCGAAGAACCATGTCTTCGAGGTCCCGCGCGCAGCCTCGGCCGCCACATGACCAGCCGAGGTTCTCAGACCCGTCAGGCTGCTTAATTCCTCATACTGCCCCGTTTATGCCGCCGAGCCGGGGCGACAGAATTACGGATGCCGCTGTGTAGAGCCGTTCCTAGACAAGCTTACGGCAGACTATGTCATAGCGTTCCGCATAGGAGGCATTTTGAAACTCGGGGAGCGGGAAATGGGGCGATGCGTCCCGTACTGGCGTCCGTGAACCCGGTGCATCCTCAACCAAGATCCGCCAACCGACGAAAGGCCGAGCGCCGCCGAATGCGCCTTCGCCGTAGGCGGTCCAAAGGCCCAAGGCTGCCCCATGAACCAGGGACGCAACCCCTCGCATCAACACTCCCATCTTGAGTCGTGTCACCTGGCGTTCACTAAGGTCGAGCAGTTGGGCGTGGGCGACGGTCTGAGCGCTGCGGAGTTGGGAACGCGAGGGCTGCGAAGCTTGTCGGGAGGGTGCCCGATTGTACTTCAGAGCGAGAAGTTCCGTGCTCTCGTTTCCGGGGCTAAACCCGATAGCAGAAGCTACCGATGCCCCGAGGGGTACTGTGGCAAGAAGGTTTTTCATGCCGTGGAAAGCTCACCAGGCAGAGCCTTGAGGATGAGCCAGCCTTTAGGCTGTTGAAGAGAATTCAAGCCAAGAGGGAACAACACGTTAAAAAGGGTGGGGTGAAGTCATGGCTCCGCGGGTTCTGGGGCCCCGGGAGGCACCGACTCGTGCAAGTAAGTTGGTTCAGAAGGGTGATGTCATATATTCCCACGTCCGGCCTTTATAAACTTGGTACAGATGTCGCGCTTGCTCAGCGCTTTCTCGTTCATTGGGCCTCCCGTTGGTGCAAAAAGGTTATGCAAGACTCAATGTGGAATAATTCGGTACGTTTTTCCTATACCCTTCCAATAGCCAATCGATGGGGGCATTTCGATACCAAGCCACTTCAAACTGGATACGGGTGCCTCAGGAGGAATTCTAGTGAGTAACTACAACCAATGGACCCCGAAGTTCAATGCCAGACAGCTGTTTGGTAAAGACCTGGCCTTAGCCGAGCAACTTCGGCAGGCGGCACACCCGGTGTACGACGCCACTTTACTGCTCGGAGCTGCAGCAAATGCCCATGCCAACCTGTCTAAAATCATCAGAATGACGTGGCTCCAAGCGACGCAAATGGAACGGCTTTCTTCACAGTTGCGGGAGTATGCTTCAGTCTTTAGGGCCCAGCAAGACCTAATAAACTCGACTGGTTTTGAGCAGATGTTTAGCCGGCTCGGGCAGTTGGGCATCGGCACCTGGATGGATCGCCAAGCTGATCAGATGCACCATTTAGAGGAAGCTATTGGGAGAATCGGCGTTACCATCAACCATGCGCCCTTTACGGCCCTTAGAGACAGCTTGTCAGTCCTCGGGGCTACTACCGAGTTTGTAAAGATTTCACCGCAGTTTGCAGAAGCGGCTAGCAGGTTGCCCAGAGCTTATGTCTTATTCTCACGTGGGCTAACCGAGCGGATTCTTAACGTACAAACTGAGAACGAAGGCGATTCTGCAGCCTTGGTGCTTGACCATGGCGGAGCAATGCTGGGCGATAGCAGTTCTGCCCTACAGCAGACAATTGAGGCTGGGCCGGAAGGTGAGCTTCCGCAGTTGGAGCTGCCTTCACGATTTAACCTGTTCACGATGCTGCAATTAACCGTTGCGAGCCGTTACAGCCGCATGACAACGCAGGAATTTAGCGAAATCCTCAATAATGGACCTGCAATGCTTATTAACAGTCTGGGGTGTGCAATAGTGGGTTCCGTTATTGATTTGAACAAAACCGCCGGGTTGGCGAATGGGAAAATTTTGTTCCAGCCTTCAGTTAGAACAATGGAGGCCGGATTGTTGCTGCCTAACCACGTGGCTACAAATGAGAATGAATTTGCTAGGGTGGTTGACGCTTTGTACTTCATGCTGTGGGAGGCCTCAGGGACACATGGGGGGATGGTGTACAAACTGCTGACCGGAACCCAACACTTCGGGCCTTTAGCAGCTATACGTGATTTGCGCCGTGTCTTCAGGCATGACCTTGAACAAGGCTCGGGAGTAGAAAAGAAGCTGATTAAGGGTGGCGATGTTTTTCGCCGCTTAATCAACAGATCGAGTCCACAGACATCGGTTCACTGGCGCGAAGCACAGATTGCTCTATACCGAGAGATCTACGACATGCTGCATGTCTTGCACAAGAGACTAGATTCCGGGGCTTAGGCCTGAATGCCGCTTCAGCCGTGCCCTTGCGACCTGGCGGAAGATGCAGTAGGACACGCGACGTATCTCTCACCACCTTGGATGGCCACAAGGGTGCCCAGGTCGCACGTGTCCTACTTCCACTGCACCGGTGGGATCCACGGAGGAGGCTAGCCATCGCATGGCAGACTTAGAGTTTGTAGAGAGGAACAAACTGGAGAAGCTCTTTGGCATGAGCAGTGGCTATGTGCTGGACTTCACCAACAGGACTTTCTCGGAGTTTGTCGCCGATAGTGTTGGGAAGGACATTTTTGACGATAAGTACAACTACGGGAGTGGGTCCAAGGCCAATCGGCTCCGCGGGTTTTGGATCAAAGAGCCGAATCATGTTGCAGGCAAACTAATTAGCGATCTCGTGGAATACTGTCGAACCAACAGTTCCGCGGCACCGGTGGTCCTTGCCGAAGAGTGCCACCGTATAGCCGAACGACTGCTACAGGGGGCTCCAGTGCCTGACTTGGAGGCTCTCTCCCCTAATTCTGATGAGCGGGATTTCGAAGTGCTAGCTAAGTCGGTGCACGAAGCGATCAACAATAATCAGCCCGAGGCCGGGCTCGACCGACTGCACACGTTTGTCGTGAAGTACATGCGTGTGTTATGTGAGAAGCGGGGCATTGGTACCGAACGTGAAAAACCCCTTCATAGTCTCTTAGGCGAGTACATTAGGCACCTCCATGATGCGGGGCTGATTGAGTCCGTCATGACCGAACGAATCCTGAAATCCAGTATTTCGGTAATGGAGGCCTTCAACCGCGTGCGCAACGAACAGAGCTTGGCTCATGACAACCCGGTACTCAACTATGATGAGAGCGTGCTCATTTTTGGCCATGTTACCGGCCTCATCAGATTCCTTAAGGCGCTCGAAGCCCGGACAGAAGCCCACGCCCGGAACGAGGTTGACATCACCGAGACCGATGACGATATCCCTTTTTGAGTTGGTATTAAGACAGTGTGGTGGAGGCGGGGCAATTGATAAGAGTGGTCATCTCAGGTGCTGCAGCGCTGCTAGTCTTATTGCACCTTGTCTTTCCGAAGTGGACTATTGACTCCACTACAATTGTGCTCTTGGTCATGGCAATAATCCCCTGGCTGGATTCACTTTTCACGAGCCTTGAACTCCCGGGCGGCTTGAAGGTGCAGTTTCGGGCCCTTGAAAATGCCGGTCGTAAGATAACTGCTACGGGAGCAGTGCCTGAGGACAATCCGACGCCAGATGCATCATATTTAGCCTCAGTCACTGACGATCCCAATTTGGCGCTCGTTGGGTTACGAATAGAAATTGAGCACCGAATCCGTACATTGTCCCAGAAAAACGGGGTTGAACCTTCCAGGAGCTTATCAGGGCTAGTTAGGGAGCTAGGCCGAAGAGGTGTCCTTCCGCCGAGAGTCGTAAGCGGACTGCTCGACATTGTGGGTATTGGAAATAGTGCCGCCCATGGAGCGCGCTTTGACCGTGAAGCGACTGATTGGGCGTTCCGCGTGGGCCCGGAAATCCTAAAGACACTTGATAGATACTTAGACTAGCCAAGCTCCACGACCAATTGGAAGGCCAGCCGCTGATGGTCGGTCTGCGACTCATCAAAGGATCATTGCGTCCACGTCGCCGAGAAGGTAGTACCGAGGTGAGTTCCGCTCGGAAACTCAGCCAAGGGTTGAGCGAACGGCCCCAGCCAGCGTCAAGGGTCTGGCTACGGGAGGGGTTGCCCCTCTATAGCACGGGCGGGTTACTCGAGGGCTCTTGTGGTTTAGGATAAGCCCGCCCCGTGGTGCCAACGCCTTATTCGCTGACACCGGAGGGTCTACGTCGGGTGCCTGGCTGAGGCTGAGCATCAACATGTGGTGATTGACCTCAACGACCTGGAGCAGGTCAGGGAGTAGTACTACGACCGGCCACCCGCAGAGGTCCAGGCGCTAAACCCTGACACGAAGGATGTTCCCCTCGTGAGCGGCGAAGGTCCCTCAGTCAAGTGGTACCGAAGTATGGAGGGACACGGATGGGACAAATTGTAACCTACAAACCGCGTTCGCTACTGGCGGTGTCGCCAAACGCCGACATTTCTCCGGAGACAGGGTATGACCGCAGGGCAGGAATCGTCTCAGAGTTCCCCACATATCTCGAGGAAAGGTGCCACTTTGACTTCGTAGAGCGGTATGGCCCCCTTGGACGCGGGTTCATTGAAGCCCACCACTTGAAGCCGTTGAGTGAATTGACCGAGGCGACAGTGACGCGGACAGAGGATATAGCCCTCGTCTGCGCCGGTGGTAAACTGACCCAGTAGCGCCGAAATGGAAATGACCCACCCTCCAGCGAAAGACACCTTCGGTTCCGCCAACAGTCGGGGGTGTCGTGAAAGATGCTAAGAAGTGGGAAAGGGAAACGTATTTACGAGTTGCACGGGGAGGGCAAGTCCATCCGGGCCATCGCCCGCATGCTGGGCGTTTCTCGGAATACAATCCGAAAGTACTTGAACTCTCCCGAGGTGCCCAAGCCGGCGCCACGGCCGAAGCGGGCCTCCAAGCTGGACCCTTGCAAGGAGTATATCCTCCACCGGGTCGCCGAGGGAATCGATAACTGTGCCTTAGTGCTCCGGGAGATTCGTGTCCATGGCTATACCGGTGGCCATTGAGTCCTTCGTGAGTTTGTCCAGCCTCTGCACCGGTACCGGGAGTCACAGGGGACGGTCCGCTTCGAGACCTGGCCAGGGGAACAGGCCCAGGTGGACTTAGGCCTTGTCAGGTACCAAACCCCTAATGGCAAGACGCAACGGCTATGGGTCTTCGTCATGGTGCTGAGCTGGTTCCGCTCGATCTACGTCGAGTTCGTCCGGCGGGCGGACGTCGCCACGTTCGTCCGCTGCCATCTGAATGCATTCGCCCGGTTTGGAGGCGTATCCCGGCGGTGCCTCTACGACAACACCCAGGTGGTCGTCCTGGAGCGGGACGAACACGGCCAACCCGTCTGGAACTCGCGCTTTCTAGACTACGCCTTGCGGGTGGGGTTCGATATCCGGCTCTGCCACCCGTACCGGCCCCAAACCGAGGGGCGCGTGGAGAGCGGAGTTGAGTACGTCAAGCGCAACTTCTGGCCCGGTGTGCAGTTTGTGGACCTGACGGATCTGAATCGCCTGGCGGCCGTATGGTGCGATATTGTGGCGGACATCCGGGTGCATGGGACAACCCACGAGCGGGCCGGTTGACCGGTTGGGTATCGAACAGGAGTACCTGCAGCCCTTGCCTGGCCCCGAACGACTCGAGGTCTGTTGGCGGGAAGAGCGGCAAGCGGGCCGGGATGGGTAGGTCCAGTGGGAGAACGCCTGGTACGGCCTTCCCTGGCCCTGGAAGCCCGGTGAAGTCGTACAGGTCCAGCCTCGGGATGGGATTGTCGAGCTCTGGGACGGGGATAAGCCACAAGCCGTGCATGCCCGAGCCGTAAGAAGGGGCCAGCGGCTGACGCATCCCCGCCAGTGGGCAGGCCTCTGGCGGTCTACGAGGCACTCGTGAGGACGGTGTACGCCGGATGATCGCCTTGGAGAAGTCCCGGCAGTACTTGGAGCAGCTCGGCCTGGTCCAAACGGCCACCGCACTGGAGAGCCGGATAGAAGCGGCGGCTCAGAGACAACTCCCGTACGCTGAGTTCCCGGCGGACCTGTTGGGCGTCGAAACGGCCGCCCGCCGGGAGCGGTACCTGCGCACCCGTACACGCCTCGCACACCTGCCCTACTACCGCACCCTGAAACAGTTCGACTTGCACTTCCAGCGGTCGATTGACGAGCGCCAAGTCCGTGAACTGGCGACTCTGGCCTTCGTCACTGAGGCCGCCAACGTGATCTTTCTTGGCCCGCCCGGGGTGGGTAAGGCCCATTTGGCTGTGGCCCTGGGGATCCGAGCCATCGAGCAGGGCTATGGTGTCTACTTCGTCCGAGCCCATGATCTGCTCGAAGACCTGAGCCGGGCCCAGTCTGAGCACCGTCTCGATCGGCGCATCCGATTCTACCTCGCCCCGAAGGTGTTGATCATCGACGAGTTTGGGGTCTGGCCATACGACCGGGCGGCGGCAAGGCGCTGTTTGCGTTGATCTCCGCCCGGTGTGAACGTGGGAGCGTCATTCTAACATCCAACGAGGGCTTTGCCGATCGCTACCGCCATCCTGGACCGTCTCCTGCACCTCAGCCACGTGCTCAGCATCCGAGGGGAGAGCTATCGCCTCCGCGAAAAGAAACGGGCGGGGCTGTTCACCACCACTCCGCCTCACCCCGGAGGCCTCCCTGCTGAAACACTGTAGGGGTGAGCTGCTGGGGCTTGGGTCACTTCCCAACCGGCGCCAGTGGGTCAAAAGTAAGCCGGCTTTGACAGCAGACTTGCAACAAATATGGAGTACGATATTCGACGTTCGTATAAGCTTCGTAATTTGTTTGTCCACCAGGCTGAAGTGGGCCATGAAACTCTACAAGAAGGCTTTTCTATTACATGCAGATGGTTCTACGTGATCTAATATACTCAATGGCAGCAGACTCCGACCCTGTCGGTCGAGGAGTTACTCGGGGCAAAATTGGCCTCTTATCGAAGGTATCCGGCTACACTCAAGAATGGGAGGCCACCTGTCCAATCCTTAAGGGACGTCGTTTGGCCCTCGGTTTTCTTCTCTTAGGACACGTTAAGCCAGGTCTCCCACTGAGAGCTTGCCTGCTACCATCTCTTCCACAATGCACACCCTTCTCGCGGCTTTTTGGCTTCAGAGAAAGTCCCCTTCCATGGCTTAAGGGTGACATTTCCTCAGGCCGCCTTACAGGTGACAAAATCACAGAACGATTACCGGTGACGATATCACAGGACGATAGCAAGTTCTTGCCCTGGGCCTTGCGGGCGAGTGGGGATCGTGCTAATATAATATGTGCTCTTAGCCGCGACCGCGGCGGGCTCGTGCCGAAGTGGTGGAATTGGCAGACACGCGGTGTTCAGGGCGCCGTGAGTGAAAGCTCGTGTGGGTTCAAGTCCCACCTTCGGCACCAAATCGCAAACCAGCCGGGTCGCTTGCAACGCCTCGGAGTTTAACTGGACAAAGCTTGTGTGTCGGAGTGGCGGAACTGGCAGACGCGTACGTTTGAGGGGCGTATGGGCAACCGTGCGGGTTCAAGTCCCGCCTCCGACACCATTAGAATGCTTGACAATCCTGGATGTGCGGGATTGTCTCGGGCGGCCCAAAGGCCGCCTTTAGTGTTTTCACGTCAGGAGACGTATGGGCCTGACGGCCTTGAGACACATACGGCACCCACTTCAGCGAAAGCCGAGAAATGCAGTCTTGGCGGGGGTGGCCTGCGTCGTATGGGGAAAGGGCGTCCCCGACCGTAATTCTGAGTCAAGAGGTGAAATCATGAAATCCATTATGATCATCAGTGCAATCATCACCGGCTTGTTGTTGTTTTCCGTCGCTGCATCTGGATTGCGGATACGCTACGCGAGTAAACCCGTTGAGGAAAGCAGCACCAAGTTTCATATGGCGCTCGGTCTGGTCGCGGCCGTAGTCAGCCTGATCACGGTGATACTGGGCGTAGCCGCCGCGGCGCGAAGCTGAGACGATGAAACCCAGTCCGCACAGGTGACGGATTCTTCGTTGGGGTGTAGCAATCCTCGGCGCCATTCTGATCGGGGGCGGGTTGTAGGCGGACTATCACCGGATTTTTGGGCAGGCACACTGCTGAGTTGCCGCAAGCGTCGGCAGCCAGGCCCTTGATAGCGTTTGCGAAAAGGTTCGACGTGGTGTAGCGAGAAGGGATCTTCCGTCTAGAACCACACCTCCAGTCCGGTTGGATTGAGATCGCAACCCACCTCTGGGGGAAGCCGAAGCCCCGCCGAAATCCTTCAGCGGGGCTGGTCTTGCCGTGCGGTGGTTCTCGTCGCGCCTGTCCGGCGGTCCGGGACAGGGGGGCCGTGGCATGCCGAGGTCTCAGCTTCCGGATGGGGTGTTCGAGGCCGGCGTCTTGCTCTCCGCCGGTGGTTTGGTATCCGACGGTGCCGCCAGCAACTGCGCGCTCACGCTGCGGATGGATTCGAGCGCCTGCTGCAGGGCTTCCACCCGGGCCTGGGTGCGCGCCTCGGCGTACTGCATCGCGCCAAGGGCGGCAGCCAGATTCCTGGCCGCGCGGGCGTCCCGGAAGGCCTCCAGGGCTCCTTCACCTTGCTGATACTGGGTGCGGACCTCCTTGATCCGCTGCTGGACGGCCTTCAGTTGCGGGAGCAGGGCTTTGAGAGCCTGCCATTTCCGCGCCGCCCTGGCATCGCCGACGGTCCGGCGGAGTTCCTGGAGGGCGGTCTTGAGCTCATGCCGCAACCGGCTCGCCTGCTGGTGGAGGGCGCGCAGCTTCTTGATCTCCTCCTTAAGGGACGCCAGTTGCTGCTTTTTCTGTTCCCGGGAGAGCCGGCGGTCCTGCCAAGCCTTCCGCAACTGGTCCCGGGCCTGCTGGCGCAAGGTTTGATCCGGCTGGCTCACGGCGCCGGGCCCTGTACCGGAGGGCGCCGGGGCGGTCGAGTTGTCCGCCAGGACGGTACCCGAGAGACCCAACGCCATGGCCAGGCCAAGCAGCAGCGCAAGGGCTTTCTTCATTGGTCATCCTCCTTTCGGCGAGGGCTAAAAGGCGTTGACGGCGGCGTCCGGATCGACATCGCTGTCGGTACCCACCGCCTGGAGATCCTGGTCCATGTCCTGCAAGGTCTGTTGCACCTCGCGGTCGATGGCCTGAGCCTCGTCGGCCGAGACCGCCGGGCCGGCCCCCTGGGAGGCGGTTGGCGCCGCGGGGACGGGCAGGACCGCCTTGTTCTGGCCGCAACTGGCCAGCAGCAGCGAAGCCGCCAGGACCAGGGCGGGCAGGGCCGTCAACCGCAGCACGTTGCGTTTCATAGGCTGTTCACTCCTCCCGGATTTACCTCTGCTACCTTGGTTTGCCAACGACAAAATTCAACATTATTCTACACCCGGCCGAAAGACGCGTCAAAGGCCGTCCGCGTCGCCTTCATGGCTACCGAGCCGGCTGACCATCCGAGGGGGATGATGCCACGCAATCCTGCATACTCTGTTTGCACCGGGCAGGAGTTCCGCGCGGTTGTGTTGAATATTAACGTCCTTCGCGTGGTGGAGAAAAGGAGAGACCACAGTGAGGGTGGGTTGTTCCTCCCGAGGCTGTGGTTTTCAGTTACCCTGGAGGTGCGGTCCTTGGCGAAGTATCTGAACGCCTATGAGCGCGCCCTGCTGAAACTGGGGCAGGACCTGCTGAAGATGGGTGACCTTGTGGCGGCGCGCCTGGCGGATGCGATGCGCTCGCTGGTCAACCAGGACGCTGCTTTGGCGCAGCACGTCCTGGATCAGGATGACGAAGTCGATCAGATGGACTACGAACTGGAGCAGGAGGCCCTGGAACTGATCTCTCTGCAGCAGCCGACCGACACGGACCTGCGGTTCTTGGCCGCCGCCATGCGCATCAGCCGCGACATGGAGCGCGTCGGGGACTACGCCTGCGACATCGCCGAGGTCACCCTGACGCTGCTGGACAAGGGGCCCTACTTCAAACCGTTGGTCGACGTCCCCCGGATGGGGGAACTGGTGCAGGCGATGCTGCGCAAGAGCCTGGGCGCTTACGTCAACAAGGACGTGGGTCCGGCCCGGGAGATGCACGGCGACGACTCGGCGGTGGACACTCTCTTCCGCCTCCTGCTGGACGAACTCACCGGCTACATGAAAAAGGGCCCGGAGTACGTCGACCAGGCCAGCAACCTCCTGCTGGTCGCCCGCTACCTCGAACGCGTGGGCGACCACATCGTCAACATCGCCGAAATGACCATCTTCGCGCAGACCGGGGATCGGCGACCATTCAAGCGCTACCCGGCCGAGCGGCCGGGGGAGCGGGGGCGTTGAGATGCGCTTCGCACTGATGGTTATCGGCCTCCTCGGAGGCCTGGGGTTGTTTGTCTACGGCATGCAGCTCTGTTCCGAGGGCCTGGAGAAGATGGCGGCCCACCGCCTGAAGCAGGTTCTGGCGGCGCTCACCGCCAACCGCCTGGTCGCCGTGCTGGTCGGGATTCTCGTCACCGTGCTGCTGCAGGGCTCCAGCGCCACCTCGGTCATGGCGGTCGGGTTCGTCAGCGCCGGCCTCGTCGGCCTCGGCCAGGTCCTGAGCGTCCTGCTGGGGTCTGCCATCGGAACCTCGATCACCGCCCAGTTGATCGCCTTTCGGATCAGCGACTATGCCCTGATCCTGGTCTTCGTGGGGGTGAGCTTCTACCTTTTCTCCCGCCGCTCCCGGCGCCGCACCCTCGGCCAGGCCGTCCTGGGCTTCGGCTTGATTTTCTACGGGATGGCGGTGATGTCCCAGTCGATGGCGCCCCTACGGGAGTACCCGTCGGTGACGCGGATCCTGGTGGGGCTGGAACAATATCCGCTCCTGGGTTTTCTGCTGGCCGTGGGGTTGACCATCGTATTGCAGTCGAGCGCGGCCTATCTGGCGTTGCTGATGTCCCTCTCCGCCCAGGGGCTGGTCGGACCGGTGGCGTTGGTTCCCTCGGTGCTCGGGGCGCACCTGGGGGGAACCATCACGGGTCTGCTCTCCAGCCTGGGGGCGCCGGGGCGCGACGCCAAACGGGCAGGCCTGGCCAACTTCATCTTCAAACTGATCAACGCGGCGGTCTTCCTGCCCCTGACCTCGGTCCTGACTCCCTTGTTCCTGGCCACCTCGTCGGACGTCAGCCGCCAAATTGCCAACAGCCACACCTTCTTTTCCATCGTCATGGCGATCGGTTTTCTGCCTTTCACGGAACCCCTGGCGGCCGGCCTGAAGCGGTTGCTCCCAGACCGCAGCCTGGGCCTGGCCGAAGCTCGCTACCTCGACGAGCGCATGCTCGAGGTTCCGGAGCTGGCGCTGCACCAGGCCAAGCGCCAGGTGGAGGAACTGGGCGGCATCGTTAGCGAGGCGATGCTGGCCAACGTCATTCCCGCCCTGCGTTACGGCAGCGACGAGGTCCTGGAGCGGATCGGGGAGGCGGAGCGGGCGGTCGACTCCCTGTATCGCCAGATCAGCCACTACATCACCAACCTGGGGAACCGGAACCTGGACGACGAGCAGATGCAGCGTGGCATCGCGCTGCTATACACCAGCAACGACCTCGAGCACGTCGGGGACATCGTCTCCAGCATCGCTCAGATTGCCCGGAAGGTCCAGTCCGAGCAAATCCACCTTTCCGTCGCGGGGTGGGAGGAACTGGAGGCCATGTGGCGGGAGACCAACCAGAACTTCTCCCGGGCGATGCAGGCTTTCCGGGCGGACGACCGCGCTCTGGCGGGACGGGTTGTCAAGACGCACCCGGAGATGGTCAGACTGGAAAAAAGCCTGCGCTACAGTCACTTCGACCGCATGCAGGCAGGCAATCCACAGACTATTGCGTCGAGCTCCGCCCACCTGGACCTGATCAACGACCTGCTGCAGATTGACGGACATTCTGTCAACATTGCCCAGGCCGTGCTGGGAATCGTCTAGGCGGGCCTTGCGTAAGGGCCTGGCTCAGGGCGGGGTTACCAGCGGGCGGCCCACCCGGGCTGAACCGGTCTGTCCGGCGGGCGTCAACAGGCGACGGAACACCTCCGCCACCGGCACAATGTCGAAGATCTCCCCGACCCTCGGTCCGGTGAAGACCAGGCCGTTGGCCACATCTCCCCGCTGCGATCGGGTGAGGGCGGTGGAGATGCAATGGCTGACCGCCGGGTCGTTCCGGTGCCGGCAGAACTTCAGGCAAGTGGTGCAACGAACCCCGTCCTGGGTGATGCGGGGAAGTCGTTCGTCAGTGTGCGGAACGATGGCCCGCGAGGCCATCCCGGTGGGGCTCCAGTCTTCGACCTGGCTGCCGGTGGCGCGCTGCCAGGCCTGCTTCATCTGTGGCGAGGCGCTGGATTCTTCGGTCATCGCGAAGCGGATGCCCATCTGGACCCCGTCCGCACCCATCCGCAGGGCACGGTCCACGTCCGACCGGTGCAGAATGCCGCCGGCGGCGATGACCGGGCCGATGAAGCCGTGCTCCCGCAGGGCTTTGAGGACGCCCGGGAAGAGCTCCCAGGTGCTGATGTTGGGGTTTTCAGGCCCCAGGTGCCCCCCGGCCTGGCCGCTCTCGACCACCACGCCGGTGATTCCCTCGGTGCGGGCCGCGATCCGCGCGGCCTTCTCGGACGAGATGATGCACAGCGAAGGGATGCCGAACTGGGCCAGCTTTTTGAAGGGCGCCCGCGCGAAACCGGCCCCGATAGCCACAAAGTCGACCAGTTCCTCAATACAGGTCTCCAGCAGGTGGTCGAAGATGGTGCCCGCGTACATAAGGTTGACCCCGATCACGCCCCTGCTCATCGACCTGGCGGCGCGGATCTCCTGGCGGAGTTCCTCCGGAGGCATCCCCATGCCGCCGATCGTGCCGACCCCACCCGCATTGGCCACGGCCGCGGCGAGCCGGGAGAGGGATATGCGGATCGACATTCCCCCCTGCACGATACAGTAACGGGCCATTTTGCTGCCGAATCGCAAGCTGGGCAAGGTCACGGGGTTCACTCCTCCCTCACGCGGGTGGTTAGTAATTCGCCTTTATGACTCAAAACCCCTTTGTTATTGTCCCCGCTCCCGGGCGGGGGTACAATGTCAGGGAAGGTTAACCGGAGGCTGCATACCACCCTCGAAGGGAACAACTGGAGGTTGATCTGGGGTGCCGGTCAAAACGGAGGGTTACCAGAGAAGACCTGAGGCGGTTGCCATGGGCGAGCGGATTCGCAAGCTGCGCAAAGAAAAAGGGTTGACGCTGAAAGACGTGTCCGGCCGAATCGCGGTCACCTCCAGCATGTTGAGCAGCGTAGAGATGGGCTGCCGCAACCCTTCGCTGGGGACCTTACGCAAACTTGCCCGGGTCTTCGAGGTTCCGATCTTCCACTTCCTGATGAGCGAGGCGGAGCACCCGGGCAAGGGCCTGGTGCGCAAGGAGGATCGCAAGCGCCTTCAGCTGCCCAACAACAACCTGACCTACGAACTGCTGACCCCCGACTTCAAGGGGAAGATGGAGGTCGTCCTGACGCGGATTCCCCCCGGGGAAGCCTCCAGCGCGGAGCCGATGACCCACGCCGGCGAAGAGTGGAACTACGTTGTCCAGGGCGACGTCGAATTGACGGTGGGAGATACCACTTACACCCTCGAGGAAGGGGACAGCTACTACCACCACGCCGAGGTTCCCCACCGGATCCACAATCCGGCGGAGGCGCAGGCGGTGGTCATCACGGCCATCACCCCCCCGCGGTTTTGAGCGGGGAGTCGACGACCGGAAGCATCTCGGTGACGATGGTCAGCGGCGGGGTCAAGTCCAGCGTCATCCCGGACCGCCCGACGCGGCACCTGTCAAAGGCCGACCTCTTCAGGGCCAGGGGGTCGGCCTTGGTGTTTCTGGGCCCGACGCCCCGGAAGGAATTTTGCCTTGGCCGGCGAATCCTATTTTAGACCATTAGAGACATGACTATAAATCCATCTCCTGAGCGTCTCCAGCCGGAGGCAGGCACAGAACCATGAACTTGCCTGAGCAGTTGGATCGTGCCCCGCTAAAAGTAGCCATTATCGGCCCCGACGACCTGGTCAGGAAGACCCTGGCGCTGCAGCCCCAGTTCCCGACCCTCCGCCTAATGGGTTCTTCCTACGCGGAGGACGTGGAGGCGCCGCGCGTGTTTGTCGGTGTGGAGGAGGCGGCCGATATGGCCCTCTTCACCGGCCCGGCCTCTTATCACCGGGTGATGGCTGAACGCCGTCCAGCCTTGCCGGCGTTATACGTTCCCTATTCGACCGCCTGGCTCTATCCGACCCTCTTCGAGGTGAGGGAGAAGTACGACCTGAGGCGGGTATCCATCGACACCTTTTCGCGGGAGGCCATCGAGGAAGCGTACCGGGAGCTTCGGACTTCGACCCGCAACGTCTTCTCCAAAGATTCTCCCGGTCTGCCCCGCCGGGAGGAATTGGTCAAGTTTCACCTCGACCTTTACCGGCGCGGTGAGACGACCGTCGCTCTCAGTTGCCTGCGCTCAGCCTATGTCGAGTTGAGTCGCCTTGGCGTACCGTGCCTCAGCGTGGTTCCGACCAGTTCCGCGATCCGCGAGGTGTTGGAACGGGCCTATCTGATCGGCGAGAACCTTCGCTTCAAGGAAACGCAAACCGTGGCGGGCCTGGTGAACCTGGACGATTTCAAGGCGGCAGTCGACCGGGCGCAGTCCGCTTACGACGTCCAGCGGTTGCGTTTGCAGGTGCACCAAGCCTTGCTCCGTTACGTAGAGGAGATTGACGGTCACCTCATCTTCTCGGGCGGGGACGAGTACCAGTTCTTCACTACCCGGGGGCTGTTTGAAAAATCCACCCGCTCCTACACCGCCGCTCCCCTGGTGCGGGAAATCAGGGACTCGCTGGCAATCACGATCAGCCTGGGCGTGGGTTTCGGGATGACCGCGAACCAGGCGGGGATCAACGCCCGGGTGGCCCTGCAAAAGGCCAAGGAAGCGGGAGGGAATGCCTGCTACGTCCTGCTGGAAAACAAGCGCCTCATCGGCCCGCTGGGGCCAGAGCCGTCGCCCAGCTACGAACTGAGAATGGTCGAGCCGCAATTGTTGGCCCGGGCGGAGGCGGCGGGATTGAGCATGGTCGCCTTCAGCCGCCTGCTAAACTTCGCTTCCGCCATGGGCAGGGACACCTTTACAGCCAATGAGCTGGCACCCGTGGCAGGGGTCACCCTGAGGAGCACCCACCGGCTGCTGAACCGGCTGGTGGCCTCCGGGCAGGCCCGAGTGGTGGGAGAGGAGAGGCTTACCACCCGAGGCCGACCCAGGCAGCTTTATAAGCTGCTGATGCTGGAAGGGGGTGACAGCGATAACCGGCGAGGAAGCACCTGAAAAGCGCCTTGGCACGGTGGTCATTGCTTTGGGTGGTAACGCGATTCTCCAGCGCGGGCAGCGGGGCACCACCGAAGAGCAACTGGAGAACATTCGCGGGACCGCGGCGAGCATTGTCACGATTATCGAACTGGGATACCGGGTGGTACTCACCCACGGAAACGGGCCCCAGGTGGGCAACATCTTGTTGCAACAGGAAGAGGCCCGGACAATCGTTCCTCCTTCGCCCTTGGACGTCTGCGGCGCCCAGACCCAGGGGCAGCTTGGCTACCTCATCCAGCAGTCGCTGGACAATGAACTGAGCCATCGGGGGCTACGGATGCCGGTGGTCACCGTGCTGACGCAGGTGCTGGTCGAGGCGCATGATCCGGCCTTTCGGAACCCGACCAAGCCCATCGGCCCCTTTTACACCGAGGCCAAGGCGAGGCGGCTGATGGCCCAGAAAGGCTGGGCGATGCGCGAGGATAGCGGACGGGGCTGGCGCCGGTTGGTGCCCTCCCCCAAGCCGTTGGCCATCTGGGAAGCATCGATTATCCGTAAGTTGGTCGAGGCGGGCGCCGTGGTCATCTCCACCGCCGGGGGGGGAATCCCGGTGGTGCGCCAGGCTGATGGCCGGCTGCAGGGTGTCGAGGCGGTCATCGACAAGGACCTGGCGGCCCAAATTCTGGCGCATGAGGTCGGCGCCGACAGCTTGCTGATCTTGACCGATGTTCAGCAGGTATCCCTGAACTATCGGCTCCCCGACGAGGTGAAACTCGGGCGAATCACCGTCTCCCAGGCCAAGCAATACCAGAAGGAGGGACATTTCAAGGCGGGCAGCATGGGACCCAAGGTGGAGGCGGCGGTTCGGGCCTTAGAGGCCGGCGCCAGGTGTGTGATCATCACGGCCCTGGACCAGGCGGTGGATGCCCTGGCCGGGCACACGGGAACCCGGGTGGTGCCGGACGACGACGCTTAGCGCGCGGGCAACCCTGCCCCTAAAGGGCGCGCAGGACAAAATGAGGAGGAACATCGTGCTCAAAGGATTGAAAGTGACCCTGGTCTTGACTCTCCTGGTTACCCTCATGACGGCTTGCAGCAGTGCGAAGGCTCCGAACGCAGGACCAGGATCCGGTGCCCCGGCCCGGATCGGCGAAATCCAAAAAAAAGGCGTGCTGGTGGTGGGTACCGCCAACTACCGCCCCTTCGAGTACCATGACGAGAAGACCAACCGGCTCGTCGGCTTTGACGTGGACGTGGCCGATCAGATCGCCAAGAGCCTGGGCGTCAAGGTGGAGTGGAAGGAAATGCAGTTCGCGGGCCTGATTCCGGCGCTGCAGGCCGGCCAGGTGGATATGGTCATCGCGGCGATGTACATCACTGATCAGCGCAAAGAGGTCGTGGACTTCGCCGACCCCTACGTGGACACCGGCCTGGTGATGATCACCCGCAAGAACGACGACCGCATCAAGTCCCTGACCGACCTGGACGGAAAGACCGTGGGCGTCAAGCTCGGCGCCACGGGCGCCAAGGCGGCGGACCGCCTCAAGCAGGAGGGCCGCAAAATTGAGGTCAAACAGTACAACGACACCCTGGATTCCTTCTCGGACCTGCTGGTTGGCCGGATCGACGTCGTCTTCAACGATAAGCTGAACACCCTTGAATACCTCAAGACTCATCCCCAACTGCAGATTGTCGGCGACACCTTCGACAAGGCCTCGCTCGGCATCTCGGTGAAAAAGGGGGACAAGGACCTGCTGGACCGGATCAACGAAGTGGTCCGCCAGATGAAGAGCAGCGGCCAGATCGACCAGCTTTTCCAGAAGTGGCTGAAGTCCTAGCCGCCAGGGGAGTGTCCCGATGGAGCTCAAGTACGCCGTAGTTTGGGAACGGATGCCCATCTTGCTCCAGGGCGCCTGGATGACCGTCGAGTTCTCTTTCTACTCTTTGGTCCTGGGGACGGTTTTCGGGGTGCTCTTCGGGCTGATGAGGCTGTCCAGGAACCCGGCGGCCAACAAGGTCGCGGCCTTGTATGTCTGGGCCATCCGCGGCAGCCCTCTGCTGGTCCAGCTTTACCTCCTTTACTTTGGTTTGCCGCAAATCGGCGTCCGGATGGACCCGATGATGGCGGGGGTCCTGGGAATGGCGATCAACACCGGCGCGTACGTGAGCGAGATCGTCCGCGCGGGCATCATGGCCGTCGATAAGGGCCAGATGGAGGCCGGCCTTTCCGTGGGTATGACCCCCGGGAAGGTGATGCGGCGAATTATCGCCCCGCAGGCCACGCGCATCAGCATTCCTCCCCTGGTCAACCAGTTCATCATCACCATCAAGAACTCGTCGCTGGTATCCCTCATCACGATCACCGAATTGATGCGGGCCGGTGATCAGATCATCCAGACCACCTTCCGCAGCTTTGAAACATACACCGTCGTGGCCGTTCTCTACATGGCCATCAACTCGGTGTTGATGGCGGCGTCCTCCCGCTTGGAGAGAGGGATGAAGTTCGGTGATCAGGCTTGAAGGCATCGTCAAACGATTCGGCCAGCTTGAGGTCCTGAAGGGCGTCGACCTGCGCGTGGAGCGGGGCGAAGTCCTGGTGATCATGGGCCCCAGCGGTTCCGGCAAGAGCACCCTGCTGCGCTGCATCAACCTGCTGGAGGAAATCCAGGGCGGCACCATCTATTTCGAGGACAGGGCCATCGGGCGGCGGCAGGAAAACGGCCGCTGGGTAACTGACTCTCCCCGGGAGGCGGCCCGGCTCCGGCAGCAGATCGGGATGGTCTTCCAGCGTTTCAACCTCTTCCCCCATATGACCGCCCTGCAGAACGTCATGGAGGCGCCGGTGCAGGTCAAGGGGATGACCAAACTTGAGGCCAGGACCCGGGCCGCCGCCCTGCTGAGCAAGGTCGGGCTGAGCCAGAAGCTGGACACCTACCCGTCCCAACTTTCGGGGGGCCAGCAGCAACGAGTGGCGATTGCCCGGGCCTTGGCCATGGATCCTAAAGTGATGCTTTTTGACGAACCAACCTCGGCCCTGGACCCGGAACTGGTCCAGGAGGTGCTGGACGTGATGTTGGCCTTGGCCAAAGAAGGGATGTCCATGGTGGTGGTGAGTCACGAAGTGGGGTTCGCGCGGGACGTGGCCGACCGGGTGGTCTTCGTGGACGAAGGCAAGATCGTGGAACAAGGCGCCCCGGGAGAGTTCTTCACCCGTCCCCAGCATGAGCGCACCCGCACCTTCCTGCACCGCATCCTGCGCGCGCCGGGGTCCGGCGGGGCCAACCCCTGAGGGGGGGGTTCAACGAAGCTGGAGGTGTCTGGTTTGGCGGCGATCAGCGGTGAAAACGCCGGGCGGATCAGGGATCAGGCGAAGAATTACGAGCCGCAACTGATCAGGTTTATGCGCGACCTCATCGCGATTCCCAGCGAAAGCCGGCGGGAGCGGGCGGTCTGCGAGCGGATCGGGGAGGAGATGCGCCGGGTGGGGTTCGACGAGGTCTTCACCGACCCCATCGGCAACATCGTCGGCCGCATCGGCCACGGCAAGACCCGCATCATGTACGACGCCCACATTGACACGGTGGGGATCGGCGACCCTGAGGCCTGGCAGTGGGATCCGTACCAGGGCAAGTTCGAGGACGGCAAGATCTACGGCCGTGGCGCGGCGGACGAAAAGGCCGCCATCGTTTCGATGGTCTACGGGGCCAAGATCATTAAGGACCTGGGGCTGGACGGCGACTATACGTTGTACGTGGTCGGGATCGTGATGGAAGAGGACATGGACGGCTATGCCTCGCGTGTGTTTGCCGAGCAGGTGGCTCGCCCGGATTACGCGGTCCTGGGTGAGCCGACGGTGCTGAGGGTGTACCGCGGGCACCGCGGCCGTTGTGAACTGCGGGTCAAGGTGAAGGGGGTGGCCTGCCACGCCAGCGCCCCCGAGCGCGGAGATAACGCCATCTACAAGATGACCCGGATCATCCAGGGAATCGAGCGAGAGCTGGCTCCTCGCCTGAAGGATCATCCGTTCCTGGGCCAGGGGAGCATCGCCGTCACCAGGATCGAGAGCGTGTCCGGCTCGCTCAACGTGGTGCCCGATGAGTGTACCGTTTACATCGACCGGCGGATGACCTGGGGCGAGACGGCCGAGGCGGCCATCGCCGAGATCAAGGCCCTGCCGGGGGCCGAAGCGGCGCGGGTCGAGCTGTTGTCCTACGACGAGCCCAGCTACACCGGCTACCGGGAGACGGTGCCCAAGAACTTCCCCACCTGGATGGTGGAGGAGGACCATTTGGTCGTGCAGGCCGGTGTTCGCGCCGGGGAGATCGTCTTCGGCGAGCGGCCGGAGGTGGGCAAGTGGGTCTTCTCCACCGACGGGGTCAGCCTGAACGGAATGCTGGGGATTCCCACGATCGGCTTCGGGCCCGGCGATGAGCGCTACGCCCATACGGTGGAGGAATTCGTGCCGGTAGAGGACCTGGTCAAAGCGGCGATGTTCTACGCCGCCTTTCCCCGGGTGATCACGGCCGGATAACCCGCCCCGGCGGGTGGCCCCGAAGAGGCCGTCCAAAGAGACCGCCCGAAGGTGGCCGCGGTGACGGCGAAACGCAGGCGCGGAGGAGGTAAGTGCCAATGCAATCGATGCTTCACGGCAAGCACATGATCACCACCCAGGAGTGGACCAAAGAAGAGTTGGAGACCGTCTTCGACACGGCCGAGGAACTGAAGCGGCAGTTCGGCCTGGGGATACCCCACCGGCTGCTGCAGGACAAGACCCTTTTCATGATCTTCTTCGACAACTCGACCCGGACCCGCAACTCCTTTGAAGCCGGCATGACCCAGTTAGGTGGGCATGCCCACGACCTGACTCCGGACAAGCTGCAGATTTCTCACGGGGAGAACGCCCGCGACACGGCCAACGTCCTTTCCCGCTACGGTCACGCGATCGGGGTGCGGCATACCGTCTTCGGGGAAGGCAACCGTTACATCCGCGAGATCGCCGCGAACTCGCGGGTGCCGGTCCTTAACCTGCAGTGCGACATCTACCATCCGTTTCAGATCCTGGCCGACCTGATGACCATCCGCGAGAAGTTCGGTAAGAACACCAGGGGACTGAAGCTCGCCGTTTCCTGGACCTCGGCTCCCAACTACGTGCGGCCGATCTCGGTACCCCAGAGCCTGGTCCTGCTGATGCCGCGCTTCGGAATCGAGGTCACCCTCGCCGTGCCGCCGGAGTTCCGGCTGATGCCCGAAATCATGGCCCAGGCGGAGCGCAACGCCGCCGAAGCGGGCGCCAAGTTCCAGGTGACGGACGACATGGGCGAGGCCTTTCGGGGCGCCGACGCGGTGATCCCCAAGAGTTGGGGTCCGCTGGTCCACACCCGTGACAAAGCCGAGGGGCTGGCTTTGATCAACCAGTACCCGGGCTGGGTCTGCGACCGCGAGAAGATGGAACTGACCGCCAGGCACTCGATCTACATGCACCCCCTTCCGGCCGACCGGGGGCGGGAGGTCACCGACGAGGTCATCGACGGGCCGCACTCGGTGGTCTACGACGAGGCGGAGAACCGGCTTCACGTGCAAAAGGCGGTCATGGCCCTGACCATGGGTGGGCGGCCGTGAGGAGAACCGTACCATGAGCTACGTCAGCCATCTGGTATGCACCAACTGCGGCAAGACCTACCCGGCGGCGCCCGAGGCGCTTACCTGTCCGGTCTGCGGCCCGGAGGCGGGGATCCTGGACGTTGTCTACGACTATGAAGGGATCGCCAAGCTTGACCTTCGCTCCAGGCTGGCCCGCGATAAGGACCCCTCCATTTGGCGCTACTCGCCGCTGCTGCCGGTGACGGAGGGATTGCCCCGGCCGCCCCTGCGGGTGGGCGGGACGCCGCTCTACGCGGCGGAGCGGCTGGGAGCGCAACTGGGGGGTCCCACGGGGTCGCGGCTGGGGTTGCGGCGCCTGCAGATCAAGGACGACGGACTTAACCCCACCGGCTCGCTGAAGGACCGCGCCTCCATCATCGCCGTCGCCAAGGCCGGGGAGGCCGGCGCCGGGGTGGTGGCCTGCGCCTCCACCGGCAACGCCGCCTCGTCTTTGGCGGGTAACGCCGCCGCCGTGGGTTTGCGCAGCTGCATCTTCGTCCCCGGGCGGGCCCCCCAGGGCAAGGTGGCGCAACTCCGGATCTACGGCGCCACCGTGATCAGCGTCCAGGGAAGCTACCGGGACGCCTTTGAGTTGTCCCAGCAGGCCATCAACCGCTGGGGTTGGTACAACCGCAACGCCGCCCTGAACCCGTACCTGGTCGAGGGCAAGAAGACCGTGAGCCTGGAGATCGCCGAGCAGTCGCGGTGGGAGGTACCCGACTGGGTGGTCTTTTCCGTGGGCGACGGGTGCACCATCGCCGGGGGCTGGAAAGGGTTCTTCGACCTGTACCGGGCGGGAGTAACCGACCGGATGCCGCGGCTGCTGGGGGTGCAGGCCGAGGGGGCCAATCCCATCAGCCGGGCCTTCCACGGCGGGGGACCGGTGCAGCCGACGGGGGAGGACACCATCGCCGACAGCATCGCCGTGGGGGTGCCGCGCAACCCGCAAAAGGCGCTGCGGGCGGTGCGCGAGTCAGGCGGTGAGATGGTGGATGTTTCGGACGAAGACATCCGCGAGGCGATGCGCTTGCTGGGAAGTACCACGGGAGTCTTCGGCGAGCCGGCCGGGGCGGCCGGCCTGGCGGGGCTGAAGAAACTGGTCGGATCAGGCGGAATCGGCCCGGATGAGCGCGTGGTGCTGGTGGTGACCGGCAATGGGCTCAAGGACGCGGCCAACGCCATCGCCGCGGCCGGGGAGCCGATCCGCATCGGCGCCGACCTGGGGCGCCTGGAGCAGGCCCTGGGGGGCAGCGGGCTGGTGTAGGCGCGGGGCGGGCAGGCGCGCGAGCAGGCGCGCGTGCTTACGCGTGCGGATAAGGAGGAGGAGCCAGTGTCAGGCAAGATTCCTTTTGGGCCCACCTACGAAGAGATGCTGCACCCCGATCGGATCGACCCCCAGGTGCGGCGGCGGGCGCTGGAGGCCGCCAAGACGGACGAGCTTGATCCCATCAACCTGTTCAACATCACCTGGAAGGACGAGGCCGGTTCGGTGCGCCGGGTCGTCCTGCCCAAGGAACTGACCGGAGTCGACGCTAACATCGTGGTGATGCTGGGCAAGCACTTCCCGTCGGGGTCCCACAAGGTCGGCCCCGCCTACGCCACCCTCATCGAGGGCTGCGTGGACGGGGAGATCATTCCCGGCGAGCATACGATTTTGGGCCCCTCCACCGGCAACTTCGGCATCGGGGTGGCCTACATCGCCCGGCTGATGGGCTACCGGGCGATCGTGATCATGCCCGACAACATGTCCCGGGAGCGTTACGACCGCATCCGGCGCTACGGGGCGGAACTGGACCTCACCCCGGGAACGGAGTCCGACGTCATCCTCACCCTGCGGCGCACCCACGAACTGAAAAAGGACCCGCGAAACCGGCCCCTGGCGCAGTTCGAGTTGTTGCCCAACTACCGGTTTCACCGGCACGTCACCGGCAGCTCCGCGGTAGAGGCGGTGCGGGGGATCGGCAACGGGAGAATCGCCTGCTTCGTGTCGGCGCCCGGCTCCGCCGGGACCATCGCCGCGGGGGACCAGATCAAGGCCGCTTTCCCGGAGGCCAAAGTGGCGGCGGTGGAGCCCTACGAGTGCTCCACTCTGGCCACGGGGGGTCGGGGGCAGCACCGGATCGAGGGGATCGGGGACAAGATGTGCACCCTGATCCACAACGTGCTGACGACCGACTTCGTGGCCCTGATCCACGACGACGACTGCGTCAAGGGACTCAAGTTGATCCAGGACGGGACCGGGGTGCTGGCCTCCGGTGGCGTGCCCCGGGAGGCGGCCGAAGGGCTGCGCGACCTGTTCGGCGTATCGGGGCTCGGCAACATCCTGGGGGCCATCAAGCTGGCCCACTACCTCCGCCTGGGACCTGAGGACAACGTGGTGACGATCGCCACCGACGGGATCGACCGCTACCAATCGGTGCTGGAGGACCTGGCGCACCGCTACCTGGAGACGGCCGACTTCGTGTTGGACCGCTGGTGGCGGGACGTGTTCCGGGGGATGGACGACCAGAACGTCCACGACTTTCGCCGCCCGGCGGCCAAGGAGCAGTTGTTCGCCCAGAAGGAGCGGGACTGGCTGCCCTTCGGTTACTCGAAGGAGTACATGGACTCGATGCGGTCGATGGCGTTCTGGGACCGGGAGTACGCAAGAGTGCGGGAGTACGACCGGCGAATCAGGGAGTTGCGCGGGTCCGACGCTTAAACTAGTCCACAGGAGAACGGAGGCCGCCTGCCCGTGTCGGGGCAGGCGGCCTCCGTCCACGGCGGGGTCGGCCCGATCATGCAGGGCCACCTCGGGGGTTGTGGGGCTGGCATTCTTTCTCTTTGAATCGCCGCGCAACGAGTTTGTAGATCTCTTCCTTGTCACGTGAGCCAATCCCGAAAACCAGGACAATCACTCTGTCCCATTGAACTTCCCAGATGATCCGCAACCGTCTATTGTCCACGTAGATTCTTCGCAAGCCGGTGAGATCGATTCCGAATTTATTGCCTAACGCCTCCCCCACAAGGGGGTTGCCTTGGATTTTCAACAGTTGAGCGGCCACCTTCAGCTTTACTGAGTTGTCAAGGCGCTTGAACTCATCGTAGGCCGACTGCTTGAACACAACCCTGAAGCTATTCGGGGTTGACTCCTTCAAGCTCATCCGCAATCAACCCCTCCTCCCGCAGCAGGGCGGCCAGGTCAATAACTTCCGGCTCGTTCCGTCGGGTCTCCCGTACCCTGGCGACGGTCAGATGCTCCACAAGTTCTTCGAGGTCCAGCAGTCTTTCGAAGTCTTCAATACCAACGAGGACTGCTTCGATTTCATTGTTCCGCGTCACATACAGCCGATCGGTGCCCTTGCATGCCCTTTCCAGGTACTCCGCGAAGTGCCGGGCCATCTCGGAACTGGAGATCATTTGGTTGCGATTGAGCCTTAGAGTAGTCACAGTCACGGCAACCCCCTTCTGTACTCTGCCATGTAATATTATACGCAATAAGCAACGTATAATCAAGCGTAAGCCGGGGGGGCGTCCGTGGAACCGTTCGCAACATTTAGACCGCTAGACCGCGGCCTCGCCCCGCTCGCCCGTCCGCACGCGAACGGCGTCCTCGAGCGGATAGGTGAATACCTTGCCGTCGCCTATCTCGCCGGTTCGGGCGGCCTCCACCAGGGCCTCGACCACCTGGCGGGTCCGCGAGGCCGGGACCACGATTTCGACCTTCACCTTGGAACGCAGGGACGATTCCACCACCGCCCCGCGATACTGCTCGACGGCGCCCCGTTGCAGGCCCGTGCCCTGGACCTCGGTCACCGTAAGCCCCCCCGCGCCGGCGCGGTGGAGCGCCTCGCGCACGGCCTCGAGCCGCCCCGGCCGGATCATGGCCTCAACCTTCTGCAAGGGTTCCTCACGGTCCTCGCGAAGGGGGTTCCGGAAGCTCACCACCGAGGAGGTGGTCACCGCCGCCACCGGCGTGGCACCGGGGTAACCCAGCGCCGGTTCCGGCATCAGGACGAAGGCAGGGTAGGCCGGCACCCCCATCTCCGGGACGTCGAGGCCGGCCATTTCGTCCTCGGCCCCCACGCGGACGCCCGTGACCGCGTCCCAGGCCTTGAGGAAGAGGTACGCCACCCCGACGCCCCAGATCGCGGCCGTGGCGATGTTCACGATTTGAGCGAGCAACTGACCCGCTCCGCCTCCGTAGAAAAGGCCCCTGACCGTGCCATCCACACCGTTGAGCCCCGCTCCGTAAGTCCCGTCGGCGAAAAGGCCGAGCGCCAGCAGTCCCCAGGCGCCGTTCACCAGGTGCACGCCGATGGCCCCCACCGGGTCGTCGACGTGGAGCCGGCGGTCGACGAAGAACACCGCTTCCACCACCAGCACGCCGG
>JAJYMS010000176.1 GCA_021786825.1 Bacillota bacterium | reverse complement strand
GTTGGGAGGCGGCCCTGGCTAACAAGGTGTTGCACCAGAGCTACTATTATTTCACGCCCGAGGAGCGGAACCAGATCATGGTCCGGGCGGAGACGAGCCTGGGCAGCGGTGAGGGGCCGGACAGCGAGCAACGGCCGTCGCGCCGGGCGCAGGTGCTCGCGCGGGTGCTGGATCACCTGGAAGAGCACGACGAAATCGTGCTGGAGGGGTTCATCACCTTCCGCCTGAAGGACTACGTGGTGCAGTTGGACGATGCCGTCGACCGCGCCGTGGACGACTTTCTGATGGAGCGCGAGTACCGCGAATTCATTCGCCTGCTCAAGTACTTCGTGGACGTCCAGGAGCCTCGCATCGCGGAGGTTCACGTGCTCCTGGATCAGCAGGGAGGGTTCCGGCTGACCGACGGGGCGGGGAATCTGATCAAGGATCCCCACCTCGAGGAGTTCGTGGTCGACCTCGTGGACAACGACGTCAACTACGAAGACCTGCTGATCAGCACCCTGATCGCGGTGGCTCCCGCCACCGTGACCCTGCACTGCCACCGCACCCTCGACGATGACGAGTCGGTGGAGACGATCACGGGCGTGTTCGCCGGGCGGGTGAAGGTATGTCACGGTTGCCCGCGCTGCCTCTCGGTTCCAGGTTTGATGAAGCTCGAACCGAATCCGACTTGAGGCAGGCGGTTCATAAGGCGCCCCCAGGGGCGCCCTTGTCTTGGCATGGATGGGCCGGCCACGGTCGGGCCGGCCTTGAAAACGAAGGTCAGGGCAGGCCCAGGGTCGGGCTGGCATGGCCGGGAGCTCCTTGGCCCTGAACGGCTTTGGCGAAGATTTGCGCCCAGGTGGACTGAATTACCGGGTCGGTCAGGAGTTCGCGGACCCTGCCGGCCACCGTCTGGGCCCAGGCCTCCATCCAAGGCGGGCCCAGGGACGGAGGGGCACCGGGCGCGGGCCATGGGGTGTACTGGGGAATCATCCCCTGGGGAGGGGGGGCTGGGGGCATCACTCCCTGGGAGGCCATCTGGGCAATAGCGGGGAAGGGGAGAGAGCTACCCCCCGGCAGCGGGAGCGACGGCATGCCGGGGGTCTGGCTGGCGTGACCCGGGAACGCGGGCGGGACCATCCCCATCATCGTCACCGCCGGGATTCCAGCCACCTGGCCACCGGCCCCCGAGCCTGGAAAAGGCGGCGGGGCGGAGTGCGGTTGCGGCAGGAAGGGTGGCAGGGGATTGGCGGGGCCGGTGACGGTGACCACTGGACCGGGAGGTACATTGCCGGAGGGCCAGACAGTCCGGTAGGGCATCGGGGGTACCACGGGCGGATAAACCGACTCCACCGGCCGGTAGCCGGTGGGGGACGGCTGGAAGCCCATCGGGACCGGACCGCCCTGCCATCCGGGCACCGTGGGAGTCGGTTGCGGTGAGGGAGGTGCAGTCCAACTGCCTTTGGTATCGTACTCGGACATGATACTCCTCCTTGATCAGCCCCCAAAGGGGGGTGACTGCAAGCCATTATATGTTACTGCCGCGGGAAGGTCACCCCGACAGGATTTGGCCTCGCGGAGTCGAATTGGGGATCGTGGCGCCCAAGGTGTTCCAAGGGGGTGACTGGGCTGAGGCGGCTTGGGGACTGGCTCCTGCGCCTGCCGGAGAACCGCGTCGCCGGGTGGGCTCTGGTGGCGATCAACCTGGGCGGTGCGGTATATGGCTTTAACTGGTATAAGGAGCAACTTCTGCAGTCGTCGCCGATCCTGTGGCCGGTGATTCCCGACTCGCCGCTAGCCGCGCTGTACTTCGGCCTTTTTTTACTCACCCTGAAGTTGGGGTGGAGGGTACGCCTGCTGGCGGCGGTGGCCTTCGTTTCGATGGTCAAGTACGGGCTGTGGACGGTCCTGGTTTTTAGCCAGTACTGGTGGGCCCATGGCGTAAACGGCTTTGAGGAGGTCCACCTGACGCTGTCCCACCTGTCGATGGCGGTCGAGGCGGCCATCTTCCTGCGCTACTACTACCCCGGCCTGGGGGCGGGCCTCGCGGCCGGGCTCTGGTTCGCCTTGGACGACTACTTGGATTACTTCCACGAGGCCCACGCGCGTCTGCCTGACCCGGCTTTTCTGCCGGGCGTGGCCCTGATGGCCTATGGCCTGACTGCCGTGGCCCTGGCGGCCTATTTTGGCCTGGGCGGCCGGGCCACCCGCGCCGACCGGAACTGGCGCTGCGCCCGCAGCCTGTAATAAGCTTGCAATGAAGCTTGGTTGAGCAAGCGGCACGGCGAACGCGGCGTGGCGAGTTTAGCTGGTGAAGAGCCAGAATTACATGTGGTGCCCCCGCGGGAGACACTGGGAGGGCGGCAGGTATTCGATGCCCTTGTGGCAACAGATGTTGCGATGCCACGTGGACCTTGGACCGACCGGGCATTGAATCGAGATGCAGATGACTGGGCCTCCGGGGCAGCAATGGTGGCCGGGACAAAGGGGTGGATGAGGCGGCTGCGGCGGCTCGTGATAGTCATGCTGACGGTGATCATGATCGCAATGGCGGTGACGAGACATGGGAACGCGCCTCCTTTTTCCAAGCCAGGCCCAGGGCCAGCAATCTGACCAGCGAGGGGCTCCCGGGGGCTGGTGCCTGACGGGAGCGACCGAATTGTTCCGCAAGGCTCTGCTGGGGGCACGTGCTTATGTCCGCTCCGGGAAGGAGCCCCGACCCGCCCTGTTTCTCAGCAGAGCCTCACGGCGTCGGATGGGGATTCCACGTATTGGAGTGAGTACTGGAGAGGAGGATTAACCCTCTCTCCGTAGTCCTCCGTCCGTCTCTTGTGACGGTGACGGTGACGGTGGTGGTGGCGGCGACCCGGCCGCCCTTCCGGAGGACGTGGACACCTCCAGTCAATTTGGAGTCACACAACTGGAGGGATGATGGGGCCGAGGTTGCTGGTGCACGGCTGAGTCTGGACGGAGACGAGGCTCAGCCGAGACACGACGATGCGCACCTTGAAGATGGCCTTGACGACCAGGTTATTGCCGGCCGGCAGCGGGCCGATGGCGGTTGTGGGGTAGCCATAGACCAGGGCTCCTTCCAGCGTGGGGAACTCCTCGACGTCATCTCCGGGCAGGACCCCGGGAAGATCGGTTTCGTGCTGGATGGGCAGGTAGAGAGCGATTGGGGCGGGCGTGCCGGCAACCGTGATCGACGCGGGAACGAAGCCATAGTTGACGACTTTGTCGGCCAGCACGGTGGCGTTGAGCACCGGAGGGCCGGTGACTTCGGCCGTGACGGCGAGACTCAGGGCCCCGGTGGTCGGGTCAACAGTGACCCCGTCCGGCGCGGGGATCGTATATTCTGCTACCTTCTGGACGGTCACGTCGCCGATCAGGGCAAGAGTTTTGATGGTTTCGACGGCCACTAGGTATCACCACCTTTCCAGTCCCAAGTTATGCCGTATCGTCACAGGGGTTACATAAAGGAGGTGATTTCGGAGCCCCCCGGCGCCCTGAGCTGGCAGGGTTCTTCAGAGGTGCTCGATGCGGCCGAACGGCCGACTACAGCCGACTGCACATGGCTTGACAGTGACCCGGGGATGTCATAGACTAGGGCATAAATCAGGCCAGATCAGTAAAGTTTGGATCATCGCGATGACGGGGACGAGTAGGCGGAAGTCGCCTGGCGCAGAGAGAGGGGGCCTCGGGCTGCAAGCCCCTCCGGCGCGAGCCGCCGAAGACCGCCCCGGAGCCGGCCGGCCGAACGCCCGGGTTCACCCAGGGTCAGTAGGCAGGCAGGGTGGCGCCCTGTAGCGCGCCCCAGAGTTGCCCGCGCGAGCGTTCGGCACGCGGCGGACCCCGCGGCTGGGGCGCACGCGCGTGGGCAGGGTGGGTGGAACCACGGGAGTTGACCCTCTCGTCCCTCCGGACGAGAGGTTTTTTTGTGTCCATAACTGGGTACCGGGGATTGGTCCCGGCCCGGAGGAGGAGATAAGTTGAACGTCAATGTCACCCTGCCCGACGGCTCCGTTCGTCAGTTTCCCGCGGGGATCACCGTCGCCGAGGCGGCGGCCGAAATCGGCAAGGGCCTGGCCAGGGCCGCTGTGGCGGCCAAACTGGACGGCGAGATGGTGGACCTAAAACGCACGGTCACCGGGGACGCGGGTCTCCAGATCCTTACCTTCGACTCGGCCGAGGGCAAGGAGGTGTTCTGGCACACCTCGACCCACATCATGGCCCAAGCGGTGAAACGGCTCTTCCCCCGCGTCCGTCTGACCATCGGTCCGGCGGTGGAAAACGGGTTCTACTACGACTTTGACTCCGAGCGCCCCTTCACCCCCGAGGACCTGCAGCGGATCGAGGCGGAAATGGCCACCATCGTCCAGGCGGACTTTCCGCTGGTGCGCTCGCAAGTCGGCCGCCAGGAGGCGACCGCCCTCTTCGAGCAACTCGGTGAGCCCTACAAGGTGGAGCTGATCCACGACCTGCCGGAGGATGCGACCATCTCAATCTACCGCCAGGGCGAGTTCATCGACCTTTGCGTGGGGCCCCACCTGCCGTCGACCGGCAGGGTCAAGGCTTTCAAGCTGATGTCGGTGGCCGGCGCGTACTGGCGCGGCGACCAGCGCAACCCGATGCTGCAGCGAATCTATGGTATCTCCTTCGAGAAGAAGCAGGATCTGGACGACTATCTGTCCCGGATCGAGGCGGCCAAGCGCCGCGATCACCGCAAGCTGGGGCGGGAGTTGGACCTCTTCTCGGTGGCGGACGAAGGACCGGGGTTCCCCTTCTTCCACCCCAAAGGGATGATCATCCGCAACCTCCTGGAGGAGTTCTGGCGGCAGGAGCACCGCCGGGCCGGGTATCAGGAGGTGAAGACGCCGATCATCCTCAACGAGGACCTCTGGCGGCGTTCCGGGCACTGGGATCACTACCGCGAGAACATGTACTACACCCGCATCGACGACGTGGGGTACGCGATCAAACCCATGAACTGCCCGGGCGGGATGCTCCTGTATAAGCGGCGACAGTGGAGCTACCGGGACCTGCCGCTGCGGGTGGGCGAACTCGGGCTGGTGCACCGGCACGAGCTGTCGGGGGTCCTGCACGGATTGCTGCGGGTGCGCGCTTTCACCCAGGACGACGCCCACATCTTTATGTTGCCTTCCCAGATCCAGGACGAGGTCGGCGGGGTGATCACCCTGGCCGACAAGTTCTACCGGCTGTTCGGCTTTACCTATCACGTTGAACTGTCCACCCGGCCGGAGAACTCGATGGGCTCCGATGCGGCCTGGGAACTGGCCACCTCCGCCCTCGAACAGGCGCTGAAGGCCTCCGGCCTGGAGTACCGCGTGAACCCGGGGGACGGGGCCTTTTACGGGCCGAAGATCGATTTCCACCTGCGGGACTCCATCGGCCGGACGTGGCAGTGCGGGACCATCCAACTCGATTTCCAGATGCCGGAGCGCTTCGACCTGGAGTACACGGGGGAGGACGGCCTCAAGCACCGGCCGGTGATGATCCACCGCGTGATCTACGGGTCTATCGAGCGCTTCATCGGGCTCCTGACCGAACACTTCGCGGGGGCTTTTCCCGCCTGGCTGGCCCCGGTGCAGGTGAAGGTCCTGCCCATCACCGACCGCCAGCGGGAGTACGCCCTGCAGCTCTTGCAGCGACTGGACGCCGAAGGGCTTCGCGCCGAGGTCGATGACCGCAACGAAAAGGTCAACTACAAGATCCGCGAGGCGCAAATGGAAAAGGTGCCCTACATGCTCGTCCTGGGCGACAAGGAGGTGGCCGCCAATCTGGTGGCCGTCCGGGAGCGCGAGGCGGGCGACCTGGGGGAGCGGTCCTGGGAGGATTTCGTGGCCGAACTGAAGCGGGAGGTCGAGACCCGGGCCCTTCCCAAGGGATTTCCCCGGCAGGGAGAGCACTGAAGCCGCGCCGAGGGGCCTGAAAACGCGGGGGAGCCCGGCGGCGGCCGGGCTCCCACCCCGGCCAACGGAGCCAGGGCCTGTGCGCCAGCCCGGGCGCGCTAGCCGGCGCAGGCCCGGTTGAAGGGGTTCAGGACGCTGGTGCCGGCGTTGGTTACCGGCACTCCGGCGACGCAGGGCTGAGCCAGGACGGTGGGCACCGCGCTGGGGCAGGTGGTCAGCGCCGGGCTCAGGCAGCTTGCCAGCAGAGCGTTGAGCAGCAGGGGGTTGGCCAGGATAGCGGCCTGGAGGCTGGGTACACCGGTTAGCGAGGGCACTCCGGCAAAGCCGGCGGCCGCCAGGGGATTTGCGCCCAGTAGCGCCGCCAGCGGGCTGGTGCCCAGCGGGGAAGCGGAGAGGGCGCCGCGCAGGGGGCTGATCCCCAGTTGGGCCAGGGGGTTGATCCCCAGTTGGGCCAGGGGGCTGATCCCCAGTTGGCACGCCAGGGGGTTGACGAAGAGCGGGTTGAGGGTGGCCAACAGCGACTGTTGGGCGAGGATCTGGCTCTGAATGAAGTCGGGGCTGACGCAGTTCGCCGAGATTACGTTGGCGACGGTCCTAGGCGTGGTCCAGCTCCCGGCCGTGCCGGTCGCGTTGGTCCAGGTAGCAGGCATTCTGTCACCTCCCATCGAGTGTTTGCGCGTCGGTAGTAGGGTCGGTCCTCCGCGTTCATAGCATATGCGGTTACCGGAGCCATGGAAACATAAGTCCTTGACGCCCCGGCGCTGAGGCGGCCCGCCACAGCCGACTGCAGGCCGACCCGCGGCCGATTGACGGCGTGGCGGCGGCGATGTTAAACTATATTCGGCTAAGTAGAAGCTCCGCTTCTCACCATCCGACGGCTCGCGACGGCATGCCTTCTTCGCCGGCGCGGGCGACTGCCTGGCATGGTTTCAGCGTCAACTTGAGATCGAGGACCACGATGGCGGTGGTCCCGGTTGGTGGGTTGGTTGCCGAGAGCGGGTGCGATCTGGCCCCCGCTCTTTTTCTGTCCATCCGGGCGCCCCCGGTCGGCGGAAGGGCAATTCCAGAATCTGGGAGGTGTAACTGTATTTCTAAAGACCTGCGGGTAAACGAGGCCATCCGGGCCAGAGAGGTTCGCCTGGTGGACGAGAACGGTGAACAGTTGGGCATCGTCCCCGTCCGTGATGCGCTTCGGATTGCCCAGGAAAAGGGGATGGACCTGGTGGAGGTCGCGCCGATGGCCAAGCCCCCGGTTTGCCGGATCATGGACTTCGGCAAATTTAAGTACGAGGAGTCCAAGCGGGAGAGGGAAGCGCGCAAGAAACAGAAGATAGTCAGTATCAAGGAAGTGAAGATGCGCCCCTCCATCGAGGATCACGACTTCGACGTTCGCGCCCGCCAGGCGGAGCGCTTCTTGCGCGACGGAGACAAGGTCAAGTGCACGATCATGTTCCGGGGCCGGGAGATCGTTCATTCCGACCTGGGCAGGGCGGTGCTGGACCGTCTGGTGGACCGCGTCAAGGAGTTGTGCGTCATCGAGCGGGCGGCGCGGGTTGAGGGACGCAACATGACCATGATCCTGAACCCCAAGGACTAGTTCGGACCAAAGGAGGACCAACATGCCCAAGGTTAAGACCCACCGCGGGGCGGCCAAACGCTTCAAGGTGACCGCCAGCGGCAAGGTTAAGCGTGCCCATGGCTATACCAGCCACCTGATGTCCAACAAGACCACCAAGCAAAAGCGCAAGCTGGACAAGATGGGCTACGTCCACAGCACCCAGGAAAAGACGATCCGGGCCTTGATTCCCTACAAGTGAGCGCAAAGCGCCCCGCAACCTGACGAGGAGGTTCCGACAAATGGCACGTGTAAAATCGGGAACGACCACCCGCCGAAGGCATAAGAAGATACTGAAGCTGGCAAAGGGTTACTGGGGAACCAAGTCCAAGCTCTTCCGGCCGGCCAACCAGGCGGTGCTGCACGCCCTTCGGTACGCTTTACGCGACCGCCGCCGCAAGAAGAGGGACTTCCGCCGCCTGTGGATCGCGCGGATCAACGCCGCCGCCAGGCAGAGCGGGATGTCGTACAGCCGTCTGATGAACGGCCTGAGGAAGTCCGGCGTGGTCGTCAACCGCAAGGTCCTCGCCGAACTGGCGGTGCATGACGCCAACGCCTTCGGGCAGTTCGTAGAGATCGCCCGGGCCGGACTGCAGGGCTAGCGGCATGATGCCGGGCCCCCGCCGGTGCGTGAACCAGGGGAGGTTGGCCAGTGCCCCAGCGACTTGCTTCCCGGATCACCCCGTCCCAGGTCCTGGTCCTCGGCTTCGCCACCTTGATCTTCCTGGGTGCCATGGTACTGATGCTTCCGGTGTCGTCCGCTTCCGGGCAGTGGACCAACTTCATCGACGCTCTGTTTACCGCCACCTCCGCCGTCTGCGTCACCGGCCTGGTGGTGGTGGACACGGGCAGTTTCTGGAGCCCCTTCGGCCAGGTCGTGGTCCTGCTGCTGATCCAGATTGGCGGGCTGGGGATCATGACCGTTTCGACCCTGTTCTTCTTCCTGATCGGGAAGCGCATCACCCTCCGCGAGCGGCTGGTGATGCAGGAGAGCTTGGGCGGCGGCACGCTGGCCGGCCTGGTGCGCTTGACGCGCGAAGTCCTGCTGGTCACCCTGGTGGTGGAGACGCTGGGAACCGCATTTCTGACCGGCCGCTGGGCCTTGGACTACCCCCTGGGCCAGGCCCTCTACCTGGGCGTCTTTCACGCCGTGTCCGCCTTCAACAACGCCGGTTTCGACCTGTTCGGCAGCTCCCTGGTCGGCTATGTCGATGACGCCGTGACGATCCTGACGGTGGGCGGGCTGATCATCGCCGGGGGCCTGGGTTTCACGGTTATCCTGGAGCTCTGGCACCGCCGCCGGGGCCAGCGGCTCTCCCTACACGCCAAGCTCGTCCTCGCGGTAACCGCCGGGCTGATCCTCGCAGGCGCCCTGCTGATCTTCCTCTTTGAGGCCTCCAACCCCCGGACCATGGGGCCCCTGAGCTTCCGGGGACGCCTGCTGGCGGCCTTCTTTCACTCCGTCACCCCCCGCACGGCCGGCTTCAACAGCCTGGTGACGGGGAACCTGCGGGAGGCAACCCTCCTGCTGACCATCATCCTGATGTTCATCGGCGCTTCGCCCGCCTCCACCGGCGGAGGGATCAAGACCTCTACCTTCGGGACCCTCCTGCTGGCCATCCGGGCCACCATCCGGGGGGATAGCGAGCCCCTGGCCTTCGGTCGCCGAATCCCCCGGGGCACTGTCCAGCGGGCGCTGGCCATCACCCTTATGGCGGGGGCCCTGGTGTTGGGGATCACCACCGTCCTCTTGCTGACGGAAGGATCCCACCTGCTGGAGACGCTGTTTGAGGTCACGTCCGCCTTCGGGACGGTCGGCCTCTCTACCGGGCTGACGCCGCGCCTCTCCCCCGAGGGGCGGCTGCTGATTTCGCTGACTATGTACATCGGGCGCGTGGGTCCCCTGACCCTGGCGTATTCCCTGGTGCAGGCTGCCACCCGCCGGCGCACGGGCATCTGCTACCCCGAGGACCGGGTGATGGTGGGATAGGGGCGACGACCGTTGGAGGCGCACCCACCGTGAGCGGAACTCCACAACCCTACTGCCTAAGGTCTACTTCTTTGCTTGGTCGACGGGTTTGTTTGGACTGTTTTTCTTGCTTGTGCCGCTCGCGCAGCCACAGCCGCAGACGGTTGGGTTCATCATGGACACCTCCTTCCTCCCGGGACTTTCCTCTCGCAGGTGCGCCCCCAGCAAACCATAGACCCTCCACCCGGGTGGAAGGTCAAGGGGTTGCGGCCCAAGGAGTTGGTCCCAGGTCACGGCAGGCAAGTACACGGGGTTTCGGTCCGGGGCGGGCACCGGTCATTTTGGCCCAGGATCCCTTTGACTCTGATCAACTCCGTCTGCAGTTCCCGCAAATTTCTGATATGGTCGTCTAGCTCGGCGATTTTCCGGGTCAGCATTGCTCCCACCCGGCCCTCCACCGACGAGCAGAGGCCATCTTCCGTCAAGGAAAGGATCGACTTGACTTCTTCCAGGGTGAGGCCGATTTGTTTCGCCCTGAAGATGAGTCTCAGCCTTTCAAGGTCCTGCGAGGAATAGAGGCGATAGCCGCTTTCCGTCCGGGACGAAGGACGAAGGAGGCCAAGCTTTTCGTAAAACCTCAGGGTGCGAGGGTTGACGTTCGCCAGCCGGGCAGCTTTTCCAATGGTCAGGTAGCCGTGCACGAGCTTCTCCCTCCCTCCGCTATTTGCTATTATAAACCTTGCAGTCGGGTGGAAGGTCAAGGCCGGGACCGGAGGTGGCGGCGTTGAAGCAGTTTGCGGTGATCGGTCTGGGGAGTTTTGGCATGAGCATCGGACGGACCCTGGTGGAGCAGGGCCATGAAACGCTGGGCATCGATATCGACGAGGGCTTGGTGCACGAGGCGGCGCAGGTGTTGACGCACGTCGTGCAGGCCGACGCGACCGAGGAGGAGGCGCTGCGGGCCCTGGGCCTGCGCAACTTCGACGCGGTGGTGGTGGCCATCGGGACGAATCTGGAGGCCAGTATCCTGGTTACCCTCCTGCTGAAGGAGTTGGGCGCCCGCCTCGTGGTCGCCAAGGCTTCCACCGAGTTGCATGGCAAGGTGCTCTCGCGCATCGGTGCCGACCGGGTGGTGTTCCCCGAGCGCGACATGGGGGCGCGAGTGGCGCACTACCTGGTGGCTTCGAACATCCTGGACTACGTAGAGTTATCCCCCAAGTACAGCATCATGGAACTCACGGCCGACGCGGAGTCACACGATCGCTCCCTGCGGGAACTGGACCTGCGCAACCGTTACGGCGTAACCGTGCTGGCGATCAAGCGGGGGGATGAAATCAAGGTCTCGCCCCAGGCGGATGATCGGTTGGAGAAGGGTGACGTGCTGGTGGTCATCGGCAGCCAGGAGGGCCTGAGGAGGCTGGAGCGCAACTGAGCCAAGCGGAGGGTCAAGGCCCCATATCCAGCCGGCAAAACGAGCGGGTAAAGCGCCTGCGGGCGGCGGCGCGGGAGCGGCCCCGGGGGTTGACCCTGGTGGAAGGCCTCCGGTTGGGCGAGGAATTGGCCGGCTGCCGGCTTCGGGTGGAGACGTTTGCCCATAGCCCTCGCCTGGCCCGGACGGAACGGGGGCGCCGACTGGTAACGGCAATGCGCGAAAAAGGGGTCTCCGAACTCTATGTCACCGACGAGGTGATGGACAGCCTGGGGACGGTGGAATCCCCCCAGGGGTTTTGCGCCCTGGCGGAGGTTCCGGAGCAACCGCCGGAGGCGGAACTGGGGCGGGTGCTGGCCGAGCAGGCGCTGACGGGCCACCGTGACGAGGCGCCGGCGTCCCGCCCGCGGCCCATTCGCGGGGTGGCGCTGGTCCTGGACCGGATCCAGGACCCGGGCAACGTCGGCACCCTGGTGCGCACGGCGGAGGCCTTCGGGGCCGGACCGGTGGTGCTGCTGGGCGGGGCCGACCCCTTCGGACCGAAGGCCGTCCGGGCCTCGATGGGCTCGATCCTTCGGCATCCGGTTTACGTCGGCCGGGATGGCCCGTCGCTGTTGCGCGGGCTGCGGGCCCTGGGCTTCAGGCTGTTGGCGGCGGGGGTCCGCGCCGGAGCAAGCCTGCACCGGCTGGATTTTTTCACCGCGCCGACCGCCGTGCTGATCGGCAGCGAAGCCGAGGGCGTGGCTCCCGAACTCCTCGGCCTGGTCGATCACGAGTTGAACATTCCCATGCCGGGGGGGACCGAGTCGTTGAACGCCGCGGTGGCGGGTAGTATCGTGCTTTACGAGGCCTACCGCCGGTCGGCCTTGAGACCGTAGAACGTCGGGACGAGCGAACTCCGATGGGCGAAATGCTCGACTTGCTTCGGCTTGTTCGGGCATCAGGCCTGTGGTATAATCAGCCGCAAAGGTTCATCCAAAGACTCAGGAAAGGGGTTAGGCTATTGACCGCCGCCGAGTTTTTTTGGAGGGTCTTTGAGGCAACCGGGTCCGTGATCGCCTATCTGCTGTATCGTCAGGCGCTGGTTCAGTAGCAAAATCGCAGCCACAATGGTGAGGAACGAGGAAAGTACGCCGCGGGTGCCCGCCGCAGGGAGGCAACGCCTGGATTGGGAGCGTCGCCGCGGGCGAGCGGCCGAAGTTCCCTCGGGAACCGCAGGCTGAAAGACTCCATCGCCCTTGGGCGCGGGAGGGATAGGCCGAGCCGGCCCCCGCCGTTACCGGGAAAGGCATCGGGTCCAGACCGGACCCCGTGCCGGTAGAGGCGCCCGGTTTGGCCGGGAACATGGGTGGTAACGCGGAAGCAGGCTTTCGCCCCAGGAGGGGCGAAAGCCTTTTGAATTAAGGGCCATCAATGGAGCGAGGGGGAAGGCGGCTTGCAAGAACGCTTGGAGGCGCTGGAGCGGGAAGCCCGCGCGGAGGTGGCGGCCGGGCGGGACTTGGATACCCTCAAGGACTTGCGGGTCCGGTACCTGGGGAAGAAGGGGGAGCTCACCCAGATCCTGCGGCAGATGGGCGCCCTGCCGGTGGATCAGCGCCCGGTCGTAGGTAAGTTCGCCAACGAGGTCAGGGACCGGTTGGAGACCCTGCTGGCCGAACGGGAAGCCGAATTGGAAGCGGCCTCCCGGGAACTCCGGCTGACCCGGGAAGGCGTGGACATCACCCTCCCGGGCAGGTACCTGCCGCGGGGTTGGAAGCACCCCTTGCTGCAGGTGCAGCAGGAGATCGAGGACGTCTTCCTGGGGATGGGCTTTACCATCGCCGAGGGGCCGGAGGTGGAATTCGACTGCTTCAACTTCGAACTGCTGAACATTCCCCGCGACCACCCGGCGCGCGACATGCAGGACACTTTCTACCTGACGGACGACATCCTGTTGCGGACCCATACCTCCCCGGTGCAGATCCGGCACATGCGCTCCGTCGCCCCGGCCACGCCGGTCAAGGTGATCGTCCCCGGCCGGGTTTACCGGCGAGACGCGGCCGACGCCACCCACTCGCCGATCTTTCACCAGGTGGAGGGGCTGGTCGTGGACCGCGGGATCTCGATGGGCGACCTGAAAGGAACGCTGCTCGCCTTCGCGCGGCAACTCTACGGTCCCGCGACCCAGGTCCGGCTGCGGCCGAGCTACTTCCCTTTCACCGAGCCGAGCGCCGAGGTGGACGTCTCCTGCTCCTTCTGCCACGGCCAGGGCTGCCGGGTTTGCAAGGGGAGCGGCTGGCTGGAGATCCTAGGCTCCGGCATGGTTCACCCCGTCGTGCTCCAAAACGGCGGTTACGATCCGGAGGAGGTCTCCGGCTTCGCCTTCGGCATGGGCATCGAGCGGATCGCCATGCTCAAGTACGGCGTGGACGACCTGCGCCTGTTCTACCAGAGTGATATCCGCTTCCTGCGGCAGTTCGAGGGGGTATAGGCGATGCGGGTACCGTACCGCTGGCTGAAGGAATACGTCGACGTCAAACTTGATCCCGTGGACCTGGCCCGGGAACTGACCCTGCGCGGGGTGGCCGTGGAAACGGTGGTGACGCTGGATCCGGGCATCAGCGGCGTGGTGGCGGGACGGTTGCTCTCCGTCCAGCCGCACCCCCGCGCGGCCCGCCTGCGGGTGGTCCGGGTGGACCTGGGGCGCGAGCAGTTGGGCATCGTCACCGCCGCGCCGGGCCTCGAGGCCGGGATGCTGGTGCCGGTGGCCTGTCCCGGGGCCGTCCTGCCGGGCGGCCGGCGCATCGCCGCGGCCGACTTCCGGGGGGTTCTGTCCCAGGGGATGCTCCTATCGGAGACGGAGCTGTTGGAAGGCAAACCGCACCAGGAGGGTGAGGGGATCTGGGTACTGCCCCCGGAGGTCGAGGTCGGCGCTGCCATCCAGCAGGTCCTGGGCCTGGACGACGCGGCGCTGGAGCTGGACCTCACGCCCAACTACGCCTCCCACTGCCTCTCGATGCTGGGGGTGGCGACGGAGGTGGCCGCCATCACCGGTTCCGCCGCGCGCTGGCCGGCGGTCGGGGAGGCCGCGGGACTTCCCCCCGAGGCGCGGGGCGGGCGGCCGCCGGTGCGGGTCGAGATCGAGGACCCCGAGTTCTGCCCCCGCTACACCGCGATGTTGATCGAGGATATCCGGATCGGCCCCTCGCCCCTCTGGATGCAAAACCGGCTGCGGGCGGCCGGGATGCGGCCCATCTCGAACGTCGTGGACGTCACCAACTACGTCATGCTGGAACTGGGTCAACCCCTCCACGCCTTTGACTACGAGCGGGTTCGGGAGGGGAGGATCATCGTCCGGCGGGCCCGCCCGGGCGAGGTGATGGTCACCCTGGACGGCCAGGCGCGCGCGCTCGACGCGGACATGCTGGTGATCGCGGACCCGCAGGGCGCCATCGCCCTGGCGGGGGTGATGGGCGGGTTGGATTCTGAAATCACCGGCCGGACCCGCACGGTGATGCTCGAATCGGCCCACTTCCAAAACCGCAGCACCGGCCGCACGGCCCGCCGGCTGGGGCTCAACTCCGAGGCCTCGCGGCGGTTCGCCAAGGGCACCGACCCCAACGGCACCGCCCGGGCGGCGGCCAGGGCTTGCGAACTGTTGCGGCAGTGCGGCGCCGGCAGGCCACTGGACGTGGTCGTGGACGTCTATCCCTCCCCGGTGTTGCCGCGACAGGTGACTTTGCGTCCCCAGCGGTGCAACATGCTGACCGGCCTGTCCCTCAGCGCCGAGGCAATGGCCGTTTCCCTTGGTCGGCTCGGCCTGCCGGTGAAGCTTGAGGGTGCCGGTGACGAGCGGCGCCTGTTGGTAACCCTGCCCACGCGGCGGCCGGACCTGGAAGGGGAGATCGACCTGGTGGAGGAGGTCGCCCGGACCTACGGCTACCACCACATCCCGGCGAGCCTGCCGGCCGGCCCGGTGACCCTGGGTCACCGCACCCCCGCTCAGGCCCTGGCCCTGCGCGCGCGAACGGCCCTGCGCGGGCTGGGGTTGACGGAGGTCGTCACCTATTCGCTGGAGGACCGCGGCGGGCACGACCGGCTCCGACTCGCCCCTGACGATTCCCGGCGGCGGGCCCTGGTGCTCCGCAGCCCCCTCACCGACGACCAGGAGCGGCTCCGGACCACCGCGCTGACGGGCATCCTTCGCGTGCTGGAGCACAACGCCAACTGGCACAACTACGACCTGGCGGTCTTCGAGATCGCCCCGGTGTTCCTGCCCGGCCAGTTGCCTCCGGCGGACCTGCCGAAGGAGTCGAAACGGCTGGCCCTGGCGGCGATGGGCGGCGTCAGGCCCGGGACCTGGCTTGAACCGGCGCAGGAGGCCGACTTCTTCTACCTGAAGGGCGTGGTCGAGGCGCTGCTGGCCCATCTGGGCATCGGCGAGGGCGCTGGAAAGGGCGGCGCCGCGCGCTATGCCGCCTCCCGGCACCCCAGCCTGCATCCCGGCCGGCAGGCCGCCGTCGCGGTGGGGGAGACCTCGCTCGGCCACCTGGGCGAACTGCACCCGGATGTGCAGACGGCCTACGGGCTGCCACGGCGCGCGGTGGTGGCGGAACTTGACTGGGATGTGCTGGCTTCCCTGGCCGCGGCGGCCCGGCCCCAGTACCAGTCCCTGCCGCGTTTCCCCTCCATCGAGCGGGACCTGGCGCTGGTGCTCGGGCGGGAAGTGCCCGCCCGGCGGGTGGAGGAAGTAATCCGCGAGGCGGGCGGTGAACTGCTGCGGGAGGCGCGGCTGTTTGACGTCTACGAGGGGCCCCAGGTGCCCCAGGGCCAGCGCAGCCTGGCTTACTCGCTGACCTACCGCGCGGCCGACCGCACCCTTACCGACGCGGAGGTGGACGAGGTGCACGGGCGCGTCCGCCGCGCCCTCGGCGAGCGGCTGGGGGCGACGCTGCGGTCGTAGCCCCGAGGGGCGTGGTGCGGGGGCGCGGGCGCGCCCGCCGCGGCCGGCGGCTCGCGGCAAGGCGCCGTACGGGTCGCTCCGCGGCGCCGCGCAAACCGTCTGGGGCTCGCGACTGCGGCACCTGCGCGGCACTGGCGCTCCGCTCCCTACGGGCGCCTAAGCCGCTCACCGGAGGTCCGCTTCGCGCGCGCCCGCGCCCCTGTGGTCGCGCGCCCGCCGCGGCTGGCGGCTCGCGGCAAGGCGCCGTACGGGTCGCTCCGCGGCGCCGCGCAAACCGTCTGGGGCTCGCGACTGCGGCACCTGCGCGGCACTGGCGCTCCGCTCCCTACGGGCGCCTAACCCGCTCACCGGAGGTCCACTTCGCGCGCGCCCGCGCCCCTGTGGTCGCGCGCCCACCCCAGCGTCTGGAGATGGTCAATTGTTCAGGCTTGCGGTCGACGGCCTCAGCAAGATGTACGGCGGCAAGACGGTGCTGGACCGCGTCAGCTTCGCGGTGCAGGAGGGACAGCGCGTCGGTATCGTGGGGGCCAACGGGGCCGGGAAGTCCACCCTGTTGCGCTGCCTGGCCGGCGTCGAGGAACCGGACGAAGGAAGCGTCAGCCTAACCGGGCGGGCGCGGTTGGGATACCTGCCGCAGGAGGGCGAGGGCGGGGAACGGGGCGGTGAAGCTGAAACGCGCGGGGAGGGGCGGACCCTGTGGGACGCCGCCCGCGCGGTATTGGCGCCACTGGAGCAGATGGAGGAGCGGCTGCGTTCGCTGGAGGAGCGGATGGCCGCCGGCGGCGCGGCGCCGGGTCGGGGCGACGCCTTGACTCCGGCCACGTCGGGGTCCCTGGCGGTGGCGGAGGAGTACGCCCGCCTGACCGCCGAGTTCGAGCGCCTGGGGGGGTACAACCGCGAGGTCAGGGTGCGCCAGGCGCTCTTCGGCCTGGGCTTCGGGACGGCCGACCTGGGGCTGCTGGCGGCCGGGCTCTCCGGCGGACAGCGGGCCCGCCTCGCCCTGGCGCGGCTGTTGGTGGAAGCGCCGGACCTGCTCCTGCTGGATGAACCCACCAACCACCTGGACCTCCAGGCCCTGGACTGGCTGGAGGAGTTCTTGCGCGGCTACCGCGGGACGGCGGTGCTGGTCTCCCACGACCGCTTCTTTCTGGACGCGGTGGTGGATACGATCGTGGCCCTGGAGGCGGGAGAAGCCGCGGTCTACCGGGGAAACTACAGCCGCTACCTCCAGCAGCGGGAAGAAAGCCTGGCGCGGGAGGAGGCGGAGTACCGGCGCCAGCGGGAGGAAATCGCGCGCCTGCAGGCCTTTATCCGCCGCAACCGGGCGGGCGTCCTCTCGCGGCAGGCCAAGAGCCGCGAAAAGCGCCTGGACCGCCTGGAGTTGGTGGACCGCCCGCGGCGCCAGGCCCGTCCGATGAAGGCCCGCTTCGCCGCGGCGGCGATAACGGGAGAGGAGGTCCTCCGGCTGGAGGGGCTCGGCAAGGCCTACGGGTCCCGGGTGTTATTCCAAGACCTGTCCGGCCGGCTGGAACGGGGCGACCGCCTGGCGGTGGTGGGACCCAACGGGGCGGGCAAGTCCACCCTGCTCAAGATCCTGGTGGGCCAGGCGAGCGCCGGCCAGGGGGACTGGGAATGGGGCGAGGAGGTGGAACTGGGTTACTTCGCCCAGGAACGCGACGACCTCGTCCCTGAGCACACCTTGCTGCAATCCCTCCTGGCGGCGACCGACCTGACCAACGAGGAGGCCCGCACCGTGCTCGGGCGTTTCCTGTTCCGCCAGGAGGATGTCTTCAAGCGGGTGGGCGAGCTGTCGGGGGGCGAGCGGAGCCGGCTGGCCCTGGCGCGATTGGCAGTCGGGCAGGCCAACGTGCTGCTGCTGGACGAACCGACCAACCACCTCGACCTTCCCTCCAGGGGCGCCCTGGAGGAGGCGTTGGCGGACTTTCCCGGTGCCATGGTGATCGTCAGCCACGACCGCTACCTCCTGGATCGGCTGGCCACCAGGGTGCTGGAGATAGAGGGCGGCCGGGCCGAGTGGTACCAGGGCAACTGGACCGCCTACCGCCGGCAGAAGCAAGAACCTTCCCCGTCCGCCGTCCCGGCGTCTTCCGGCCGCGCCGCCTTCACGGAACGCCGGGCCCGTAGGGCGGCGGAACGGGCCAGCCGCGGAGCCCAGGCCCGGCTGGCGGAAATCGAAGCCCGGATCGAGGAACTGGAGCGGCGAAAGGCGGAACTGGAGGCCCGGATGGACGACCCCGGCCTGTACCGCGGCGAGCAGGGGCGCGAGGCGGTGGACGAATACCGCCGGGTGGAAGCGGAGCTGCGGGAGTCGTACGCCGCCTGGGAAACCGCGGCGGAGGAAGCGGCGGCCAGGGCGGCGACCGTTGAGGCGGCACCGGGCAAGGAAGCAACCACGGAGGGGGGGTCCGACGGTGCGTAACCTGCAGGTGGCCGCTGCCTTTCTGGAGATGGCCGAGCTGCTGGAGCTATCCGGGGAGACCGGGTTCAAACCGGTCGCTTACCGCCGGGCGGCCCGGACGCTGGAGCACCTGGCGGAGGACATCGAGCAGGTCTACGAGGAAGGGCGCCTGCTGGAGGTGCCGGGGATCGGCAAGGGACTGGCCGGGAAGGTCGGTGAACTGCTGACCCGCGGCACCTTTCACCAACTGGAGGAGTTGCGCCGGCAGGTGCCGCGCGGGCTGGTGGAACTGCTGGCCGTTCCCGGGCTGGGGCCGCGCACCGCGGCCGTCATCTACCGGCACCTGGGAATCGCCGGTCTGGGCGAACTCGAGCGGGCGGCCGGCGAGGGGCGTCTGCGCGGGTTGCCCGGCCTGGGTGAAAAGAAGGAAGCCAACATCCGGGAGTCCATCCGGCGGCTGGCCCAGCGGCTGGAACGCGCGCCGCTGGCGGAGGTCCTGCCCCTCGCCCAAGAGCTGCGGGCGGCGCTGGCGGCGCATCCCGTGGCGGTGCGAGTGGAGATCGCCGGCAGCATCCGCCGGGGGCGGGAGACGGTCAAGGACATCGACCTGGTGGCCGCGTCCGCGCGGCCGGAGGAACTGATGGATCACTTCGCGACGCTGCCTCAGGTGGCGGAGGTCATCGCCCGCGGGGAGACCAAGGCCACGGTGCGGACCTACGCCGGCGGGCAGGCGGACCTGCGGGTCGTGGCGCCCGAGCACTTCGCCGCCGCGTGGCACCACTTCACCGGTTCGGCGGAGCACCACGTGCGGCTGCGTCACCGCGCCCGCGAGCGCGGCTCGGTATTGAACGAATACGGCGCCTTCGCGGACGAAGCCGGCCTGTACGAATCCCTGGGGCTGCCCTTCATTCCCCCGGAGTTGCGGGAGGACGCCGGGGAGGTGGAGGCCGCCGAGGCCGGCCGCCTGCCCGAACTCATCCGGCGGGAGGACCTCCGCGGCGACCTGCACCTGCACACCCGCTGGTCGGACGGCCTGGCGACGGTGGCGGAGATGGCCGCCCAGGCCCGCAAGCTGGGGCACGAGTACATCGCCGTCGCGGACCACTCGCCGTCCCTGGTCGTGGCCCACGGCCTGGATGCCCGGGCGCTGGCGGCGCAGCGGGCGGAGATTGAGGAAATCAACGGCCAGGCGGGCGACTTCAAGGTGTTCCGCGGCGTCGAAGTGGACATCTTAAAGGATGGCTCCCTCGACCTGCCGGATGAGGTCCTGCGGGAACTGGACGTGGTCACGGCCTCGGTGCACACGCGGCTGGGGGGTGACGCCGGGACGATGACCAAGCGCCTCGAACTCGCGATGAAGAACCCGCACGTGGACGCCATCGGCCATCCCACCGGGCGGTTGCTGGGACGGCGCGATCCCTACCCCCTGGACCTGGAGCGGGTCCTGGAGGTGGCCGCCGAGACCGGCACCGCCCTGGAGTTGAACGCCTCTCCCTACCGGTTGGACCTGGGCTGGGTCGGCTTGAAGCGGGCCAGGGAGAGCGGGGTTAAGGTGGTAATCAACTCCGACGCCCACTCCACCGCGGGGATGGCGGACCTGGCGTGGGGAATCAACGAGGGCCGCCGCGGCTGGCTGGAGGCGCCTGACGTGTTGAACACCCGGCCCCGCGAGGACCTGGAGCGGTTTCTGATGCGAAAGAGGTGATGGCGAACCGTGTCCGAGGGCTCTTCCTGGGGCGTTATCGGGCAGGTGGCACTGAGGACCTTCATCATGTACACGGCCACGCTGGTGATGTTCCGCCTCATCGGCAAGCGGTCGGTGCACAACATGGCGCCCTTCGATCTGATCGTGGTGATCATGGCCGGGGACATCGCCGCCATCGCCCTGGAGGAGCCACAGCGGACGAGTATCCTCCAGGGGTTGGCGCCCATCGCGGTGCTGGGAATCCTGGAACTGGGGCTGGCCATCACCAACGTCTACTACAAGAACGTGGAGCGGGTCACCCAGGGAATGGCCACCATCGTGATGCAGGACGGCCAGCCGGTGCCCAAGGGGATGAAGAAGGAGCACCTCAGCCAGGCCGACCTGAAGGCCCTGCTCCACCAGAAGAACGTCGACGATCAGACCACGGTGCAGGAGGCCAGGCTGGAACCGACCGGGGAAATGTCAATCACCCTGTATCCCGAGGACCGGCCGCTGACCCAGAAAACGCTGAAACAGGTGCTGAACCAGGAGCTGGGCCGGATGATGGAGGAGCGCTTCGCCCAGTTGGCGCAGGCGGGCCTGCAGAAGATTGTGGAACAGCAGCGACAAAAGGATTTATGACCGGAGGGCGAGAATCCCCACTGAAAGGTGGTCTCAGTGGGGATCTTTCTTTTCTTCATCGACGGCTTCGGGCTCGGGGAAGCTGATCAGCGGTCCAACCCCTTTCTCGTGGCCCGGCTGCCGGTGCTCACGGGGCTCTGCGGGGGAACGCCGGGGCTGCGGTTCTCCGGCGTCAGGCAGGGGGGCCAGTCGCTGGTGGTCAGCACCGACGCCACCCTGGGGGTGCCCGGCCTGCCCCAGAGCGCCACCGGGCAGACGGCCATCTTCACCGGAGTCAACGCGGCCACGCACGTGGGCCACCACGTCAACGCGCACCCCACCCCCGCCCTGGCGGCCATCCTGCAAGGGGAGAGCATCTTCAAGCGAGTCGCCGGGATGGGGCGCCGACCGACCTTCTTAAACGCCTACCGCCCCGAGTTCTTCACCTGGCTGGAGGGGCTGCGGCGGGGCGAACGGGCGCGCAACTACCGCCCCTCGGCGACCACCCTGGCGGTGCTGGCCGCGGGCCTGCGTTTCCGCGATCTGACCGACCTGGCCGCCGGTCGTGCGGTTTACCACGACATCACCAACGACTGGCTGGAGAGCCGGGGTTACGTCGTCACTCCGGTGGAGCCGGAGGAGGCCGGACGGCGCGCGGCGGCGGTGCACGCCGAGCAGGACCTGACCGTCTTTGAATACTTCTTGACCGACCTTTTCGGCCACCGCGGGGATACCGTTTCCGCGGTGGCGTCGCTGGAGACGATTGACCGCTTTCTGGGGGCCCTGCTGGCGGGCCTGAACCTTGGGCGGGACCTGCTGGTGATCACCAGCGACCACGGCAACGTCGAGGACCTCTCGATCCTGACCCACACGACCAACCTGGTCCCCACCATTGCCGTGGGAAGGGGACGTGAGCGAATCGCCCGGGAGGTCCGGGACCTGACCGATATCGCCCCCGCCCTGCTGGGCGTGCTCGCCGAAGGTATGGTATAATGTGCCATGGTTAGAGATACCATTAGAGGGGGGAACTTGGTTTTGAAACGACGTAGGTTTTTTGCCCTGACGGTGGCCGCGGTGTTGCTGGTCGCGCTTGTAGCCGGCTGTGCCAAGCAGCCGGCGCCCGCTCAGCCCTCGGCCCCGTCCCAGGGCACCCAACCGCCGCCCGCGCCCAAGAAGCTCAAAGTCGGCCTCGTGTTTGACGTGGGTGGCCGCGGCGACCTTTCCTTCAACGATTCGGCTTACGCCGGGTTGGAGAGGGCGCAGCAGGAGTTCGGGGACAAGCTTGAGGTCAAGTTCCTCGAACCGTCGCAGGGCGGCGAGAACCGCGAGCAGCTCCTGCGGCTCCTGGCCGAGGACAAGTACGACCTGGTCTTCGGCGTCGGCTTTCTCTTCACCGAACACATCGCCAGGGTGTCCAAGGACTTCCCCGGCACCAAGTTCGCCTTGATCGACGGCTTCATCGAGAACTTGAACGACTCCTCCCCGATCGCCTGCCTGCTCTTTAAGGAGCAGGAGGGGTCGTTCCTGGTGGGCGCCGCCGCCGGCCTGAAGACCAAGACCAACAAGGTCGGATTCGTGGGCGGCATGAAGATTCCACTGATCGAGAAGTTTGAGGCCGGCTACATCGCCGGGGTCAAGTACGTGAACCCCAAGGCGGAGGTGCCCTCCGACTACATCGGCACCACGGGGGACGCGTTCAAGGATCCGGCCAAGGGCAAGGAACTGGCGTTGAAGCATTTCAGCCAGGGTACGGACATCGAGTACCACGCCTCCGGCGCCTCCGGCCTGGGGGTGATCGAGGCGGCCTCCGCGCAGCATAAGCTCGCCATCGGGGTGGATTCGGACCAGTCCCTGACGGTGAAGCCCGAACTGCGCCCGGCGGTGCTCACCTCGATGCTCAAGCGGGTTGACGTGGCGGTCTATACCACCATCAAGTCCCTGGTGAACAATCAGTGGAAGGGCGGGTATCGCGTCTACGGCCTGGCCGAGGACGGGGTAGGCTACGCCATGAACGACTACAACAAGGCGGCCATGTCCGACATCGTTCCCAAGCTGGAGGAGCTCAAGAAGAAGGTCGTCTCCGGCGAAATCGCGGTCCCCGCCACCAAACAGGAACTCGGCGAGTTCCTCAAGAAGCTTCCCAAATAGGGTTGCACTCTTCCTGGGGGGTGGCCGGCGGTCACCCCCCAGCTTTGTGCAAGGGAGGTGGTTGCCACGTTGCCTCAGCCTGAGCCAGCCATCGCGTTGCGGGGGATCACCAAGCGGTTCGGGCCGGTCTGGGCCAACCAGGGAATTGACCTGGAGATAACCGACGGGGAAGTGCACGCCCTGGTGGGCGAGAACGGCGCGGGCAAAAGCACCCTGATGAAGATCCTGGCCGGCCTGTACCTGCCGGACGAGGGCGAGATCCTGGTCCGCGGGCGCCGCCGGCGGATCGACGGGCCGCGCCGCGCCATCGGCCTGGGCATCGGCATGGTTCACCAGCACTTCATGCTGGTGGGTCGGTTCACCGTCACCGAGAACATCATCCTGGGGGCGGAGCCCCGGCGGGACCGCCTGCTGGTAGACTACCGCGCCGCGGCCGCCCGGGTCCGCGAACTCTGCCGCCAGTCCGGGTTCGACCTCGACCCCGGTGCCCGGGTGCTGGACCTCTCCGTGGGGCAGCAGCAACGGGTGGAAATCCTGAAGGTGCTCTACCGCGGGGCGGACATCCTGGTCCTCGACGAGCCCACGGCGGTGCTGGCGCCGCAGGAGGTCCGGGAGTTGCTGGCCAACCTGCGGGCCCTGAGGGACCAGGGCAAGACCATCATCTTTATCGCCCACAAGCTGGACGAGGTGCTGGCGGTGGCGGACCGGGTCACCGTGCTGCGCCGGGGGCGCGTGGTGGGGACGGTGGCCGCGGCGGACACCACGCCGGAGCGACTGGCCGAACTGATGGTGGGCCGACACGTGCTGGCGGTTCGCCGGCGGGGTGAGCGGGTCCAGGGAGAGCCCTGCCTGGTGGTGCGGGGGCTCGGGGTGCCCGGATTGGGCGGACGGCGCGCGTTGGAGGACGTCAGCTTCAGCGTCCGGGCGGGCGAGATCTACGGCGTGGCGGGAGTGGAGGGCAACGGTCAGGCCGAGCTGGTCGAAGCCTTGGTCGGCCTGCGGCCTGCCGCTACCGGGGCGATCAGTATCGGCGGCCAAACCGTTCAAGCCCCGGCCCGGCCGGGTGCCCCGCGGGCCCGTTTTTCGGTGCGCCGCACCCGCTCGCTGGGCGTTGCCTACATTCCCTCCGACCGGCACCGCCAGGGCCTGGTCCTGGCGATGCGGGCCTGGGAGAACCTGATCCTGGGCCGACACCGCCGAAAGGAGTACCGCCGGGGTCCCTTCTTCTGGAGCCGGATGATCCTGCCCTTGGCGCAGGCGGCGGTGCGGGAGTTCGACGTCCGGCTGGCCTCCCTGCGGGACCCGGCGGGCAGCCTCTCCGGCGGCAACCAGCAAAAGTTGATCCTGGCCCGTGAACTGGGGTCCGGTCCCCGGGTGGTGGTGGCCGCGCAGCCCACGCGGGGGCTGGACGTGGGTGCTACCGAATTCGTGGAGAACAAGCTGCTGGAGGCCCGGGCGGCGGGACAGGCGGTGCTGCTGGTCTCGGCCGACCTGGACCAGTTGCTCGCCCTCGCCGACCGGATCGGCGTCCTGCGGGCCGGGAGGCTGGTGGCGGAGTTTACCGCCGACGCCTCCACCCGCGAGGAGATCGGCCAGTGGATGCTGGGAGGGGGGGACCGGGGCCGATGAAGGAGCTCCTACGGCGCCTGGCATGGGACCTCTCGGTGCCGGCGGCGGCGGTGTTGCTAGCCCTGGCGGTGGGCGCCGCGGCCATCGCCGCCATCGGCAAGAGCCCCTGGGAGGCCTACGCCACCATGCTCCGGTTCAGTTTCGGCCGCCTTGACAGCGTGGCCATCATCCTTTTCAAGGCGACTCCCCTGGTGTTTTCCGGCCTGGCGGTGGCCGTCGGTTTTCGGGCCGGGCTCTTCAACATCGGGGTGGAGGGCCAGTATTTCACCGGAGCCCTGCTGGCCTCGCTGGTCGGCTTCGGCCTGAAGGGGCTGCCAGCCGCCGTCCACCTTCCCCTGACCATCGCCGCGGCCATGGCGGGGGGCCTGGCGTGGGCCTGGTTGCCGGCCTACCTGAAGATCCGGCGCGGGGTGCACGAGGTCATCAGCACCATCATGCTTAACTACGTGGCCTACGCGCTGATAAACTATTTTGTGGCCGACCTCTTCCTGGATCGCGCCCAGGGACTGGCCCCCGGGATGGGTAGTCCCCAGGTGCGGATGCCGCTGGTGCTTCCCACCGCCCGGATGCCCGCCCTGCAAGGCGCGCTGGGGATCATCGGGGTGCAACTGCCGCGCCATGTCTACCTGAACTGGTTCTTCGTCCTGGGACTGGTGATGGCCGCCGTGCTGTACCTGTTGATTGAGCGGACGCCCACGGGCTACGAGATCCGCGCCGTGGGGCTGAATCCCGGGGCCGCCGCGGCGGCCGGGATCGACCCGCCCGCGGTCCAGGCGCGGGCGTTTCTGATCAGCGGCGCGGTGGGGGGCCTGGTGGGGCTCAACACCCTGCTCGGTTACGTCGGGTACCTGGACATCGACTTTCCCCGCAATCTCGGCTTCACCGGGATCGCGGTGGCCCTGATCGGGCGGAACAACCCCCTGGGGATCGTGGTCGCCGCTTTGCTGTTCGGGTTTCTGGACCGGGGCGCGGAGGGCGTCCAGGTCTTCGAGGGCGTCCCGATGGACACCGTCGTCATCCTGCAGGGAGTGCTGATCCTGGCCATTGTCGTGGCCGCCGAGGTGGTAGGTTACCGCAGACGGCGCCGCGAGCGGAAGGAGGGGGTTTGATGCTCGAGACCGCGGCCTCCGCCCTGCGAATGGCGGTGCCGGTGCTGCTGGCCGGCCTGGGGGCCATCTACACCGAGCGTTCGGGCGTGGTGAACATCGGCCTGGAGGGAATGATGATCGTCGGGTCCTTCTGGGGCGCCGTGGGCGCGCTCTACTACGGGCCGCTGGCCGGAATGGCGGCGGGGATCGCCGCCGGGGTGGCTCTGGCCCTCGTCCACGCAGTGGTTTCGGTGACTTTTCGGGTGGATCAGATCGTCAGCGGGGTGGCCTTGAACATCCTGGCCTACGGGGCGACCCGCTTCGCCAGCATCGCCATGTTCAAGATGGCCACCACGACGCCGGCGGTCCCCCGCCTGGGGAGCCTGAACCTGCCTGGCGTGACCGCCCTGTCCCCCCTCGTCCTGGTGGCTCTGCTGCTGGTTCCCATCACCGCCTGGGTGCTGAACCGGACGGTGTTCGGGCTGCGCCTCCGCTCGGCGGGGGAGAATCCGCTGGCGGCCGATAGCCTGGGGGTCAACGTGCTGGGCGCGAAGTACGCCGGCGTCCTCATCTCCGGCGCCTTTGCCGGCCTGGCGGGGACCTACCTGGCGGTGGAACACGTCGGCCAGTACGTCGAGGGCATGACCCAGGGGCGGGGGTTCATCGCCTTGGCGGCGATGATCTTCGGCAACTGGACGCCGGCCGGGACGCTGGGGGCGTCGCTCCTGTTCGGCCTGGCCGAGGCCCTGAGCCTGCGGGCCGTCGGAGGCACCGGGGAGGCGGCGTTGGTACCTTACCAGTTCATCAAGATGATCCCCTACCTGCTCACCCTGGCGGTCCTGGCCGGCATCGTCCGCCGGGCCACGCCGCCGAGCTCGGTGGGGGTTCCCTACCGCCGGGAGGAAGCCTAGCTTGGACGAGCGTTCCGTGCGGGTGCTGGAATTCGATAAGATCCGCGACCGCCTGGTGGAGCAGGCCGGTTCCGCCCGGGGCAAGGAGCTGGCCGCGGCCGCAGAGCCGAGCGCCGACTTGGAGAAGGTGAGCGCCTGGCAGGCGG
>JAJYMS010000227.1 GCA_021786825.1 Bacillota bacterium | reverse complement strand
ACGATCCGCCCGGCCGCCAGCTCCTCGCGCACGCGGTCGGTGCGCACGTCGGTGATGCGGGCCTTGCGGTGGACCCCGTCGGTGTAGATGCCGACCTGCAGGCCGGTCAGCGAGACCGACGGCTCTTCCAGCTCCTGGATGGCCATCGCCAGCAGGGCGATGGACACCTGCTCGCCGGTGGAGAGCAGCATATCCATCTCCCGCGCTGAGGGATTACCGGTGATCTGGCGCGCCAGGCTGAGGAGTTCGTCGGTGCTGTCGCCCATCGCCGAGACCACCACCACCATGTCGTTGCCGTCCCGCCGCCGGGAAACCACCCGCTGGGCCACCCGCTTCAAGCGCTCCGGCGTGGCCACCGAACTGCCGCCGTACTTTTGGACTACGACCGCCATCTATCCTTCACCTGCCTCCCGCGGCCAACACCCGCCGCTCCAGTTTCTCGCCGCTGGCCGACTCCCCGGCCGGCGCGCGTTCCTCCTCCGCCTCCACGCGGATGGGCATGCCCATGGACACCAGCCAGGGCGCGCGGCCGAGGGCTTCGATGGCCGTGCGGGCGCGGCTCTCGGGCGCCTCCTGGGTGACCAGGACCACCTCCGCCCGCGAGGGGGGCAGGTCGCGGTAGTCCATCCGCTCCAGCCCGATGCCCCACCGCTCCAGGGAGCGGACCACCTCCGCCGGCAGGCCGCTGCGCTTTTCCACCTCGATGCGGAGGTAGAAGCGGGCGGGCGACTCCTCCGGCCCTCCCACGGTGACGTCGCGGAAGCAGGTGCAGGTGGTGAAGCTGACCTCGCGCCGGCGGTTGCGCGCCGCCTGGATGATGTCGCCCAGGACCGCGCTGCCCGTCGGTAGCGAACCCGCGCCGCGGCCGTAGAACATCGTCTCGCCGATGCCCTCCCCCTCCACCAGGATGGCGTTCAAGACGTCGTCCACCTTGGCCAGGGGATGGTTCCGGTCGATGAACACCGGGGCCACCCAGGCGTCCACCCGCCCGCCGTGCTCGCTGGACTCGGCCAGCAGCTTCAGGCTCCAGCCCCGCCGTTTCCCGTACTCGATATCTGTCGGGGTCAGCCGGGTGATGCCCTCGGTGCGGACGTTCCGGGATTGGACCCGGGCCTGGTAGGCGATGCTCGAGAGGATGGCCAGCTTGCGGGCCGCGTCGTACCCCTCCACGTCGGCGGTCGGATCGGGTTCGGCGTAGCCCAGCCGGGTCGCTTCGGCCAGGGCCTGCTGGAAGGTCTGTCCCTCCTGGGTCATCTTGGTGAGGATATAGTTGGTGGTGCCGTTAATGATCCCCGTCACCCGGAAGATGCGGTTGCCGGCGAGGCTTTCCTTCAGGGGCCGCAGCACCGGGATGCCGCCGCCGACGCTCCCCTCGAAGAAGATGTCCACCCCGTTGCGCTCGGCCGCGGCGAAGACCTCCTCGCCGTGATCGGCCATGATCTCCTTGTTGGCGGTGACCACCGACTTCTTCGCCCCCAGGGCCCGTAGGACGTAGCTCTTGGTGGGCTCGACGGCGCCCATCACCTCGACCACAAGCTCGATCTCCGGATCGTCGAGGATGTCGTCCGGGTTGGTGGTCAACAGAGCGCGGTCCACCGGCACCTGCCGGGGCTTGGACGGGTCGCGCACCAGGATCTTCTGGACCGAAAGGGTAAAGCCGTTGCGCCGGGCGAGTTCCTCGCCGCGGTCACGAAGCAGCCGCATCACTCCGCTGCCGACCGTCCCCAAACCCATTAGGCCAATCTTCACTTGCTCCGGGGGGTGCCGCACGCCCAGGCCTCCTTTTGTCAACCGCCGCCGCGCTGTCAGCCGGCCGTCAGGCCGGCCAGGAACCCTCTGATCACGGGGTCGATCATGTGATAGTCCACGAGGAATGCATCATGTCCCCATGGTGAGTTCATTTCATAGTATAACACATCTTTACCCAGTTCCTCGCAGATGTCAACAATCTCTTTTTGCTGGTACGTGGGGAAAAGCAGGTCCGAGCGGATGCCGATGACGAGCAGTTTGGCGCGGATCCGGTCGAGGGCCTCCCAGTACGAGTTGTAGCCCCGGCTGACGTCGTGGAGGTCCATCGCCCGCGAGAGGTAGAGGTAGGAGTTGGCGTCAAAGCGCTGGACCAGGGCCTCGCCTTGGTGATGCAGGTAGGTCTCCACCTCGAAGCGGGGGGTGAAGTCCTGGTAGACCCCTTCGGAGCTGCCGCGGATCCGCCGGCTGAACTGGCGGTGCATGGACTCGTCGGAGCGGTAGGTGATCATCCCCAGCATCCGGGCGGTGCCGAGGCCGGCGGCGGGCAGGGGGCCGCCGTAGTAGTCCCCCCCCGCCCAGTGGGGGTCGTTCATGATCGCCTGGCGCTGGACCTCGTTGAAGGCGATCCCCTGGGGGTGGAAGCGGCCGCAGGCGGCGATCGGGATGACCCCGGCCGGCACCTCGGGGTAGCTGACGGCCCACTCCAGCACCTGCATCCCCCCGAGGGAGCCGCCGATCACCGCCAGCAACCTCGCGATCCCCAGCCGGTCCAGCAGCTCTTTCTGCACCCTGACGATATCCCGCACGGTGATCAGCGGGAAGCGGAGCCCGTAGGGGCGCCCGGTCTCGGGGTCGATCGAGGAAGGCCCGGTGGTCCCCTGGCACCCGCCCAGGACGTTGGCGCAGATCACGAAGTACCGGTCGGTGTCGATGGTGCGGCCGGGTCCCACCACCGTGTCCCACCAGCCGGGTTTCTTGTCGTCGGGGCCGTAGCGCCCGCTGACGTGCGAGTCGCCGGTCAGGGCGTGGCTGACCAGGACGGCGTTGGGGTGCCCGGGGTCGTACCGGCCGAAGGTCTCGTAGGCCACGGTGATGGGGCCCAAATGCCTGCCACTCTCGAGCCGCAAGGGATTGGGCGGCTCGAACAGGGTAACGAACTCCTTTTTGGCCCACGGCACGGCGGCCACCTCCTTCGGCAAGTGCGAGTCAAGAACGCCATCTGCGGGCGTCAGGTGAAACGAAAAACCCCCTCGGCAAACAGAGGGGGCCTGGAGCAAATATAGCGGTAGCCCACTCTCTTATCTGCCAGGATCGGTCGATCCTGTAGGAATTGGCACCTTCTGCCCCGCCAAAAACTGCGGAGCGTGGGTTGCCGGGTTTCATCGGGCCAGTCCCTCCACCTCTCTGGATAAGGAGCCTGCTTATTCACTTGCAAGTAGGATAGCACGGGAGAAGCCCGGCTGTCAATCGTTTTGGGGCTTTTCGCCGCCATCGTCACGGGGACGCCAATCCGGGCCACGCCCCAGCAGCCACAGCCCCAGGGCGGCACCCGCGGCGTCGATCAGCACGTCGCGAAGGGTGGCCGTGCGGCCCGGCACGAACCACTGGTGGAACTCGTCTGTGGAGGCGTACAGCACCGCCAGGGCCCAGGCCCAGGTGTGCAGTCCCGTCCAGCGCCAGGAGGTCCCGGCGAAAGCGGCGCGCCGGCGCTCGGTCGCGCCCAGCCCTCGCCGGTACAGCCGGGCCAGGATGAAGTACTCCGCCAGGTGGGCGACCTTGCTGGCGGCGAAGTCGATGTAACGGCCGGGCGGCGATCCCCAGACGGCCAGGGCCGGGACCACCCGGGAGAGGCGCAGGCTCGGCTGGGCTGAAAACCAGTAGATTACCGCCATCCAGACGAAGGCGGGCAGCCATGCCCGCAGCCTGCCAAACCAGAAGGCCCTCATGCGGCCTTTTACGCCTTGGCCAACGTCTAACATGCTTGCCCATCTCCTCGACGATCAGCAGAAAGGTTGCCGCTCATTTCCTGGGCTCGTCCCCAGTGTAACTCACGGCGGCTCCCGGAAAAAGAAAGACGGGGCGGTAAATCCCGCCCCGCCACCGATGGCGCTGTCTTACTTTCCGACGGCTTCCTTCAAAGGCTTGCCGGCTTTGAAGACCGGAACCTTCCGGGCAGCGATGCGGATCTCCTTGCCGGTCTGCGGGTTGCGGCCCTTGCGAGCTTGCCGCTTCCGGGTGTCGAACGTGCCAAACCCAACCAGGGAGACCTTGTCGCCGTGCTTCAGAGCACCGGTGATAGTCGTCAGGATGGCCTCGATGGCGCGGCCGGAGTCCTTCTTGGTGAAACCGGTGGTCTGGGCGACTTTCTCGATCAGCTGTGTCTTGTTCACGTGTGTCACCTCCTTGCTTCGATATGGCAACATTTTGCTGGTTTGCCAGCCCCTCCGTCACCCCTAAATTATTCGCCTGAGTCCTTGATTTTCCTTCTGTTCAGGCCTCGGGGGGCAAAAAAATGTTGAAATCTAGCGATTACCCCCCGCGGTGCAAGCAAAAACCCCCGCCAGCCTTAACCGGGGGGGTTACAAGGGCGGGAGGCGCCCTCGACCTAGATGATGATGCAGATCAAACCGCCCGAGCCCTCGTTGATGATCCGGGTGAGGGTCTCCTGGAGCCGCTGCTGGGCGTTCTCCGGCATCCGGTAGAGCTTGTTCTGCAGCCCCTCGCGCAGCAGGTCATGCAGGGACTTGCCGAAGATGTCAAACTCCCAGAGCTTCTTGGGATCCTGCTCGAAGCGGTCGAGCAGGTAGTGGACCAGTTCCTCCCCTTGGCGCTCGGTCCCGATGATCGGCGTCACCTCGGTGCGGACGTCCGCCCGGATGATATGCAGCGAGGGCGCCGAGGCCCGCAGCCGGACGCCGAACTGGGAACCGCGCCGGATCAACTCCGGCTCCTCGAAGGCGATCTCCTCGACCGACGGCGTCACCAGGCCGTAGCCGGTCTCGGCCACCTCGCGCAAGGCGGGGCCGACCTTGGCGTACTCCTTGCGGGAGTGGATCAGCTCCCGCATCAGCCGAATCATCGGGGCCTTGCCGTGGATGCTTACGCCGGTCAGTTCCTCGAGCACCTGGTAGAAGAGGTCCTCCCGCGCCGTGATCTCGACCGCGGCCTTGCCGGTGCCCATCTCCATGCCGCGCAGCGCCGCCTCCTGAACGAACTCGTAGCCGGCGAGCCGGACCACGGCGGGGTCCACGTCCCGCAGGCGACGGATCG
>JAJYMS010000188.1 GCA_021786825.1 Bacillota bacterium | reverse complement strand
GAGAGCTGAGGGGGCCCCATCGGCGAGGCTCGCCTGGCGGTTGTCCCCTGGGCTCGCCGTTGCGTGGATTGCGAGGACGCTGAAGGACTCCCGGGCCGTTCCCGGCCGGTGGAGGAGGAGGTCCTGAAGCCGCCCTTTGGCCGCTCCCGCGGCGACCGGGGGATTCCCGGAGTGGATGGGGAGGACGTCTGGCAGGCCTTGGAGAGCTACGGCAGTTCCGATACCCCCCAGGACGCCCCCCCAGCCCGCGACGTCCGACCGGACTAGTTCGTCGGGCCGATGGAATCGCCTCCCGGTTTCAGTTATGCTAGGGGTGCAGATCCGACCGGGAGAGGATAACCCTTTGTCCAGCATCCAGGTGGAGGGAGTCGTGGTCCGGTTCAGGACCGGCTGCCCGCCCGAAATGATCGCGCCGATGACCGTGGACCCGGGCATCGGCATCTTCTGGCACTTCAAGGCGGATGCGCCGGAGCGGCAGAAGCGCACCCTGCTCGAAATCGCCCGTTCCCCCGACGGGAAGGTGGTGCTCGCCTACACCAACCTGGACCGGATCGTGGGTTACATCGTCCTTTGCGATCCCGAGCCCTCCTCGCGCTGGGCGTTGCGCGGGCCACGGTCGATGTACGAGCTGGGGGCGATGGAAACCAGCCGCGCCTGGCGCGGCAAGGGGATCGCCTACGGCTTGCACCAGGCTCTTTTCTCCGACGGCTCGATGGAGGATCGCATCGTTTACACCATGGGCTTCGCCTGGCACTGGGACCTGGCGGCGTCGGGTCTGCCCAAGCGGCAGTACCGGAACCGCCTGATGGCCCTGTGGTCGCGCTTCGGGTTCCACGAGTACGGCACCGACGAACCCGACATCCTGGAGGACTCCGCCAACCTGTTTGCCGCCCGCCCCGGATCGCGGGTCTCCCCGGAGGACACCCGGCGGTTTCATGACTGCCTGGTGGAGGACTACGCCAGGTTGCTGATGATGTGAGACGCCCGCCGGCGGGGCGCCATCACCGCTTGGCCCGCCGGTACTGCTCCGGCCAGGGTACCTCCGCCCCCAGGGCGCTGGCCGCGTCCAGCGGCCAGGAGGGGTGCCGCAGCAGTTCCCGGCCGAGGAAGACCAGGTCGGCCCGGCCGGCCGCCACGATTTCCTCCGCGTGTTCCGGCTGGCTGATGAGCCCCACCGCGGCGGTGGGGACGCCCACTTCGCGCTTGATTCGCTCGGCGAAGGCCACCTGATAGCCCGGGTAGACAGACAGGTTGGCCTGCACCAGCCCGCCCGAACTGGTGTCGATCAGGTCGATCCCTTTGGCTTTGAGGGTGTGGGCGATCCCGACCGTCTCGTCGATGTCCAGGCCACCGGGGGTGTAGTCGCTCGCTGACACCCGCACGAAGAGCGGCCGATCCGGGGGCCACGCCTCCCGGATCGCGTCGATCACCCGGTGGGCGAAGCGAACGCGGTTTTCCCGCGAACCCCCGTACTGGTCGCTCCGGCGGTTGGACAGGGGAGAGAGGAACTGGTGGGTGAGGTATCCGTGGGCGGCATGGACCTCCACCAGGTCGAACCCCGCCGCGCGGGCGCGCCGGGCGGCCTGGCCCCAGGCGGCGACGACCCGGCCGATCTCGTCGGGTGTCAGCTCTTGCGGCGTGACCCAACTGGGGTCGAAGGGTACCGCGCTGGGGGCCACCGGCTGTCCCGGGCCCTGCCCCTTGGTGCTGGACCAGGCCTTGCGGCCGGCATGGGCGAGTTGGACCCCTACCTTGGCCCCGAGGTCGTGACACAGTTTGACGAGCCGGGCCATCGGTTCGACCTGGCGATCTTCCCACAGCCCCAAATCGGCGGCGCTGATGCGCCCCCTGCTTTCGACCGCCGTTGCCTCCAGGATGATCAACCCCACGCCCCCGACAGCCCTGCTCGCGTAGTGCACGAGGTGCCAGTCGCTGGGCAGGCCGTCGGTCGCCGCGCTGTACTGGCACATCGGCGACATCACAATGCGGTTCTTCAACCTAAGGGTTTTTAACTCGTAGGGTTCAAAGAGCTTGGCCATGTATCGCCCCTCCTGTAAAGTTACCCATCGGCCTGAGTATATCACAGGGCGGCGCGTCCGCCGGACAGAGCCAGTGTCTTCCAAGTCCACCTTAGCAGAACCTTGCAACAAAAATGTCTCTGCATAGCATACACACCCCGGCTGGAGCAAAATAGCTTACATCTCTTGACACATGCGGAAACGGGTGTTAGAATGCAAAAAAATAGCTCGGGAGTGTACCTAGGGTTCCGCGTCGTGCATAACTCTGCATAGTATGCATAGGCGGCTGGACCAAGCGGTATCAGGCTCGAACTGCTGCGCGGTTGGGGTTCGGGCTACACCGTCGGGATAGAAACCCGTGCGGCAAGTCCCACAAGCGAGTTTTGTGGAACTGCCGTACGGTTTTTTTGTTTGAACCCGCAGCAGTCAGCAGGGGGGAAACCGGCCCATGAAGCTGGTGATGGCCAGTGAGGAATTTTGCATCACGTGCAAGCTGTGCGAGCTGTACTGCGTGGCCGAGCATTCGCGATCCCGCGACCTGTGGAAGGCCTTCAAGCGCGAGTCGCCCCGTCCGCTTCCCCTGATCACCGTGGAACAGGATGGGCCGCTCTCCTTCGGCTTCAACTGCCGGCACTGCGCCGAGCCGGAGTGCGTCTTCGCCTGCCCCAGCGGGGCGATGCGCAAGCATCCGGACGGCACCGTCCGGGTCGATGAATCCCAGTGCATAGGCTGCTGGACATGCGTGCTGGCGTGCCCCTACGGGGCCATTGGGCGCGACGAACGGGGCCGGCACCACGCCGTCAAGTGCGACCTTTGCCCCGGGCGCGAGGTCCCGGCTTGCGTAGCCAACTGTCCCAACCGGGCCTTGATCACGGTCGAGCGCGAGACCGGGGTTCAGGGGAGAACCGCGGAGGAGATGGCCAGTTGAAGACCTATCGCTACCTCATCATCGGTAACTCGGCCGCCGGGATCGGCGCGGCGGAGGCGATCCGGGAGACCGACTCCCGCGGTTCGCTGGCGATTGTCTCCGATGAAGCTGCCAATACCTACTCGCGGGCCCTGATCGCCTACTACCTCGCCGGGGAGGTGGGTCGGGAGCGCCTCAACTACCGCCCCGCCGACTTCTACCAGCGGCTTGGCGCGACCGCCTGGCTCGGCCGCCGGGCTGAACGCGTCGACTTCGCCGCCCAGCGGGTGTCCGTGACGGCCGCCACCCAGCGGGACGGGGAGGAAATCGCTTACGAGCGGTTGCTCATCGCCACCGGCGGGCGGGCGATCCGGCCTCCTCTGCCGGGAATCGGCCTGGAAGGGGTGGCGACCTTCCAGAGTCTGGCCGACGTCGAGGCGGTCCGCTCGGGCCTGGACGCGGTGCGACGCGCCGTGGTCATTGGCGGGGGGCTGATCGGGATGCAGGCGGCCGAGGCCCTGGTAAAACTCGGCCGGGAAGTCGTCGTCATCGAACTGCTTGACCGGGTGCTGGCCCCGGTGCTCGATGCCACCGGGTCGGCGGCCGTCGAAAGACGGTTTGCCGAACGCGGCGTGCAGATCCGCACCGGGACGGCGGTGACCGCGATCCTGTCCGACCCGCGCCGGCCCTCCCGCGCCGCGGGGGTGTCGCTGGCCACCGGGGAGGAGATCCAGGCGGACCTGGTGATCGTGGCCGTCGGGGTGGCACCCCGGACGGAGTTGGTGGCGGATAGCCCCGTGCGGGTGGGCAAGGGGATCATCGTCAACGGGAAGGGAGAGACCTCCCGGCCCGGGGTGTGGGCGGCCGGCGACGTCGTGGAGAGTTACGACCTCATAAGCGGCGCGCTGCGCCCCCTGCCCATCTGGCCCAAGGCCTACGCGGGAGGGCGGGTAGCCGGTTTCAACATGGCCGGCCGGACGGCCGAACGAAAGGGCGACGTGGCCATCAACGCCAGTCACTTCTTCGGTTTCCCGGTGGTCTCCGCCGGCCTCCACAGCCCCCCGCCGGGCGAGGAGTCGGCCTACGAGGTGTTGGTGGAGCACCGCCCCGAGGACGGCTACTACAAGAAAATGCTCCTGCGGGACGGCGTGATTGTCGGGCTGGTCGGCACGGGCCCGGCGGTGGACCGGGTGGGAATTTTGCTGGGACTGCTGCGGGAACGCGTGGACGTCGGCTCTTTCAAGGATCAGATCTTCCACCGTACCGGCCTGGTTTCGCTGCCGCATCCACTGCGCCAGCGGCGACTGCAGGGGAGGTGACCGGGATGAGGGAGCTGGCTCGATTCACGAACCCTTACGGGGACGACAAGGCGATCGACGCCTGTGGCATCTTCGCCGCCATGTCCCGGCGGGGCCGGAAAATCTCCGGCTCAAGCGTCATCGAGGCTATGGCTAACATGCACGAGCGGGGCAACGGCCTGGGCGGGGGTTACGCCGTCTACGGAATCTACCCGGAGTACCGGGACTACTACGCCTTGCACCTGATGTTCGAGACCGCCGCGGCCAAAGAGGAGACCGAGGCTTTCCTGCGCCGCCAGTTAAAGGTCGTGGACGACGAGGAGATTCCCACCCGCGCGCACCCGCGGGTGAAGGCCCCCCCGATTCTGTGGCGGTACTTTGCGCGGCCGGAGGAGCACAGCCCCGGTGGGATGCCTGACGACGACTACGTGGTCGAGCAGGTGATGCACATCAACACCCGCGTCCCCGGCGCCTTCGTTTTTTCCAGCGGCAAGGACATGGGGGTCTTCAAGGGCGTCGGGCATACCGAGGATATCGGCCGTTTCTTTTGCCTGGAGGAGTACGAAGGGTACCTCTGGACCGCCCACAGCCGCTTTCCCACCAACACCACGGCCTGGTGGGGAGGGGCGCACCCCTTTTCGATCCTGGACTGGACTGTCATCCACAACGGCGAGATCTCGTCCTACGGCACCAACCGCAACTTCCTGGAGATGCACGGCTACTTCTGCACGATGCACACCGACACCGAGGTGATGGCCTACGCCGTGGACCTGCTGGTCCGCCGCCACCACCTCCCCATCGACCTG
>JAJYMS010000183.1 GCA_021786825.1 Bacillota bacterium | reverse complement strand
AGCCCCAGCAGCACCAGCGCGGCGGCCAGCGACCAGAGGTAGACCTGGGAGATGGCCACCGGTCCGAGCTGAACCGGGGCCTGGGGGAAGATGAGCGGGAAGGTCCGCGTGTCGGTGCCCCAGATGACCTGGATCAGGCCGCGCAGGGCGCTGGAGAGGCCGATGGTGGCCATGATCACCGAAATGACAGGTTCGCCGATGAAGGGCCGGAGCACCAGCCGCTCGATCAGGATGCCCAGCACGCCGGAGACCAGGAGGCTGATGGCCAGGGCGGCCAGGAAGGGCACTTGATAGGTCACCACCAGCACCAGCGTCACGTACGCCCCGACCAGGAGGAGCTCGCCCTGAGCGAAGTTGATCACGTCGGAAGCCTTGTAGATCAAGGCGAAGCCGAGGGCCACCAGGGCGTAGACGCTGCCGACCACCAGGCCGGTGATCACCAGTTCGAGCAGAAAAATCACGCGCTGACCTCCTTTTTCGCCCCTTGCGGGCCGGCGCTGGTCTTGCGCACCTGTAAGGCGGTTTCCACGACGGCCTCCCGCCCGTCCCGGTAGCGAACCTTGGCCTGGACGGTGATCTGGGCGTCATCGCGGTAGAGCGCCTCGATCATCTCCCGGTACTTCTCCCCGATGAACCCCCGGCGGACCTTGCGCGTCCGGGTCAGCTCCTCGTCGTCGGCGTCCAGTTCCTTGTGCAGCAGGACGAACTTGCGGATCCGGGCCGCCGGCGGCAGGTCGGCGTTAACCCGCTCGACCTCCTGGGCGATGAGGTGGGCGACGCGCTCCTTTTGCGAGAGGTCGGTGTAGGTGGTGTACGCCACCTGATTGTTCTCCGCCCACTTGCCGACGTTGGCCAGGTCGATGTTGATCAGGGCCACCACGAAGAGGCGGTCCTTGCCCACCACCACGGCCTCCTTGATGTGCGGGCTGAACTTCAGCTTGTTCTCGATGTACTGGGGCGAGAAGACGTTGCCGTCGGACAGCCGCATCACGTCTTTCAGGCGGTCGATCACCACCAGGTGCCCGTCGTTGTCGATGTAGCCGGCATCGCCCGAGTGCAGCCACCCGTCCTGAAGGGTTTCGGCGGTAGCCTCCGGGTTCTTGAAGTACCCGGCGAACACCGCCGGGCTGTGGGAAAGGATCTCGCCGTCGTCGGCGATGCGGACCTGGGTCCCGGGGATGGGCTTGCCCACGGTGTGGAACTTGATGTCCTCGCTGCGGTGCACCACCGAGATGCCGGCGATTTCGGTCTGGCCGTAGATCTGCTTGAGGTTAACCCCCAGGGCGTGGAAAAAGCGGAAGACGTCGGGCCCCAGGGCGGCCCCTCCGGTATAGGCCTGGCGCAGGTGCAGCAGGCCCAGGTGGTCCTTGATGGCCGAGAAAACCAGGAGGTCCCCGAGGTGGTACAGCAGGCGCAACCACGGGCCGGGGCGCCGCTGCTCGAACCGGCAGTCGGCCCACCGCTGCCCGATGGGCAAGAACGCCCGGTACAGCAGCCGCTTCAGGGGCGACGTGTCCTCGATCTTCACCTGCACCGTGGAGACCATGTTCTCCCAGATGCGGGGCGGAGAGAACATGGTTCGGGGGCCGATCTCGCGGATGTTCTCCTGGACCGTCTCGGGCTCCTCCGGGAAGTTCACCGTCACCCCCGCTGTAAGGGCCGCCGAGAGGGACATCATCTGTTCCCCGATCCAGGCCAGGGGGAGGAAGGAGACGTACTCGTCCCCCGCCCGCATCGGGTCCAGGGACAGCAGGCTTCCCGCCATGCTGATGAGGTTCCGGTGGGTCAGCACCGCCCCCTTGGGAAAGCCGGTGGTGCCGGAGGTGTAGCAGATGATGGCCGGATCGTCGCCGCGGCCCAACTCGAGGCCTCGCCGAAAGAATTCCGGGTCCTCCGCGGCGATGGCGTCGCCGAGATCCTGGACCTCGGTGAAACCGATCAGCATGGGTTCGCGGTAGTCGCGCAACCCCTTGGGGTCGCACCAGATCACCCGCTTCACCTGGGGGGTCTGCTCGATTACCTCCAGGATTTTATCAACCTGTTCCTGATCCTCGACGACCACGAACTTGGCGCCGGAATGATCGATGATGTAACCGATTTCCTTGGAAAGGGAATCCTGATACAGGCCGACGGAAATGCCGCCCAGCGACTGCGTGGCCAGTTCGGCGTAGATCCACTCCGGCCGGTTGTCCCCGACGATGGCGATCCGATCCCCGCGTTTCAGTCCAAGGCTGGCCAGGCCGAGGGCGAAGCGGCGGACGTGGTCCAGGTAACCGCGCCAGGTCACCTGTTGCCAGATGCCATATTCCTTCTCCCGCAAGGCCACCTTGGAGCCGTACCGCTGGGCGCCGGCAGCCAGCAACTTGGGTAAGGTATCCTCCACCTTTACGGCTGCACCTCCAAGGGCTGATGGGCCCCGGCCTGTTCGCCGAGGTAAGCCTTGATGACCCGGGGGTCGCGCTGCACTTCCTCGGGCGTTCCCTCGGCGATCTTCTCCCCAAAGTCCAGCACCGCCACGCGGTCGGAGAGGTCCATGACCACGCCCATGTCGTGCTCGATGAGGATGGTGGTGACGCCCTGCTCCTCGTTAATGTCCAGGATGAACCGGGCCATGTCCTCTTTCTCTTCCGTGTTCATGCCCGCCATCGGCTCATCCAGCAGCAGCAGCTTCGGCTTCAGCGCCAGGGCGCGGCCGAGCTCCACCCGTTTCTGCAGACCGTAGGCCAGGGTGCCCACCGGGCGCTTGCGGATCCGCTCGATCTCCAGGAAGTCGATGATTTCCTCCACCACCCGGCGGTTGGCGATCTCCTCCCGCCGGGCCGGTCCCCAGAAAAGCCCCCCCGTGAGGGGGCCGGTCCGCATGCGCACGTGGCGCCCCAGCATCAGGTTGTCGAGCACCGTCATGTGGCGGAAGAGTTCGAGGTTCTGGAAGGTCCGCGCAATCCCCAGCTCGGCCCGGCGGTGCGGTGGCAGGCGGGAGATATCCGCGCCCTCGAAGAGGATCTTACCGCCGGTCGGCCGGTACAGCCCGCTGATGCAGTTGAGCAGGCTGGTCTTGCCGGCCCCGTTGGGTCCGATCACGGCGTAGATCTGGCCATCTTCGACTTCCAGGCTGGGTCCGGAGAGGGCGTTTACGCCACCGAATCGCAAGCGCAGGTCGCGAAGGCTGAGTTGGATCATCGTGTCCTCCTGGTGCGGGCATCGCCCGGGAGAGTGATCCGGACCGGCTGATAGTTAAAGGGTATACGTTCCTCGAACTGAAAAATCCTTCTCAACAGTTATTTCAAGGCAACTTTGGCGGGGGAAACTGAAACCGGAGTGGCCGGCGGCGCGTACTTACGTTATGATGGTCTTCCAGGAGGGAGGAAACCAGCGTGAATGGCCGGACCGGAGAGCGAGGCGTGGTGGACGTGGGAGCCGCCCTCGCGATGGGGCTGATCGTGGCCGCCAGCCTGGTCGCCGTCGGGGTGCTCTACGGCGATCGATTGGGGGCGGTGCTTTACGGATGGCGAATCATTCTGATCTTCGGCCTCGGGGTTCTGTTCCTGGCCATCGAGGCGACGATCCCGGGCTTTGGCGTCTTCGGCGTCACCGGCCTCCTCTTCTGCGCGCTGGCCATCATCGGCGCCGGGGCGGCCAGCGAGAACGGGTGGAAGGCGCTCGGCGCGGCGGTCGTGTCGGCGCCGGTCGTGGCCTACGTGATGGCCCGCTGGGCCGTCAAGCGGGGACTCTGGCGGCGCTTGACCCTGAACGAGCGGCTGGCCAGCGACCGGGGGTTCGTGGCGCCGCTCCAGATGCCCGAGCTGCTGGGCCGGACGGCGGTGGCGGTAACCCCGCTTCGCCCGGCCGGGGCGGTCGAAATCGACGGGCACCGCGTCGACGTGGTCACCGAGGGAGAGTTCGTCGCCCGGGGCGAGGCGGTCAGAGTGGAGAAGGTGGAGGGCCGGCGCGTGGTGGTGCGCCGCTTGGAGCACGAGCCGGCGGAGTGAACTTTAAATCAGCGCGAACGCGCAAGGAGGTTTGACCAAGTGGCGGACCTGGTTATGTTGATGGTGGTGATCGCGGCCGCTTTCGTGGCCCTGTCCGTGTTCTTCAGCTTCGTGCCGTTGGGGCTCTACATCTCCTCCCTGGCCGCGGGGGTCCACGTGGGGATCGTTACGCTGGTGGGGATGAGGCTGCGGCGGGTTCCCCCGGCGAAGATTGTCAACCCGCTGATCAAGGCCGAGAAGGCGGGGATCTCCCTATCGGTTAACAAGCTGGAGGCGCATTTCCTGGCCGGGGGCAACGTGGACCGGGTGGTCAACGCGCTGATTGCCGCCGAGCGCGCCGGGATCCCGCTGGAGTTCGAGCGGGCGGCGGCCATCGACCTGGCCGGGCGCGACGTGCTGCAGGCGGTGCAAATGAGCGTAAACCCCCGGATTATCGAAACGCCGGTGGTGGCGGGGGTTGCCAAGGATGGCATCGAGTTGAAGGCCAAGGCGAGGGTCACCGTGCGGGCCAACCTGGACCGCCTGGTGGGCGGGGCCGGCGAGGAGACGGTGATCGCCCGCGTCGGCGAGGGGGTCGTGGCCACGATCGGTTCAGCGTCCAGCCACAAGCAGGTGCTGGAGACTCCCGACTTGATTTCCCGGACCGTGCTGGCCAAGGGCCTCGACGCCGGGACCGCGTTCGAGATCGTTTCCATTGACATCGCCGACGTGGACGTGGGCAGCAACATCGGCGCCCGCCTGATGGCGGACCAGGCGGAGGCGGAAAAGCGCATCGCCCAGGCCCGGGCGGAGGAGCGCCGGGCGATGGCGGTGGCCCGCGAACAGGAGATGAAGGCCCAGACCCAGGAGCAGCGGGCCAAGGTGGTGGAAGCCGAGGCGGAGGTGCCCCGGGCGATGGCGGATGCCTTGCGCCAGGGCAAGCTGGGGGTGATGGACTACATCAACATGCAGAACATCCAGGCCGACACGGGCATGCGGGAGTCCTTCGGCCGCCTCGGGCCGCGCACCGAAGGGCCGGGCGGCGGCCTCGGCGGCTACGA
>JAJYMS010000100.1 GCA_021786825.1 Bacillota bacterium | reverse complement strand
GGCCAGCGGGTTCCTCATCCCCTGGTACTTCCTGCCATCGCGCCGGATCAGCCAGTCGCCCTCGGGGGTGATTACAATCTTGCCCAGGTCGTTCTTAGTCTCGATGTGCACGATCCCGCAGGGGCCGATCACCAGGTGATCCAACTCCTGCCCCACGCTGCGGCCGGGGACGGTCAGGTAGACCCGGTGCAGGACCCGGTAACCCCGGGGCAGGAAGGCCAGTTCATGCGCCACCGCCTCCTCGCCCTCGCGCCCGCTCTCCCGCCGGCGGTACTTCTGCCTCCACTCCTCCTCCAATCCCTGCAGGGTCGAATAACTCACCGCCCTGACGAAGGCGTAGAGCAACGCCATCACCATCATGACGCCGGCCACGATCAGCAAGAAAGCCACCGTAAAACCCTGGGGGTCGACCAATTAGAGTCCTCCCGCGAAGCGTCCTTACTTAGGAAAGTAGGGCCCCCGCCGGCCATTGTCAAGTCGTGGCCGCGTCAGCCTGCACAGTCCCGCCCCAACGGCTCACCGCGGACGCTCGGCCAGCCGGACGGTGACCGTCGCCGGCCGCCCGTCGCGCACCAGCGCGACCAGCGCCGAGTCCCCCGGATGGTTGCGGTCCAGGGCCTCCCGGAGGTCGACCGAGGTCAGGGTCGGCAGGCCGTTGATGGCGGTGAGGTGGTCCCGGGACCGTATTCCCGCCCGCTCAGCCGGGCTCCCCGGCACCACGTTGTAGACCAGCAGGCCCGCGTCGGAAACCAGGCCCAGCCGGGTGTTATCGTCCTCCTGGACCTCGACCCCCATCCAGGGGCGGGAGACCCGCCCGTAGGTGACCAGGTCCTGGGCGATCCGCCTGGCCAGGTTGGAGGGAATGGCAAACCCCAGCCCCTCGACGCCTACGCTCTTGACCTTCATCGTGTTGATGCCGATCACCTGCCCCTGAGAGTTTACCAGTGGGCCGCCGCTGTTGCCCCCGTTGATGGCCGCGTCCGTCTGGATCAAACCGTAGGGGTACTCCGACTCCACGCTGCGGTGCAGGCCGCTGACCACGCCGGCGGTGACCGAGGATTGGAACCGCAGGCTGAAGGGGTTGCCTACGGCCAGGACGGGCTCACCCACCTGCAGGCTGTCCGAGTCCCCGAAATCGGCGGGAACGCCGCCGGCCACCGGGGCCTTCAACACCGCGAGGTCGGCCAGCTCGTCGGCGCCGACGACCCGGGCCTGGTAGGCCCTGCCCTGGAACACCACCACCAGTTTTTCGGCGTTCTCGATGACGTGCCGGTTCGTGAGGATGGTACCATCGGCGCCGAGGACCACCCCGGTGCCCCAGGCGCGCTCGACGGTCCCATCGGGCAGGGAGAAGCTGCTCACCACGCCGACCACGGAGGCCCCGACGGTCTTGAATACCTCCGTGGCATCGCCTTGCCAGCGGGCCGGCCCGGGCGACTGGATGGAGACTGTCCGCGTGCCGCCCTCCCACCTGACCGTGGCGCCCACGGCCTCCGCCACGGCCCTCACCGGGGCAAGGACCGAACCGCCGACGATGACCGGTTCCACCTCGGACCGCAAGGGAACCCCGTCCACCACCACGTGAATCGCGGACTGGGCGCGCCCCCAGCCAACCGGCCCCAGCAGCGACGCCCCGATTACCACTCCGGCCAGAAACACCGCCCAAGGACCGGCTACCCGTTTGACCTTCAACCCGAGCCCTCCTCCGCCCGTCCGACCGGCCCGACTCGCACCGCGCGGCCGCCTGACGCATACTTATATTCTGTAAACCGCATCCGAAAGGGGGTGGGCCTGGTGATAACCCACGTCGTCAAGGAAGGGGAAACCTTATACATGATCGCGCGCCGTTATGGCACCACCGTCGACGCCATCGCCCGGGCCAACCAGTTGACCAACCCGGACCAACTGACCATTGGCCAACGGCTCGAAATTCCGGTCGAGGCGCCCCCCGGGGAGATGCCCGGGCCCCGGCACTACGTGCTGAAAACCATCCAGCCCGGCGATACCTTCTGGTTGCTGGCCCAGCGCTACGGCACCACGGTGGCCACCCTGGAGGCTCTCAACCCGGAACTCGACCCCCGGCGCCTGATCCCCGGCAGTCAGATCCGGGTCCCCTTCATCCCCCCGCGCGCCGTCGTCTCCTACATCGTCCAGCCGGGCGATACCTTGGGGGCCATCGCCCGGCGCACCGGGACCAACATTCATTACCTGCTTGTCCTCAACCACCTGACAAACCCCGATCTGCTCTTCGTCGGGCAGCGCATCTTCGTCCCGGCGTGACCGATACCGGCTTGACGCCGCCCCGCTACCCGAGCGCGCCGGCGACCACCAGCCCGACCATGATAAAAGCCCCCCAGGCGGCCCAGCCCCCGGCCAGCGACTGCCGGTCGATATGCTGGCTTAGATCCCAGCCGGGTGTCGCCCAGTCCAGGCCGAGGTAGGCCAGCAGGTTCAGAACGATGCCCAGCAATCCGAAGGCCAGCACCCCGACCAGACTGCCGTTGTGCAGGAGGGTACTGTGGACCACCAGCCCCACCGAAATGAGCTGCCCCGCCACCACCAGGCCGATGGCGGGGTTTTCCTCTTTGAACTCCGCCAGGATGCTGAACTTGTGCCGCACCAGGAGCTGAAAGGCGAGGATCTGCGCCAGCGACAGGAGAATCCCCGCCAGGGCGAAGATGACCACCGCCGCATAGGGATTACTGATCGGCAACTCGCTCCCCCCGTTACTTCAAGATTCCTATCTCGACGCCTTTTTCCGTGTTGTACCAGATGCCCCGGAACCCATCCGACCGATCGTCGGCGACCTCGACGAAGATCCAGGCCCCGTCCACCTCGGTGACCACGCCGTCAAAGCCGTCGCGTTCGTCGCGGCGGATGTAGACCCGTTGCCCGCGCACTTTCTCGCTCAGCATCAGTAGTACCTCCCCAGGCGAGATCTCCATACCAGGTAACCCAGCACCACGGCGGCCATCACGGCCAGGAGGACCGCCGTGGCGTTAGGGACGAAGTAGTTGTAGCCCCACCCGCCCCAGTAGGTGGGTGAAAACCACACCCGTTGCCACCACGGCATTCCCCAGTACCAGTCGTGGTAAAAGATCGGCGGGAACCCCCCGCCGTACACGATCACCGGCGGTTGAGAGGGGTAGCGCGAGCCCTCCAGGGTGTAGCTCCGGGATGGGAGCGAGGTCTGCCCGATGGTCCGCCCATTCCCCGTGCCGGAGTATGGACCCGGCCCGCCTGAATAGCTTTGCCGCCCGGTGCTGAAGCTGCGGCCGAAGCTGGAAAAAGGCGAGGTGGTGGTGGAAAAGATAGAACCGCGGGCGTCCCGCGGGGTGGAGAAGGTGCTCCGCGAACTCCCGCCCAGGGAGCGCAGGCTCCCGCCGAGGGTGCGCCCGCTGCCGGAAAAGCTCCTCCCGCCTGAAAAACCCCGCCCGCCCGAAAACCCGCCCCGCGCGGCCATGGCCGGCAGGGCCAGCAGCAGCACCAACAGGGTCGCCAGGCCGAGGGCCAGAGCCGGTCGCCAGGGGCGCCGTTTCATCCCCATCATCCCTTGGTCTGCTTGAGCCGGGCCAGTTCCGCCTCCACCGCGCTTTGCTTGGCCTGGTCCTCCAGGCTCTTCAACTGCTCCTCGACGGAGTCCTGGTTGACGACGGCCGCGGCCTTGGCCTCCGCCTCCATCCGCTCCACCTTGTCCTCCATCCGCCCGATGTTGTCAAAGGCATCGGTGGTCGAGAGAGTGCCCATGACCTCATTGGCCCTGCGCTGGGCTTCAGCCCGGTGCTGCCGCATCGCCAACTCGTCCCGCTTGCCCTTGGCCTCCTGCAGTCGCTTTTCCAAGGCGTCGTAGTTCTGGCGCATCTCGGCGACCGTCTGCGTCTGCTCGGACAACTGGGTGCGGTAGCTCTCCAGGTGCTTCTCGGCGTCGTATTTGCGCTCCAGGGCGGCCCGGGCCAGTTCCTCCCGGTTCTGGCCGACCGCGACCTCGGCCTGTCGAGACCACGAGGTGAGCGCCTTCTCGGTCTCCTTGATCTTCTCCTCGAGCTGCAGTTTGTCCGCCACCGCGCGGTTCAGTTCGAGGTTTAGATTCTTGAGGCCGTCGCGGCCCTCCTCGATATAATGGTTCAGCATCACCTCAGGGTTCTCGGCGCGGCTGACCATGTCGTTCAGGTTGGCCAACACCAGGTCCTTGATCCGTTGCAGCAGTCCCATCTTCAATCCCCTTTCTTCAGACGTTGCTCTCGTTATCTTCTACGTGCGGCCGGCGGTCCAGGTTTCAGGTTGGAGGGGACGTCCTTGGCCTCGAAGGAAGAGCAGCGCCTCTTGTTGGCGGAGATCAGACGGCTCCGCGAGAGACTGGTCGATCTGGAGCGCCGGCACGGCCTGGACGACCGCCGGGTGCACGAACTCAGCCGCCGAATCGACACCCTGATCGTAAGCTATAGCCGGCGGTTCCCGACTGGCCCGTGAGCCCTTCACGGGCCGCCGCTCGCTTGCCCGCCTAGCTGTGTAATTCCTTCAATTCCCCCGTTTCCACGTAGAAGACGCGCTCGCCGATATTGGTGATATGGTCGGCGATCCGCTCCAGGTAACGGGCGATCAACAACAGGTGCACGGCCTGCTCCACCAGCCCGGAATCCTTCTTCATGAAGTCGATCAGTTCCTCGTGCAAGTAGCGGTAGAGGTGGTCAACCTCGTCGTCGGCGGCGATCATCTTCTGGATCAGGTTCAGATCCCGGGTGACGAAAGCCTCGAGGCTCTCCCGCAGCATTTCCTTCACCAGTTCCTGCATCCGGGGTATGTCCACCAGGGGTTTGAACAGGGGGCGGTCGGCCAGCCGCTTGGCGGTAAGCGCTATATCCACCGCGTAATCGGCGACTCGTTCCACCTCGCCGCAGATGTGGCTGGCGGAAAAGATGATCCGCATGTCGCGGGCGGCCGGCTGTTGGGTCGCGATCAGTTGCATGCAGCGGACCTCGACCTGGTGGTTAAGCTGGTCCACCTGGTCGTCCATCCTCACCGTAAGATCGGCCAGGGCCAGATCCCGCCTGGCCAGGGCCAGTAAGGCGTTGTTGAGCATCTCCTCGGCGATGCGGC
>JAJYMS010000019.1 GCA_021786825.1 Bacillota bacterium | reverse complement strand
CGCCGCGAGGAACGTTCCCGCACCGGGCGGTAGGTCATGCCGGCGTGGCAAAACCGGCACCCCCGGGTGCAGCCGCGGAAGACCTCCACCATCGCCCGGTCGTGGATCACCTCGGTGTAAGGGACGACGGGGTGCGTCGGGTAGTCGAGGTCGTCCAGGTCGGCCACCACGCGCCTCCGCACCGGCATGGCCGCCCCCTCCACCAGCGGGGTGTAGCGCTTGACCCGGCCGTCGGGGTGGTACTCCACCCCGTAAAAGGAGGGCACGTAGATCCCTGGTATCCGCGCCAGCCGCCGCAGCATCTCGGCCCGGCCGCCCGACCGCCCCTCCCGTTTCCAGTCCCGGACCGAGACCACCAGGTCGTGAACCAGTTCCTCCCCGTCCCCCAGGCCGACGGCGTCGAGGTAGTCGGCCAGGGGTTCGGGGTTGTAGGCGCAGGGTCCCCCCGCCACCACCAGCGGGTCCCCTTCGCCGCGCTCCGCGGCTCGCAGCGGGATGCCCGCCAGGTCGAGCATGTTCAGGACGTTGGTGTAGGTGAGCTCGTACTGCAGGGTGAAGCCGACCAGGTCGAAACCGGCCAACGGCCGGCGCGACTCCAGGCCGAAGAGGGGAATCCCCTCGCGCCGCATCACCGCCTCCATATCCGTCCAGGGGGCGAAAACCCGCTCGCAGACGGTGTCGGGGCGGCGGTTCAGTTCATGGTACAGCAGCTTCGATCCCAGGTGGGACATCCCGACGTCGTAGACGTCGGGGAAAGCCAGGGCGAAAGTCACCTCGACCGCCGCATGGTCCTTCAGCACGGCGTTATATTCGTGGCCGGCGTAGCGGGCCGGTTTGGTGACCTGGGGCAGGACGGTCTCAATTCGGGACGCAAGGTCGTCGGTGGCCGTCACCTCGGTCCATCCTTTCGGCAACCTATCAATCGTGACCATTATTACAAATGCCGGTTTCAGGCGTCAAGCGAACCCTGGGACCGGCATAGAGTATCGGGGAAAAGGGGTGCGTGGATGAAATCCCTGCCAACGGTGTCGGCCGTGGGATCCGTGGCGGTTTCGGCCCTCGCGCTGCTCTTCACCGCCGGCGCGGGGCTGGCGGGCCCCGGCCGCGGCCCGGTGCTCACGGCTCCCAGCCGCGGCCCCAGTTGCCAGGTCAACCGGCCGTTGGCGCCGGCCGACCCGCCGCTGGTCGGCGACGACGTCCTCGAATTGCAGGAACGCCTCAAGGCGCTCGGCTTCTACCAGGGGGCGCTGGACGGCGCCTACGGCCCCCGGACCGCCGCGGCCGTCCGCCGCTGGCACGAGTCGCGCGGGCTGGCGCCGGCGGAGGTGGCGGACACCTACACCTGGCTGAGCCTTTCCGACCCCGACGACGTCACCGTGCGCCCTCCCCCTCCTGCCCCGCCGCCCAAGGGCCAGGCTAGCATCATCATCGACATCGAGGCCAAGACCCTCACCCTGTCCTTCAACGGCCGGCCCTACCGGCAGTGGAACGTGGCCAGCGGCCGCTGGAACTCGCCCAGCCCGGTGGGCGACTGGAAGGTCGTGGACAAACTCACGGGGCTGGGGGGCGGCTTCGGAAGCCGCTGGATGAAACTCAACGTGCCCTGGGACGGCTACGGCATCCACGGCACCGACCGCCCCTGGTCGATAGGCTACGACGCCAGCGAGGGCTGTATCCGCATGCGCAACGCGGACGTGGAAGAACTCTACCCCCTGGTGCCCATCGGCACCCCGGTGAGAATCATCGGGACGCTCGAGCGGGGCGACCCGCCCCGGGTGATGTACCAGGGGATGCAGGGGCGGGAGGTGGTCTTCCTCCAGGACCGCCTGTTGCGGCGGGGGCTGGGCGTCGGCACCCGCAACGGGCGCTTCGGACCGGAGACGGCGGCGGCGGTGGAAGAGCTGGAGATCTTCTACGGCCTTCCCCCCGACGGTCACGTGGGCACCGACTTGCAGATCATCCTGGAGATGCGCTAGGGAAGGAGGCGGGCAGGTGCGCCGCGCGTTCACCCTCGGCCTGGTACTGGGGCTGACGCTGCTCCTGACCCTATCCCTGGGGCGGGATGGGAGGGGTCCCCGGGACGCCGCCCCGCCGGTGATCACCCTGAAACTCTGGGACTACAACTGGCCGGTGGAGGTACCGGGCCACGGCAACTACCTCGGCTGGCTCCTGGCGGCCCTGGCGGAGTTCGAGGGCGAGCACCCCGGGGTGACCGTCGACTACCAGCTCCTCTCCTGGAAGGAAGGCCCCCGGCAGGTGGATGAGACGATGGGCGAGGGCGACCTGCCGGACGTCTATTCCGGTCCGCTGGATCTTTCGCCCGGGGACCGGCTGGTTCCCCTGGGCACCTACCTCCGCCGGGAGGACCTGGCCTCCTACGACGCTCACCTCCTGGCCCTGGCCAGCCGGGACAGGAAGCCGGCGGCCCTGCCGCGCTGGGCGGAACTGATCACCTGGGTGGGAAATCCGGAACTGCTGCGGGGAGCGGGACTCGACCCGCGGCAGGCGCAGCGCGAGGGATGGACCTGGGAACAAGTGCGCCGGCTCGCCCGGAGCTACGGCCGCCCGTCCTGGGCTTTCGGCAAGCTCTTCGCCCTGGGCTCCACTTCCCCCGTCCTGCTCTTCGAGGACCTTCTGGGGGCCGCCAGCGGGCAAGGGCTTTTCACCGGCGACGACCGGTTGCGCAGCCAGGAGCCGGTCTGGCGGGAAGCCGCCGCATTGCTCGCCGAGCTGGCCGCCGCCGGGGCCACGGCGCCCCTGGACCGGGAGCACGGCGGGCTGGAGGCCTTTTTCCGCGGCCAGACGGCGGTCCTCGGGCGGGCCGGCCCCTGGCTGGCGGACTTGGCCGTCCGGCGCGGTAAGCGGCCGGAGGAATCGGGGATCGCGGCTGTCCTGCTCCCGGTGCCGACGCCCAGGCCGGGACCGTCACCGGCCCTGGGCCGGCTCACTGCCCTGCACGTTTTCCGACAGGCGGCGGATCAGCGCCGGGAACGCCTCCGGCAGGCCGTCCAACTGGCCCGGTACCTGGCCGAACACTCCGGGGAGGTGGCCGCCCGCCTGACGGCGGTCCCCGCCTACCTTCCCGCCCGCGTCCCGTGGTCCACCGGGCTGGCCCTGGACGCTGACCAGCAGCGGTTCCTCACCGACCTGGCAGGCCGGTTGGCGGTCACCCCCCAACCCCCGTGGCCGGAAGCCGCCCGGCAGCAGGAGTTCCGGCTGGACGTCCTGGGACCCCTGGCGCGGGGGGTGTGGGCGGGGTGGCTGGGGCCGGCGGAATTCAGCGCCGCGGCGACCGCCCGGTACCACGGCTCAAGAGCTCGCCAACAGTAAGGTCGGGGCCGTCCTCGCCGAGGGCCTGAACCACCTGGGACTCGTCCAGGGTCCCCAGCACCTGCAGGTCCTCGCCGGTCACGGTGATCAGGTGGTAGCGCCGGGCCATGAAGTGCCGGGTCAGTTCCCCCAGCCTGGTCCCGTCTCCCACCACCAGCGAGTGCACCGGGACAGCCCCCTGCTGGCGCAGCAACTCCTTCTTCCGCAAGATCCCGGACCAGAAGGAATAACCCAACCGGGCTTCCTCCTTGCGGGCGGCAAAGTAGAGGAAGGAGGCCATCACCACCGCCGCCAGGTAGATCCGGCCGAAAAACGCCCCCACCACCCCCAGGAGCAACAGCGATAACGCCAGCACCCGCCCCAGTGAGGCGAGCCGGCGGGTGCTGCGCTGATACCCCCAACGCCGCCCCAGATACGCCCGGTAGATCCGGCCCCCGTCCAGGGGCAGGGCCGGCAGGAGGTTGAAGACGGCCATCATTAGGTTGGCTTCCAAAAAGAAGTTCAGGAGGTCCGGGCGGAACAGGCCGGTTCCAATAGCCAGCACTCCGCAGGCCAGCAGCAGAAAGTTGCTCAGCGGCCCGGCCATGGCCACGCTGGTTTCCAGGTGGGGGTCCAGTTCCGGCTGCTCCACCCACGCGACGCCGCCGAAGGGCAGCAGTTCCAGGCGGGAGATCTCCAGCCCGAAGGCCCGCGCCACGATCAGGTGGGCAAGTTCGTGGCTCAGCAGCGTCCCGGCCAGGATCAGCACCTGCGGCCACAGGCCGAAACCCGCTCCCAGGGCCAGAAGGCCCAGGAAGGGCCAGCTGACCACCACCGGCACCCCGAACAAACGCCCCAGGGGCATGACGCCGGCTCCCTTCAGGTGCAGCCGCCCACCGGCGCGGCCCGGGTGGCTAGCTCCCTCCCTTCAAGGGCAGGAAGGGACGGGGGTCGACGGCCTTGCCGTTCAGCCTGACCTCGAAGTGCAGGTGGCTCGCGGCCGCCACGCCGGTCTTGCCGGCCTTGGCGAGCTGGTCGCCGACCTTCACCGCCTGGCCGGTCTTGACCAAGATCTGCGAGTTCTGGGCGTAGTAAGTCGCCACTGCCTTGCCGTGATCCACCAGGACCCAGCGGCCGTATTCCCGGTCTTCGCCGGTCCCGGCCACCGTGCCGTCGGCCACCGCCCGGACCGGCGCGCCCTCCGGCGCCAGGAAGTCCAGCCCCTGGTGCAGCCGCCGCTCCTTGGTCACCGGGTTTTCGGACCAGTCAAAGCCGGCGCCGAGCTGGGCGGCGGGGTCATCCACCGGCAACCGGGAAAATACCAGCAGCGCGGTGCGGTCCACCGGTTGGCTGGCGGCGGCGGAATCGCTCCCCTGGGCGCTCCCCTGGGCACTCCCCTGCTGCACCAGGGTGCTGTCGCGGGGATGGTTCTTGTCCCTGGCCACGATCCCGGTGGATAGCGGTGAGCGCAGGCGTTCCACCAGGCTGGCCAGGTTGAACCAGCGCCAGGCCTCCAGGCCGCGCAGTTCGCGAGCCGCCGCGGCAAAGTCGTAGTCGGCGGACGCCGCCTTGGTCATGGCGTAGTCGAGGTTGTCGAGGACGGGCAAGAAGGCCAGGCGGTGAATCCCGAGGTAAAGAACCAGGATTGCCAGCGCGGCCAGGCTCTGGCGCGCCCAGCGGCCTCCCAGCAACCCCCCGAGGTCCAGGTTGACCGGCTCGCTCCAGAACTCCCAGAGCGAGCGCATCATCCATCGCAGCCGCCTCGATCGCACGGCGCCGCCCCCCCTCCGTCGCGACGTTCGGGAACGCCCCGGCCCGGACTCCCTGGCACAGTATATTGGCCCGTCCCAACCGGTATGACCGGCGGGACGGGCCAGAAGGGGGGTGAGCTATCGATTGTGAAGCCACCGGGTCGTCCACCGTGACGGCGGGCTTGTCGGTGGCGGTGACGAGGCTCCGGCTGAGGGCGGCGTCCGTGGAACCCGAGGGCACCGATCGACCGGTCAGCGGCGCGGCGTAGACGCCCGGCCGCGGGGCGGTCAGCGCCATTGCGCGGGAACCCGCGCCGCCGCGGGCCAGGGTCCAGCCGGAGGTCTGGTCGTAGTAGTAGAGGTCAAGGGCCACCTGGGCCCAGTGTGCTTAATTCATTTACTCATCGCAGATACTAATCATCTAATCCCTTTCCATTAAAAATTTGCTGCTTCCATTTTTCAACCCTTGACTCTCGAGTCTTGGCTTGTTTGGGTTCAGAAAAATAAAGAATGTATGCTCTTTGCCGTCCCGGCGTCAGTGCCTCGAAAGCAGTTTTCAAGGCAGGGATTTCATTGAATTTATTTTGCAATTCGGCAGGAATTACGAAGTCTGTATGCTTTTTAAAATCCACTTCCAAACCGGCTTTTTCAACTTCCATGGCTTCATAAATATAGGCTTTCAAGATGGTTTCCATGGCAACTATTTCTCGCACATTGGTGAACCGAATCTGGCGCCCCGCCTGTACGTTCTCCGTTTGTTTGATCAGAATACCATGGGCATCATGTAACAAGGCGCCTTTGAAAAACAAGAGCGCACAGTATTCCTTAAAGCCATGTATTAAAACTATGTTTCGTTTTTGAAACGTGTAACAAGGAGCACCCCACTTCAATTCTTCGGTCAGCTGACAGTCGAGAATGATCGTTCTCAATTTCGCAAATGCTTCCGGCCACTTTTTGGCTTTACTCAAATATTCATCAACCTTAGGATTCATTCTGCTATTTGTCATAATGTCATTTTAACTTAACTCACTAGCCTTGTCGACGTGCCATCACGGCTGCCGCCACCCTACGGGATGCCCAAGCTCCGCTTCAAGGCGCCCTCCCCTCTGGTCATGGTCGGTGGCAGAAGTTCGCCGACTTTGCGCAGCAGCCTGGCTTGGTCAACCGTCATACCGCCTGGCCGATCGGTCAGTCGCCCGCTTTTTCCCGTTTGCGTGCTGTTTTCTGGGCGAAGCGCTCGGCATCGATGACAAAACGCTCATGGGTGCCGCGGCTGACTACATCCACGCCATCGCTCGCCTCCACCTCGAACCCCAACCGCCGGCCATCCACCGTCACGAGCTTGACCCGGACGGTGACCTCAAAACCGGGAGGTGTCGCGGCCTCGTGGCTCACATTCACGTGCGTACCAACGGTCTGCTCCCGGGGCCAATCAAGGTGGGGATTAACAGCCTGAATGCATGCCCATTCCAACAACCCGACCAAGAAACCGGTGGCAAAGACCGCTGGCATTGCCTGAAACTCGGTGGCCTCGGGGTAGAGCGCGGGCACTGTCTTGGATGGCGGCACGCGGAACCGCAGTTCGTGCTGGATGCCGGGCAGTAACGACTCCTTCATACTTGATGGCACCTCACTTTCTGGCCGCTCCATGGAGCGGCTCGCCTGGGTCTGTCACCGCACCTTGCCGCGGGCGGCGACCGGCCAGACCACCTCCACCCGGTCTCCCTCCACGCCGATCAACTCGTCGAAGAGGTTCACCACCGAGCAGACGTGGTTCGGGATGATTTCCACCTTTTCGCCGATGCGGGGCGCGGAAGCGCCGGGGGGCACGGCGACGATGGCGTGCTCCTCGCTCAGGGAAGGGATGCTGAGCCCCGGGTAGCCCTTGATCCACCCGTGGCCCTGGAGCAAGTTGGCCGAGAGGCGGTCGGAACTGAGTGCCTTGGAGCCCGCGTCCAGGATCAGCCGGTCGGGGGCGGGGTGCCCGACCACCGTGGAGAGCACCGTGAGGGCGACGTCGGTCAGCCCCGGCAGGCCGAGCGCGGCGGTGCTGGCGTCGTTGAAGATATAGGTGCCCGGCCGCACCTCGGTCACGCCGGGCACGGCGCCGGCCGTGGCGGCCGTGGGGGTTGAGCCGACGCTCACCTCCGCCACCTCGAGCCCCGCGACCCGGAGGGACCTTGCCGCGCCCGCCATCAGTTCCCCCTCCCGCCGGCCGATCTCCTCCACCTCGGAGGGGGCCCGCACCCGCCGGGAGTGGCCGGCGTGGGTGAGGAGGCCGCCGAATTCCAGGCCGGGGAGGCTGGCCGCCCGCGCGCAGAGTTGCATCAGTTCGTCCCCCGGCGGCAGTCCGCAACGACCCAGCCCGATGTCAACCTCGACCAGGAAGCGGATCGCGGCCCCCCGCCGGCAGGCCGCCGCGGACAACTCCTGGGCCACCTCGACACTGTCCAAGGTGCAGGCGATCCGGGCCCGCCGCGCCAAACGGAACAGGCGCTCCAGTTTCTGGGGCCCCACCATGGGGTAGGCGATCAGGATGTCGTCCAGGCCCGCGTCGGCCATCACCTCCGCCTCGCCCAGCTTGGCGACGGTGATGCCGGCCGCTCCAAGCTCAACTTGACGCCGGGCCAGGGCGGGGATCTTGTGGGTCTTGGTGTGGGGGCGCAGCTTCACGCCGTTGCGGCGACAGACCTCGGCCATGCGCCGCAGGTTCGCTTCCATGACCGCCAAGTCGACCACCGGGACGGGGGTGTCCAGCTCGCCCTTGCGGGTCATCGCGATACCTTCCTGTCCACCTGGACCCAGGTCTCGTGAAAGGCCGCCACCTCTCCCTGCCGGGAGACGTGGGCGCGGCGCAGCCGGTTGATCCCGCCGCGGTCGTCGAGCCAGACGGTGTGCGGAAAGTGCAGCACGTCGGGAGGAAGGCGGTCGTCCAACTCCAGCCGCGCCTCGACCGCCTCGGGAGGTGCCTCCGGCGCGCCGGGCGGTGACTCGGGCGCGCCGGGCCGGCGTTGCAGGGCGCCGGGCGCAACTGCCGTGGCGTCGCCCGCGGTATCCGCGCCAACCTGGCCGCGGACCAGCACCAGTTCACCGGGGCTCAGCCCGTGGGCCGCCGCGGTCGTGGGATGCAGGCGAACCGCGGGGATTTCGTCCCCCTCCCTTTCGGTCAGTTGCGAATTAAAGTGGTTGCTGGCCTTGACTCCCAGCAGCCGCAGGGAGTATCCCGGGGGGGACGGCGCTGGCGCCAGATCCCATTCGGTGACCAGCCGGTACTTCCCCGTCGGGGTGGCGAAGGCGCCGCCTGCGAAGGGCACCTCCGGAGCCGCTGGGTTGCGCCGGGGCCCGTTCGCCAGCTCCGCTGGACCCAAGCCCAGGGGAGCCAGGCGGCTGAGCACCAGGTTGCGCAGTTCCTGGACCCCGGCCGGCGGGGCGGCGGGACCGGCGACCGGCGGCAGACCGAGGTCGAGCCCCAGGCGGTCGGCCAGGAGGGCGTAGATCTCCTGGTCGGACTTCGCCTCGCCCCGGGGGGGCGCCGCCCGGTTGACGAGGCTCAGCCAGTTGTGGCCGTAGGAGGCGACCAGGTCGTCCTCCTCCAGGTAGGTGGTGGCCGGCAGCACCAGGTCGGCCAGCTCCGCCGTTTCGGTCAGGAACTGGTCGACCACGACGAGGAAGTCGAGCGAAGCCAGGCCCCTGGCCACCGCCCGGGAGTCGGGGGCGCTGGAGACCGGGTTGGCGCAGCTTACCCAGGCCATCCGGACGGCGGGATCGAGGTCGCGCCGGGAGAGTTCCTCGCCCAGGCGGGGGAGGGACAACCGCCGGCGCGGCGGGGCGGCGGCACCGGAACCAAGGGCGGTGCCGGACGCGCTGCCGGCCCGGCGACGCAGCAAACTGTAGTCCAGGTGAGCCCAGCCGTCGATGTTTTGGCTGGCCCCTCCACCCGGAATGCCGAGGTTGCCGGAGATCGCGGCCAGGGCATCGATCAGGCGATAGTTGTCGACTCCTTGGCGATAATACTGGGGGCCGATGCCCAGCCAGGTGGCGACCGGGGGGGCCGCGTATAGTTCGGCGAGCTCCTCGCAGGCCGCCCGGCCCAGGCCGGACCAGCGCTCGATTTCCCTCCAGGAAAGGGCTTCAACCCGTGCCCGAAAGGCGTCGAAACCCTCGGTGTGACCTTCCGCGAAGGCCCCATTGTACAGGCCACGTTCCAGCAGGACCTTGCAGGCCCCCGCGGCCAGGGCCCCATCCCCGCCCGGCAGAACCGACAACCAGCGGTCCGCCAGGCGCGCCGTGGCGGTGTAGATCGGGTCGACCACCACGAGCCGCGCGCCGCGCCTTTGCGCCTCGCGCAGCCGGGGCACCAGGTGCACGTTGGTGACGGTGGGGTTGCGCCCCCATATCACGATCGATCGGCTGTGGCGCAGATCTTCCGGGTCGTGGGCGTGCTGGGCCCCGAAGTCCAGACGCTGGGCATGGCTGCCGGCCTCCCCGCTCATCCCACCGCGGGTGACGGTGACCGGCCCGAAGGCCTCCCAGAAAGCCAGGTGGCAGACCTTCTTCAGGATCCCCAGCGAGCCGTTGTACCGCAGGGACAGGACCGACGCCGCCCCGCAAGCGTCGCGGTAGTGGGCGAGGCGTTCGGCCGCCAGGTCCAGCGCCTCGTCCCAATCGATCCGCCGCCAGCCGCCCGGCGCCTTGCGCAAGGGGTGCAGCAGCCGGTCGGGACTGTAGTGGCGGCGGAGGAAGGCGCGCCCCTTGCGGCATAGAAACCCGCGAGTGAAGCCGTGGTCCGGGTCGCCGCGGTGCTCGGCGAGCAGCCCGTCGCGGCGGCGGACGAGCAGCCCGCACGAATCGGGGCAGTCGCGGGTACAGGCGGTCTTGATCAGCGTGGTCGGCGCCCCCTTTCCCCGGCGTTGTTTCTGAATACTTCCACACCCTGGCTTGCGGCTCCTCTTCGTGGCTCGCTGCCAAGAGGGAGATCCGCCGGTGAGCCTCAGCCTGAACCCGCGATCTGGTGCCGGCCCGGAGACGTGGTCATCCCCCCGCCCATCGCGGCCAAGGTGGTGGCCGGCGCTCGGCGCCATCTTTCTGACGGCGGGGCTCTTCCGGGTGCGCTACGAATAGGCGAGTAGGCGAGGAGCCGGGGCGCAAGTCGTCCCGGCTCCTTCGTTCCCGCCCTCAGTGGCCGCCCCGCGCGTCCTCCGGGGTCGGGCTGGGAGGCAGGGTCCTGGGGCCCGCCCCTTCCTCGACGGCCAGCTTGATCGGCCGTCCCGCGGCCTCGTGGGCCTTGGGCAGGGTGATGGTGACGACTCCGTGGCGATGGGTGGCCTTGGCCCCGTCCGCCCTTACGGGGTGGGGCAGGGTGATGGTTCGCTCAAAGGCCCCATACTGTCGTTCGCGCCGGTGGTACCCCCCGTCTTCGTCTTCGTCCCGCGCCTTCTCCGTCCGCCCGCGGACCGTCAGGGCGTCCTCGGTGGCGTAAACCTCGACGTCCCGCGGTTCGATGCCCGGTACGTCGACGCGGACCTCCACGTCGTGCTCGGTCTCCCGGACGTCGGCGTGGGGCTGCCAGCCGGTTCCTGAGTCGCGATCGAACAGACCCGTCAATGGCGAGAGCCACCAAGGCCCCCAACGGCCGCGAAACGGCTGGTCGCCGAACCAGCGGTCCCAGTCCGTGACCAGCGCCGGGAAGTACTCCCGCTGGTTGTGGTGATGTCGCTCCAAGAGAATCGTCCTCCTTGCGCCAAGGGTTGGGTCGTCAAAATCATCCCCAAGTGCAAGAGGACTATGCGGCGAGGTCGACGATCCACAAGCCCGGCTTGGCGGCGGGCATGACCGGCGTTTCACCGGGCGCGGTGCGGATGTGCCGCGCGAATGGGACCGCGGTGATCCCCAGGCGAGTTACAGCTTCTTGTCCCTGGCTTGGGCAAAGCAACCGCCTATCTGGCGAAAAAAAGACGCTTTGAGTGATGAACCGGGGAAAAGCCAGCGAGGCTCGCCGGATCCCTCGCGGGAGTAGGGCAAGCCTCGCTGTCATCTTGCTACTAATAGGTTGCCGCGCGGGAGGCCTTCGCCGGCGAGGTCGCCGCGGCCTGGGCCGGCCGCAGGTGCAGCACTCCCTTGACAATGCTGACCACGAGCAGCAGGGCGCCCAGGATGAAGAGAACGTCGCTGGGCATCCTCGCCCAGATCAGCGTCTGGACAAGGGGAGAGTTGATGAAGTCGAAGCTCCGGGCGAACCAGGTGCCGTGGGCGAAGCTGGCGGAGAGCTGGGCGAAGCCGATGGGCAGCAGGCTGGTGAAGACCATCCCGGCCAACCCGATGTTGATCAGCCAAAAAGACCAGTTCACCAGGCGCTCCGGCCAGTGCTCCGGCCGCACGATGGTGCGCAGCGAGAATAACAGCAAGCCGATCGCCAGCATTCCATAGGTCCCCATCATGGACGCGTGGCCGTGGGTCGGGGTCAGGTAGGTGCCGTGCTCGTAGTAGTTGATAATCGGCAGGTTGGCGATGAAGCCGAGGATGCCGGCGCCGACGAAGTTCCACACCGAGGTGGCGACCAGGAACTTGAGGGGCGCCTGGTACTGGAACTTCACCCCGGCGCGCTGGAGCACCCGGGCCTGTTCCGCCACGTCGAAGACCAGGACGGTCAGCGGGATGACCTCCAGCGCCGAGAAGGTGGCGCCCAAGGCCAGCCAGATGGCTGGGGCGCCGGTGAAGTAGTAGTGGTGTCCGACGCCGATCAGGCCGGTGCCGAAGACCAGCATCAAAGTGAAGTAGACGGCGCGGGTGGCCGACCTTTCCGTCACCAGGCCCAAGCTCACGAACAGGAACGAGATCACCACCACGGTGAAGAATTCAAAGATCGCCTCCACCCACTGGTGGACCACGAACCAGCGCCAGAAGTCAGCCACCGTGAAGTTGGTCGAGGGGTCGTAGAACAGGCCGAAGGCGTAGAAGGCCGGAATGGTGATGGCCGAGTAGAGCAGCAAGTGCGACAGGCTGGAGCGGCCGGGCTCGCGGACCAGCCGGTAGCGCAGCGCCCGGTAGACGATGAAGAGCCAGATGGTCATGCCGACCAGCAGCAGGACCTGCCACAGGCGTCCCAGTTCGAGGTACTCCCAGCCCTGGTCGCCCAGCCAGAACCACAGCTTGCCGAGGTAGCCGCGGGAACCGAGCCACTCGCCGGCCAGACTGCCCAGGGCTACCACGACCACCGCGCCGAAGAGGACGTCAACCAGCAGCCCCTGGGCCTTCGGTTCACGGCCCCCCACCAGCGGCGCCACGAAGATGCCGGTGCCCAGCCAGGCGGTGGCGACCCAGAACACGGCCAGTTGCAGGTGCCACGCACGTGAGATGTTGAAGGGCAGCAGGTTCTGGATCGGGAGGCCGAAGAAGTTCTTCTCCACGAAGTAGTGGGCCGAAAGGGCGCCCACCAGGACCTGCAATAGGAACAGGGCTCCGACCACCAGGAAGTACTTGGCGGTCTTCAGTTGGCTGGGCGTAAGGCTGAAGGACTCCACGCCCGGGAGTTGCTGGTACCCGAGTTCATCCCCCGAGGCGTGCAGGTTGAAGCGCCGGTAGAGGTACAGGATCAGCCCCAGCCCGGCCATCAGGAAGCCGATGCTGGCGGTGCTCCAGACGACCACCGACCGGGTGGGGTAATTGCCCGCCAGGTCGTCGGACGGCCAGTTGTTGGTATAGGAGTAGTCCAGCCCGGGACGGTTGGCCGCCGCGGCCCAGGCGGTCCAGGCGAAGAAGTCGACCAGTTGCTCCGCCTGCGGCTTGGCGGAAAGCCAGTTGTCCGCCGGGTCGTGGGCCTTTTCGGTGATGGCCACCGGGATGCCCTCCGCCGGGTTTCCCTGTTGGAAGAGCCGCACGTAGTCAGCCTTCAACCGCTGGTAGGCGGCCGTCTGGGCGGCGGTGAACCGCAGGGTGTCGGTGTTGGGATCGTAGCGGTTATCCTTTTGTTCCTTTCGCACCCGGGCCTGTACGGCGGCCTGTTTGGCCGCGTCCAGGGCCGCCAGACCGCCCGCGCCTGATTGCGCCGCGTAGAAGTCCGCCTGCGCCAGGACGCTCCGGTGCAGGTACTGGGCGGTGTAGTCGGGGCCCAGGTAGGCGCCGTGGCCAAAGACGCTGCCATAGTCCATCAGTCCGTACTTCTCGAAGACCGCCTGCCCACCGGTGATGTCCCTGGCGGTGAAAAGCGGCGTCCCGTCCTCCGCCACGACCCGGGCGGGAATCGGCGGTTTGTTCTCCATCGTCTGCGTCCCGCCGAAGATCACCCCCGACAGGCTGATGATCAGCACCAGGATCAGTCCCTGTACCCAACCCTTGGATTCTTTCAAGTCTCTTTTTCCTCCTTCTCCTCCGGGATTCATGGCCGCGGAGCGATCACCGCCAGCACCACCATCCTCGACTTCGCTTTGATGCCGTGGGTCTCGTTGGGGCCGCACACCGCCAGGCGGCCCGGAGCGGCCGGGAGCTCCGCGGCCCCGACGGTAAAGCTACCCTCGCCCTGGAGGGCCTGCAGCAACACGGTAGACGTGCTGTTGTGCGGCGGCACTTCCTGGCCCGGTTCCAGGCCGAAGACAACCAGCCGAGCGTCCGGCAAGTCCAGCAGCAACTGGCTGACCGGACGATCAGGCGCAAACCTGGCCGCCTCCAGCGGCTCGAGATGCATCCTTGCCAACTCCCCCCTTGCGCGCTCGCGCTCCCTTTTTCGATGCCGCGATTTCGATCCTACACCGCCGGGTCAGGTGGCCCTGTGAAGTCAGTCACGGCCGGCCGGTGATTTTTGTCACACCACGAAAAAGTCCGCGGCTGGGAAATACTTGACCGGTCACGTCGTTTAGCGGTATAAGAATTTAGTGAAGACCGCGGATTTGACGCCCGAGTCGTGCGCCCGCGAAGTGGTGGAAACGGTCCCCCGGGTAATGCGCTTCATTCGCGCGGAACTGCGCGGGGGGGGGCGCGTCCTCTCCGTCGCTGCCCCAGTTCCGGGCGCTGTCGCTGCTGCAAGGGCACCCGGGGTCGTCGCTTTCGGAGGTGGCGGATGACCTGGGAGTTACCCGGGCGACCGCTTCCATCATCGTCGACCGCCTGGTGCGGCGTGGCCTGGTGGATCGGGTCCAGGACCCCCGGGAGCGCCGGCGCGTCGCCCTCACCCTCACCGCCCCGGGGGGCGAGGTCCTGGAAAAGGTGCGCGAGTGCACCCGCTCGAGGATCGCCCAGGCTCTGTCCAGCCTGGCCCCTGAGCGGTTGCGGAAGGTTAACGAGGGAATCGCAATTCTGGGGAACGTGCTGAAGGAGGCTGCCAACCCGGATGACAAACCAGTCGGAAGCTAGCGAGAGCGCCCGGGCGTTGCCGCCAGACCGCCGCGAAGGGGGAGCGGAGTGGCAGGGCTATGAATGGGTCGCCCTGTCGGTAACGCCTTCGCGGCGGGTTTTCTGATCGGCCCGGTGGTGGGCGGGCTGCTGACGGCCATCGCCTGGCGGTGGGTCTTCCTGGTGAACGTGCCGCTCGGCATCTTCGGCACCATCTGGGGATTCGGCGGTTGCGAGAGCCGGTCTCCCTCCCGGGCGCCCAGCGCTTGAGCACCATCGTGGCGGCACCCCGCCGGATCTCTTTTCAGCTTCCGGCTCGAGCCTTGCCGAGCTTCGGTTCCTCCCCCCTCAGGAGCCGGCGAAAGTTGGGCACGTGCCGGTAGACGATCACGGCGGCCGCCAGGGTGATCATGACCTGGTAGGGGCGGTAGGGAGTGTAAAGGTAGGCCGCCAGGGCGGCTACCGCCGAGGCGGTGAGGGAGCCCAGGGACACGTACCTGGTGACCACCACCACCAGCAGGAAAGCCAGGCCGGCGATGGCCGCCACCGGCGGGCTGAGGGCCATGAGAACCCCCAGGCCCGTCGCCACCCCCCTGCCCCCCCGGAAGGATAGCCAGAAGGTCCAGGTATGGCCGGCGATCGCCGCCGCCCCGGCGACCGCGTGGAGGAGGGGATCGCCCCCCACCCAGCGGGCGAAAAGTACCGACAGGGCACCCTTGGCCACGTCCAGGCACAGGACCGCGACCCCCCAGCCCGGGCCGACCGCCCGGAGCACGTTGGTCGCCCCGATATTTCCGCTGCCGACCTTGCGGATGTCCAGTCCCTTGCGACCCTGGACGACGCAGAAGCCCCAGGGGACCGATCCCAGCAGGTACCCGGCCGCGATGACCAGCAGCCAGTCGGCCAATCCCACGGCCTCCTCTCACCCCACCACTTTGCATCATTCGGGCGGACTCCTGCGGTTCAAGGCCAGCGCCCCCAGTCCAGGGTGTTCCCGTACCGGCGGTAGCAGTCGGCGCAGAGCGGTCGTTGCCCCACCTTGGTGAGCCGGCGCCCCTTGCGGCGGGTGGGGCGCTTGCAAATGTCGCAGTAGATGATTTTGAGCAACTTGCCCACAGGTGACCCGACTCCTTTGGCGGTTATTGTTGGCCACCTGTGACGGCATTATTATCCTCGCCGCGGCGCCCGGCGCGCGGTGGGTTCGGGAGGTTGGGATGGGACCTGATGCCCGTGTGAAAGCCCTTATGGAAGCCTTTCAAAGGGTGGCCCCGGACCCCGGGAAGCTGCTGGTGGCGGTCGTCTCGAGATCTGAACCGGCAGCGCCGCTAGCGCGCCTGGTGGCCGGCGGCGCGCGCAACTTCATCCTCCGCAGCACCGGCCGGGGCGCCATCCCCCTGCCCGACGCGGAGGTGGACGTGGTGGTGGCCGACCTCCCGTCCCCGGCGGACCTGGCGGCGGCCTGCGATGAAGTGGCCCGGGTGCTGAAACCGGGAGGGCACCTGATCCTGGCTGCCCCGGGTGAACCCCAGGCGCTCCGCGACGCGCTCTCAGCCGGTGGGGTGGCCCAACCGGACCTGCGGCCGGCGGGGGAACATCCCTCCGCGGGCTGGCTTGCCACAGGACGCAGGGAAGCGCGCGAGTTCGCCCCCTCCAGCGGTTGCATCATCTGCGGCGCCGGCAACCCCATCGGGCTTCACGTGCGCTTCTGGGGCAGCGGCCGGCGGGCCTGGACCAAAGTGAAACCGGGCACGGCCTACGAGGGATGGCAGGGAGTCCTGCACGGCGGGATCGTCACCGCTCTGCTGGACGACGCCATGTGGTACGGCATTCACCAGGCCACCGGGTCGGTGACGCTGACCGCTGAACTCACCGTCCGCTACCGCCGTCCGGCTTCCGCCGACGACCTGCTCACGGCGGGGGGGGAACTGGTGCGACAGCGCGGCCGGATCTACGAGTCAGCCGCGCAGCTTTTTGCCGGCGACGGGAGCGTCCTGGCCGAAGCGACGGCAAAATTTATGGCCGCCCCGCCCGGGATCCGGGAGCGGCTTTGAAACCCGGCCCGTGGTGGTGACCGGGAGCATGTCCAAGACGTACCGTCTCTCCAACCTACGGAGCGGCCCGGTCTCCGGTCAGCGGCCGCCGGCGGTGCGGACCGCCTTCACCCCCGCCACCAGGGCGGCCGCGGCCCGGTCGATGTCCTCCTCGGTGGTATGCCGTCCCAAACTCAGCCGAACCGCGCCCCGGCGCCGCTCCGGGGCCAGACCCATCGCCCGCAGGACGTAGGAACCCGTGCGATCGCGGTCGCGACAGGCGGAGGCGGTCGAAGCGGCCACCGCCGGGGTGGCGGCCAGCAACTCCGCCGCGTCGGTGTTGGGGAAAGAGACGTTCAGGGTGTTGGGCAGCCGTTTATCGGGGTGACCGTTCAGCTCCAGGCCGTCCAGGGCTTCACTCAGTCGCTCGTGCAGGCGCCGGCGCAGCTGGGCGCAACGCTGTCCATCGGCATCGTAGCGGGCAGCGGCGAGTTCGGCCGCCCGGCCCAGGGCCACCGCCCCGGGCACGTTTTCGGTGCCCGCCCGGCGGCCCTGCTCGTGGCCGGAGCCGTGAATCAGGGGCTCCAGCTTCACCCCCGGCCGGACGTACAACGCCCCCACTCCTTTGGGGGCATAAAACTTGTGGCCGGACAGGCTGAGCAGGTCAGCCCCCAGTTCGCGCACCTTGACCCGCACCTTGCCCACCGTCTGGGTGGCGTCGGAATGCAGCAACGCCCCGTGCTGATGGGCGACCGCGGCGATCTCCCGGATCGGGAGGATGGTGCCCACCTCGTTGTTCGCGTGCATGACGCTTACCAGAAAGGTCTGGGGCGTGATCGACCGTCGAACCAGGTCGGGGTCGACCAGCCCGTACCCGTCCACAGGCAGGTAGGTCACCCGCAAGCCCTGCCTTTCGAGGAACCGGACGCAGTTAAGCACCGACGGGTGCTCGACCTCGGTAGTGATGAGATGGTCCCTCCCCGGGGGCCGCCCAAAGGAGATTCCCTTCAAGGCCAGGTTATTGGCCTCGCTGCCTCCGCTGGTAAAGACGATCTCCAGGGGAGACGCACCCAGCAGCGCCGCGACGCGGCTCCGAGCCCTTTCGACGGCTGCCCTGGCATCCCGCCCAAAACCGTGGCCGCTGGAAGCGTTGCCGTAGTGGTGGTCGAAAAAGGGGAGCATCTCCGCCAGCACGTCGGGGTCCACCGGCGTCGTGGCGTTGTGGTCCAGGTAGACGGGGCGTGCCGGCAAGTCCTCTCCCTCCTCGCTTCAGTTAGAGCATTATACGCCCGAAGCTGCGCGAAAGGTCCCGGCCCTACCCGAGCCCCCAAAAAGAGACCCGCCGAAAGGCGGGCTTGCGCTGGAAGGTCGGTTCATCGGGGGACCGGCGGCGTCTCAACGGGCCCCCCCGGGTGAGGCTCTTCGCCGCCAGCCAAGTAAGAAACGGTCGAATCCGAGGTGCCCAGCGTTGGCCCCGGCCGCCACCAGCAGCACCCCCAGCAGAAACATCAGCGGGTTGACCCCGGCGGTGCCGGCGAGCATGTAGGCGAAGTTCATCAAGGCGCCGAAGAACGCGGCCCAGGCCGTCAGCGCGCCGAGGATCAGCGCGACGCCGACCAGAATCTCACCGTAGCTGATCAGGAAGCTGAAAAACCTGGCGTTGGGGAGGGCAAACCCCTGGATGAAGTCCCGGTACCAACCGTAGGCCATGTCAGGGTGAGTCCCCTGCGTCCGGGACTGCAGCGAAAAGCGAAAAAAGCCGCTGATGGCCGTCCCCGCCTTGCCGCCGACCCAGATTCCGCTGGGGTCGGTGAGCTTCGCCCACCCGGAGACGAGCCACTGGTACCCGAGGTAGAGCCGTACAATCAGCCATATCACACTGAACTTCACATCGGTGAAAAGTGAGCGCGTGTCCATCTCCTCCTTTCACTTTCGGAGACTTCCCCGGCGCCCGCAACTTTATCCCGCCTTGCACTCCCGCTGGCGGATAGCAGGTATCGTGCGGCTCGGTGTCGAAAAAAGTTAATTCTATGAACACCGGCGATCTGAAACAAGAGATCATGAGGCTCAACAACCGGGTCAACCAGGCCGTTTTCGGCAACGGCCTGCGCTGGCAGAAGGTTGACATCCTGGGGAACAAAATCGTGATTGTGGCTGAAAACATGCGAGCGCGTCCCTTGGCCGCCATTGACGACCGGGAGGCTTTTGTGACGCGGTTGGTGGACGTCGCCCTGCTAAACGAGTTCAAGTCCCGCCTGCGGCAGGAACTGCAGGAAGGTCTGGGCGTTACGGTCCGCTCCATCCTGAAGGACTACGACCCCAAACAGCAGGTTGCGGGGACCATCGTGCTGACGGAAGAGAAGCTTGACGACAGCGTGGGTGACGCCGGCGTCCGGCAGGAATAACCGTCACAGCCGTCGAAACTCTGATCGCCAAGTTCAGTCCGGTTCCGTTCGGGGGAACTCCGCTCTGGAGCGCCCCAAAGGACCACCCGGCGCGTGCGACCGGCAGCGGGTACACGAGACCCGCGGCCATCGGCGCTCTCGGTGGTTTTCAGTTTACGGCTTAATGGCGCTGCCTCGACAGGGCGGCGCAAAGGAGGGTCATCCGCGTGGTACCTGAGACCAGGGTCGCTGACGTGCTCCAGGCGCTGGACGCCATTACCGGAGGCAGGGTGGTCAAGGGAATCGCCGATCTCTTTGGGGCCAAGAACCCTTTTGTGATCACCAAGACCTCCCACGTTCCGGGGAAGGCGGTACTGGAAACGCCCGGGCTCGTCTATGGCGACCTGGAAGCGCCGGTCCGCAAGATTGCCCTCTGCATGACGCTGACGGAGTCGAACATCGAACTGGCCGGGGCGCTGGGAATCGATGTGATCATCGCCCACCATCCCATCGCCGACGCCGCCAACTCCGGCGGGGTACCTCTGGCGGGCTACTGCAGGATTTACGGCTTGAACGTGATGGAACTCCACGAGGCTTTCCACGGCCTCCACCCGGGCCTCTCCTACCTGCACGGCCACCGCCCGTTCCGGGTAGAAATCGCTTACGGCGGGATTCCCGGCAATATCCTGTTCATCGGCCGGGCCCTGCCCGAAGTCCGAACCCTGGGCCAGATGCTGGACCGGTTGGGGGAATTGACCGGCTACGCCGAGGAGAGCGCGGTGCTGTCCGCCGAGCGCGAGGTGCGCGATTGTCCCGGTCTGATGGAGACTTCCGTGGCCGCCCGCGGGCAGATTCTGGTCGGCCGACCCGAGAGCCCGATGGGGACGGTGATCCACATCTTCCCGCACACCGGATTTACTCCCCACCACCTCGAACAGGCCAAGCGTGAGCACCCGGAGGCGGAGACGGTCCTCGCCAGCATCAGCCGCGTTCGCCTCGGTCACCCCCTGGTGGACAAGGCCCGCGACTTGGGCATGAACTTTGTGGTAGGCAATTCCCACGCCCTCGAAATCCTGGAGAACTGGCTGCCCCTGGCCAAGGCCCTGCGGCACTACCTGCCGCCCGAAGTGGAGACGATCATCTTTCGGGAGCGGGTGACAGCCGTCCCCGTGGAACGGGTGGGTGGGCCGGCCGCCCAACGCTACGCCGAGGACATGGCCAACGGTTATCTGATCCGGAGGAACGGCTAGGGGCGCCCCGTGAGGCGCCCCTCTTTACCGCCTTCCGCTAGTTGCCCTCAGCGGAGATTTGCTCCAGCGAACGCCCCATCGTTTCGACGCCGAACACCAGCACCGCCGCGGCACCTAACAAGAGAACGACGGTGAACAGGTCGAAGATATAGGCGAAGGCCGCCTGCTTGCCGAACGCGGCGATGATCCAGCCGACCACCAAGGGTGCCAGGACTCCCCCCAGCCGGCCGAAGCCACCGGCGAAGCCGGCTCCGGTGGCGCGCATCCGGGTCGGGTAAATCTCGGTGGTATAGCCGTGTACCACGCCCCAGGCCCCGAGGTTGAAGAAGGACATGACGGCCCCCCAGGACAAGATGGCGCCGACCGTTCCGGCCTGGCCGAAGAAGTACGCGGCGACGCCCGACAGGGTCAGAAAGGACACCAGCACCGGTTTGCGGCCGATCTTCTCGATCAGGTAGGCCGAAGCGAAGTAGCCGGGGAGTTGCGACAGGGTCATCGTCAGGACGTACTCGAAGCTCTTGGTGATGGTGAACCCCTTGCTGATCATGATCGAGGGGAGCCAGATAAACATTCCGTAATAGGCAAAGACGATGCAGAACCATAGCATCCAAACCCCGATGGTGCGGTGGATGAAGGGCCTGGACCAGAGGGCCAGGAACCCGGACGCCCGGGACTCCGAGCCGGTGGCGGCGACCTCGGCGGCAGCCGGTCCGACCGCGAGGGGCGACGGCTTGACGCCGCAGGCGGTCTCGATCTGGGTGACGGTGGCCTCAGCCTCCTGCAGTCGCCCGGCCTTCACCAGGTAGCGCACCGATTCGGGAATGGCGCGGCGCAACCATAGGACGTAGAAGGCCGGCACGGCCCCGACCAGGAAGCCGATTTGCCACCCGTACCGGGGAATGAGGAGAAAAGCCGTTAACGCGGCGATGGTCCAACCGATCGCCCAGAAGCTGTTCTGCAGGACGATCATCCGGCCGCGGTACTTGATCGGCGAGAACTCGCTGGTCAGCGTGTTGACCACCGGCGGTTCCCCGCCCACCCCGAATCCGGTCAGGAAGCGGAGGACCAGGAGCATCGCCACGCTGTTGGAAAGCGCCGAAAACCCGGTGGAGATCCCAAAGATCAGCAGGGTCAGCATGAAAACGGTCTTGCGGCCCAGGCGGTCGGCGACGCTTCCGGCAACGGCGGCGCCCACCGCCATCCCCAGCAGGCCCGCGCTCCCGATGGTGCCCATCTGCTGAGGGCTAAGCTTCCACGCGCTTGCCAGAGCCGGCAAAATGAAGGCGATGATGCCCGCGTCCAACGAGTCAAACAGAACTCCCAGACCGCCCGCAGTCAGTAACTTAAGGTGCCAACCGCTAAAAGGCAAGTTTTCCAACCGCTTCGCCAGGTTGAAGGCCGAACTGCTCATGTCCATCCCTCCTCGCGCAAACTAATGCAGCCAGTGTTGACAGTGTGGATCGACTGCCCTGCGGCAAGACCTGCCTCCCTGCTCGTCCCTCCTTTCGCGCCTGACAAAAAAGCCGCCAGCCTCCCCCGGCCGCAGGCGTTACCACGAAAGTACGCCTTTGTCACGGGTGAAACCGACGGCTCCAGGGCTCTCACGAAGAGTTCCCACGAACCAGTCCCTTGAATTCGGGCCGTTCGTCCGATCGAACGCTCGGAGTTTCGACGGAGCCGGCAGTTTCTCCTGCTTCACGCGGCCGAATTCGAAAAAGGGACCGGCGTAGCCGGTCCCTGCGGAAGCTTGCTGTGGTTACTGGCCCTCGCGCGTCCCGGTCGCCTGGTTCTCACCATCGGCCAGTTCGCGCTCGGCGTAGCGAACCATCCTTCGCACCATGTTGCCACCGATCTTGCCGACCTGTCGGGTGGTCATGTTTCCCCACCCGCGGCTCTCGATTTCGTCATCGAGGCCCAGTTCCTCGGCTACCTCGTACTTGAGGCGATCCAGTCCGCGGTCCGCCCGGGGTACAAGGTGGCGGCGATCGTTAGGCATGGCATTCACCTCCGCATGCTTAGTTTGACCGCGCGGTGAAGGAATATGGCAAGCAAATTATGCAAACGTGGTCGCGCCGCGGAGCTGCCTGGCGGAAGTCACCTGGGGACGCTCAGCATCATGGGGGAAAGGCCTCTGCGCTCCAGGGGTCCGTCGAGCAGGACGTGTCCGGCAATGGACTCCCCGTTGCGACCCTCGAGGAGGATCGCCACCCGCTTGACGGTCGGTATTTCGGTGAGGCTGTAGACGATCCCGTTCAGGGTAGTGGATTCCCCCGCTGTTCCGCCGGGGTGGTTGGACCGGATCTCCCGGGAGAAGTCCACGGTGGCGAGGTCGCCCTTCACCGTGGCTCCCAGCAGCCGCGTTCCCCGGGGAAGCACCGCTCCGAGGCCCGGCTCCACCTTCTGGAGTTCCGCGATCACCGACTGGACGACCGCCGGGGTGCGCGGAACCACCCGAGCCACCGGCACCATGGTGGTGGCTTGGGGGCTGCCGAACCAGAGGACCAGGACCCGCTCGGAGGGTCCCGGCTCCCGCTCCGGAAGGTTGACATAGGGTGGCCGTCCCAAGGGCCGGCTGATGTCCAGGTGCCCGGCCAGGGTCTCGGTGGATCGGCCGTCCAGGGTCACCGCGACCGACTGGATCGCGGCGAAGTTGGTGAGGGTCAGGACCAAGGTCCGGAGGGCGTCCGCCTCACCCCGGGCGGAGAGGCCCGGGGGCACGTGCAGGTCCACCGTCGCCCGCCCCTCTGCCACCCGCAAGCCGAGCAGCTTGCTCCCCGGCGGAAAGGCGCTCGCCAGTCCCCCGCCCGGCGGGGTTTCCAGCATCAGGCGCACCGCCACCCGCGGGTCCGGGTCCGCCGTCACGGTTTCCAGGGCCAGCGGTGCCAACCACCGCCGCTCCCCGGCGGTGGTGACGAAATAGGTGGTAACCACCTTGCGGACCGCCTCCCCCGCGGTCGCCCGGGGGGCGTTGTCCGCCGCCCGGCCCCCCGGGCCGGCGCCGGGCGGGACGGCGGGAGCCGTCCCCCTGGCTGGACCGCAACCTGCCCAGGTAAGGGCCGCGGCCGCGGCCAGGGCCGGGACCAGCCCGGCCTTTCTCTGCCGAAGCTGACGCATCCTGAATCACCTCACTGGTCAGACGTGTTCCGCATCCCCCCGGTTTCGCCCGGCCCCGGGCTTTTCGCCGGTATCGTCCGCGGTGTGGTATAATTCAGACTCAGAAGGAGACACGAAGCTTTGAGCGCAGAACCCTCCCCTCCTCCCACCGGGGTAAAAATCCGACCCCTGCGGGCCGCCGGCCCGATTCATCCCGACCCCTTTCAGATCCGCGCCCTGGAGGCCGCCTTGGCCGGCCGCGACGTGCTGGTGGCGGCGCCCACCGGCAGCGGCAAGACCTGGATCGCCGAGCAGGTGGCCGAGCACGCGGTGGGGAACCGCCTGGAGTTCATCTACGCCTCCCCCCTCAAAGCGCTGTCCAACCAAAAGTTTAAGGACTTTTCGCGTCGCTTTGGGGAGGCCGCCGTCGGGATCATCACCGGGGACGTCTCCCTCAACCCCCACGCCCCCGTCCTGGTGATGACCACGGAGATCTTCCGCAACAAGTGCGTCTACTCCCCGCAGGACCTCGTCCGCACCCGTTGGGTGGTGATCGACGAGTTCCACCTGTTGGATTCGGACCGGGGAACGGCATGGGAGGAGTCGGTCATCTTCGCCCCCCAGCACGTGAACCTGATCTGCCTGTCGGCGACCATTCCCAACTGCGACGAACTGGCCAGGTGGCTGGGTCACGTCCGGGGAAGCGCCGTCGAGGTGGTGGTCGAGGAGCGGCGACCGGTGCCCCTGGTCTGGCGGTGGTTCTACGGCACCCGTGAAATTACGGCCAAGACCGCGCCCGCCCTCTTGGCCCAGTTGGCCAAGGAAAAGGAAGAGGCCGGCTCCCGGCGCTGGAGCCGGCGCTTCACCTACGGTGGGGAGTCCTGAGCGTGGCGGGGCCGCAGGCGCTCATCGAACACCTCATCAGCGAGGACAGGTACCCGATCCTGTTCTTCCTTTTCAGCCGCGCGGGGGTGGAGCGGAACGCCGGGGAAATGGCCGAGCGCCTTTCCCTTCTCCGGGAGGAGGACGTCATCCGCGTCTCGGCCCTGGCGGAGTCGCTGCCGGAGCAGGTCCGCCGCCTCCATCCGGCGCTGGTGCGGTGTTTGCCGCGGGGGATCGGCTTTCACCACGCCGGGCTGCTGCCCGCCGCCCGGCAGGCGGTGGAGGAACTCTTCGTGCGGGGTTACCTCCCGGTGGTGTTCTGCACCGAGACCTTCGCCCTGGGAGTCAACTTCCCGGCCCGGACGGTCGTGCTGGGGGCGATGACCAAGCGCGACGACCAGGGTTATCGCCAGCTCCTGGCCCGCGAGGTGTTGCAGATCAGCGGGCGGGCGGGACGCCGCGGAACCGACCAGAGGGGCTACGCGTACTTCGTCATCAACCCTGCCTACCCCGAGGAGACCCCGGCCACCCCGCCCGAGGTTCCCGAGGCGGTAGGGCGCGAGCTGGAACTAACCCCGGGGGCGGTCCTGCGGCTGACGCTTCGGTACGAGGGCTCCCGTTCCGAAATCAAGCGGTACTTCGCCAACAGCTTCGCCGCCTTCCGGCTGCGCCGCCAGCGGGAGGAACTGGAGGTCGAACTCCAGGCCGCGCGCCGCGAGTTGCAGCGGTTCTCCCAGGTGACCGGTTGCCCGGCCGTCCAGCCCGACAGCGCCTGCGCCGCCGAGGTCTGGCGGCGGCGAGCCTCCCTCGAGGCTAGCCTGAGGCACGAAGAGGCCATCCTGACGGACGCCGCTCGGGCGTTGCGGGCCATGCGCAAACCGCGCCGGCGGAGCCGGCAGCAGGCCCGGGCGGATCAGGCCAGCCAGCGGGTCGCCAAACTGCGGCAGGAACTGGCGGGCCTGCCTGAACCAGGGGCCTGCCCCCACGCCGGCGCCGCGCCGGACCCAGCCGGCTGCCCCGCTTTCGACGAGCGGAGGTCCCTCCTGCAGCACCTCCGGAGCCGCCTTCTGGGACTGCGGCGGATGCCTGACCCGGCGGCCGGGCTCTGGAGGACCTTTGCCCGTCAGCGCGGCAGTCTTTCCCGGGCCGGTTTCATCCAAGAGGGCTTGCTGGCCGACAAGGGCCGCCTGGCCCTGGCGGCCGGGCCAGGCGGCGTGTTTTTCGCCGAGATCCTTTCGCGCATCGCCGGCGACCCCCGGCCGGCGGACCTCGCGTCCTGGGCGGCGGGGTCCCTGTGCGAGAGCGACGAGCGCAAGGGGGCCTTCAAACCGGAGGTGATCCGGTCCGCGGCCATGCACCTGCGGCTGGCGGGTTTGCCGGTGATGTACTCCCCCGCCGACGCGCGGGCCCTCCTGGCCTGGGCCCAGGGGGCGGAGGTCGCTGTCGCCGCCGAGACCGGCGAGATCGCCCCCGGCGACTTCGTCGCCCTGGCCCGCCGGGTGGCCGAAACCCTGCGCGGCTCCGCCCAGGCCCTGCCCCGGCTCGAGGCGGTCCTTTGGGCCGCCCACGGGGCCGTCTGGCGAGACGAGGTCGCCGACGTCTTCGGCACCGGTTGAGCGAACCTGGACGCCCCCGCTACCCCCCCACCCGGCAGGAAGTTTCCCCCATCGGAGCGAATCCACTATTTAGCAATTGAGGGGGGGGATACCTGATGTTCAGATCGAGGCGCGTCCTGTTATCCGTGTTCATCGTCCTGGCCCTGGTGCTCACCGCCTTTGGCCCGACCCTCGCCAGCAACTCCGGCGGGGTCTTGACACCCCCGGCCTGGGCCAGGACCCTGGAGATGACCCCTGTTTTCAGCACCGTCGCCGAATGCCAGGGCGGACGACCCGTCGAGCAGACCTTTCAGGTCACCATCAAGGCCAAGGTGGCCGAACTTGCAGTCACCAACCGGGGCCTGAGCGAGCTGCAACTGGCGGTGAACGGCCAGGCCCTCAACCTGACCCCTTTCCTCAACGGCGTCGAGCAGACCGGGGCCTTTGACCTGAGCGGGTTCATCCACTACGGGTCCAACGCCTTGAGCGTCCGGGCCCTGGGCAAGCCGGGAACCGCCGCGGATCTCACCGTGCTGGTGCCGGTCTTCCGGGCGACCATCGCCCACCTCAACGACCTTCACGGGGCCATCGACCCGCTGCCGAAGCTCGCCACCAAGATCAGCGGGTTGCGACAGCAGGGCGGTGCGGACCGGGTCTTCTTCGTCAACGCCGGGGACAACTTCAGCGGCAACCCGTACGTGGACCTGCAACAGGGACAGCCGATCGTCGACCTGATGAACCTGATGGGCCTTGACTTGCTCACCATCGGCAACCACGAGTTCGACTACGGCCAGCAGACCCTGGCCTCCCTGGAGGCGGCCTCCAGCTTTCCCTGGCTGGCGGCCAACGTGGCGGTCACCCGCCCCGACGTTCCCATCGCCAATCCGGTCCGCTACGTGATTCGCGAAAACGACCTCGGCCAGCGGATCGCCTTCTTCGGCGTGACCGAAACCCCTCCCTCGACCGCGCCCAAGAACACCGTCGGCCTGGAGTTCTCCGACCCCCTCGCCACCGCCGCGCAGCAAGCCTCGGCTCTCCGGTCGCAGGCCAATTTCGTGGTGGCCGTGACCCACATCGGATTGTACGGGGACACCCAGCTCGCCCAACGGTCGGGGGACATCGACGCCATCATCGGCGGGCACTCCCACAGCGTGCTCACGGTCCCCAAGCTGATCAACGGCGTGCTGGTCATCCAGGCCGGCTCCAACGGCTACCGCCTGGGAGTGGTCGATTTGCTGGAGCAGGGAACCCAGAAGAGCGTCCAAGGTTATTACGTGGACGCCAGGTCCCTACCCGCGGACCCGGCGGTTCAGGCCCGGGTTGACGAGTGGAAGGCTAAGCTGGCGCCCTTCCTGAACGAGGTGGTCGGCACCGCCGTCCAGCCGCTCACCGCCGGCTCGGCCAAGTACCAGCGGGACGTAAGCGTGGGCAACCTGGTGGCCGACGCCATGCGCGACGCGATG
>JAJYMS010000068.1 GCA_021786825.1 Bacillota bacterium | reverse complement strand
CCCCGCGCCGCCGCGTGGCTCGACGTGGCGGTGGTGCCCGGGAAGCTCTTCATCGTGGGCGACCCCAAGCAATCCATCTACCGCTTCCGCCGGGCGGACATCGAGACCTACCAGGCCGCCAAGGCCTACCTGGCGCCGCCCCGGGGCGCGCACCTCTTCATCACCGTAAACTTCCGGACCGTCCCCGGCATCATCCAGTGGGTGAACGACCTCTTCGGGACCCTGATCAAGCTGCCGGAGCACGGCTCCTACCAGCCGGCCTACGTGGCCCTGGACGAGCGGCGTCCGGCGCTGGGAAGGCCGGACCGGGGCGAGCCCCCGGGGGACGGCGCCTCGCAGGGCGCCTCGCAGGAGGACGGCGCCTCGCAGGGGGGGCCGCCGTTTCCCCCGGTGATCTTCCTTGTACCCCCCCCGGACTTCGCCCCGATAGACGCCGAGCGCACGCGACAGGCGGAGGCCCGCGCCATCGCCGCCCTGATCCGCCGGGCCGTCGGCGAGGGCTGGGTCACCTTTGAAAAGCGGGAGCAGCGGGAGCGCCCGCTCCGCTATGGCGACGTGGCGATCCTCTTTCCGGCCACGACGGGGATGGACCACTACACCGCGGCCCTTCGCGAGCACGGGATCCCGGCCCGGCTGGAGGCCGGCAAGAGCTTCTACCGGCGCGAAGAGGTCGCCAGCCTCGGATCGCTGTTGCGGGCCATCGACAACCCCAACGACGCCGTTTCCATCGTCGCCGCCCTCCGGTCGCTCTGCTTCGGGTGCTCGGACCGCGCCCTCTTCCGGTGGGCCGGCCGCGGGGGCGGCTTCAACTACCTGGAGGTGGCGGATGGGGACGCCTATTCCTCCGGCGGGGCGGCGGACCAGGCGGCGTGCGAACTCGCCCAGGCGCGCGAGCTGTCGCAGGTACGGGACGCCCTCGCCCTGCTGCGCCACCTGCACGGCCTCCGGAACCAGGGACCGATCAGTGCGGTGATCGAGGAAGCCTTCCGGCGCACGAAGGTCCTCCTGAGCCACTATCTGCAGCCCCACGGCGGGCAGGCCGTCGCCAACCTCCTGCGGGCGCTGGAGCAGGCCCGGGCGCTGGAGCGCGGGCGCGGGGCGGATCCGGGCCTGACCTTCCGCCGCTTCGTGCGGTGGTTATCCGAGTTGCAGGAGCAGCAGGTCGCGGAGGAGGAGGCGCCCGCCGCCGAGGAGGGTGCCGACGCGGTACGGCTGCTGACCGTCCACAAGGCCAAGGGGCTCGAGTTCCCCTTCGTGGTGCTGGCTAATCTGAACAGCGCGCGGGCCAACCGGGAGGACTTCGTCTTCGACCGGCGGCGGGGAACCTACGAACTGAAGCTGGGGGCCAAGGAGACCGGCTTCCTCACCCCCGGGTACGAGGAGGCCGCCAAGGGCGAAGAGGTCCGGATGGCGGCGGAGGAGCGGCGCCTGTTCTACGTGGCGGCCACCCGCGCGCGGGATTACCTGGTGCTGCCGTTTTTCCACCGGGGCCGGCCCAGGGGGTTTCTCTCCCAGGTCTGCGAGCGCTGGCCGGAGTTGGTGGGCGGTTCCCTGCCCGGCGATGCGCCGGCGGTCTGCTGGCAGGCGGAGGACGGCGCGGTCGCGGAAGCGGAGGACGGCCCCGCAGCGGTGGGCGGCGCCCCCGAACCGGAGGCCGTGGAAGTTGATGCTGCCTGGCAACTCCGGGAGGCCTGGGTGAACGACCTGCGTTCCGCGATCGAGCGGGCCAGCCGCGGAGTCCAGGTGTTGACGCCCTCCGGCCTCAAGCACGCGGAGGACCCGGGCATGGCGGGCGGAACCGCCCCTCCGGCCCCCGCAGCGGCGGAGGTCCCCGTGGGGGAGGTGCCCCCCGCGGCGGAGGGGGCCGGCACATCGGCGGAGGAGGCCCGCCGCCGTGCCGCCGCCTTTGGCTCGGCCTTTCATGCCGCCATGGAATCGCTGGACCTGGCCGCCGCCGCGGCCGGTGACCGGCAGGCCCTCCGGGCGGCCGCCACGCTGGCCGCCCGGGCGGAGGGGGTGGAAGAGCGGCTGGAGGAGCTTCTGGACGCCCTGGCGAAGTGCCTGCAAACTCCCCTGATGCAACGCGCCACGCGCGCCCGGCGGGTGCACCGGGAGATGCCCTTCGCCTTGGCGGTCGAAGGTGCCCCGGCTCCGGGCGCCATCCTGGAAGGCCGCATCGATCTGGTCTGCGAGGAGCCGGATGGCCTGTTGGTCGTCGATTATAAGACGGAGAACGTCCAGGGGACAAGACTGGAGGAGCACTTCGCCAACTACCGCCCCCAGGGCGAGGCCTACGCCCGGGCGCTGCGGGCCATCACCGGGCAGCCGGTCAAAGAGGTCGCCTTCCTGTTTGTCCGCACTCAGCAGGTGCGCTCCCTTTTCCCCTCGGGTACGGGTTCGTAGGTGCCGATTGCGATCGTGGTGTTGGTGCGATAGGCTGGGTTTGGAGGGACGAAGGAGGGGGTAAGCGGGTCATGGGTGCCGCGCCGTATCAAGCCCTGACGGTTCAGGAAACCGCGTCCCGCATTGGGGCCGGCGAAGAGCCCTGGCTCTGCATCCGCGAGTTCCTGGACGACTTCTACGCCGCCGGAACCGCGGATCGCGCCAAGCTGCTTGCGGAGCGTCCAGAACCGGTGAGCGACCGGCGTTTTGACGCCTACCTGGCGGCCCTGGCCGAGCACTTGGCAGTGCACTACGACCTGACGGTGCCCGCGTGGGTTGCCGAGCCTGATCGCTTCCTTGATCAGTGGTGGTTCCCAACGACTTTCAAGAGCCTACATGCCCTCGCCCTCGTCCAGAGTCCGGCCTCCTTCCGCCGGCGGGGCATCTTCGTCGACGACACCGAACTTCAGCGTTGCTGAGGAGGGGAAAGGCGTGGATCGCGGGGAGATTGTTCGTTGTCTGACTGCCCTGGCCGACGGTCTTGCCCGCCGCGGCATTCGCGGTGAGCTTTACCTCGTGGGGGGCGCGGCCCTGGCCCTGGCTTACGATGCGCGGCGCGCCACGCGGGATGTGGACGCCGTTTTCGCCCAGGGGTGGCTTAACGACGCCGTTAAAGGATTTCTCTCCGGACCGGATCGGGAGGCCATTCCCGTTCTGGACCTTCCTGGTCTGCGGGTCTTGGCCGCCTCACCTCGCTACCTTCTGGCAATGAAATGCCTGGCTGCCCGGCGCGAGGACGAAGACGACATCCGTTTTCTGCTTGCCCACCTTGGCCTGACAGATGCCGGCCAGGCTTTGGATGTCGTCCTGGCTGTCTACCCTGAAGCCCGACTATTACCCCGCACGCGCTTCATGCTGGAGGAGATCTTCCAGACCGGTTTGAACGACCTGCACAACGAAAGATAGATTTTTCATCCGATCCGGGCGCGTGGCGGGCGCTCGAAAAGCCGTCCCAAGGGAGCTTCGCAGCACCGCAGGTTTTACGGACGATTGAAGGTCCCCTCGATTCAACTTGAGCAAGCAGATGCATGGGCCTTTGTTAAACAAAACCCCTCAATTGTTTAATAAGGCCCTGATCAATGCAACAGAAGTTGCATTGAATCGCGGAACGCGCCCTATTGCCTTGTCCTGCGGTTATTGAGTATACTGGTTATACTGATTATTCGTTGGCACGCACGCGCCAGGCGGTGCCGGGGAACAGCCCGGGCCGGGGAACCCCGGGGGATCGAGGTGGGAAGGTGGCCAAGACCGTCCGGATCGGGTCGGGGATGGGGTTTTACGGCGACAGTTGGCTGCCGGCCCTGCAGACCGCCAGGCGCGGGGGGGTGCGGTACCTCTCCTTCGATCACCTCTCCGAACTGACCCTGGCGATCCTGCAAAAGGACCGCGCCCGGAATCCGTCCGCGGGTTACACCCGGGACATCACCGGGATGATGAAGGATCTCCTACCGGTCGCCCGGGAGCAGGGGATCCGCCTGATCACCAACGCAGGGGGCATCAACCCCGCGGGCGCCCGCGCGGAGGTCGTTCGCGTGGCGAAATCCCTGGGGCTCGGCGGCCTCAAGGTCGCCGTGGTGACGGGCGACGGCATCATCGACCGCCTCGCGGCCCTGCAGGCCCGCGGCGTGACTCTGCGGCACCAGGACACCGGCCGGGAGCTCGAAACGGTGCGCGACCGACTGCTGTTTGCCAACGTCTACCTGGGCGCCCGGCCGATCGTGCGGGCGCTCGAGCAGGGGGCGGACGTCGTGGTCACTGGGCGCACCACCGACGCCGCGCTGTTTCTGGCGCCGCTGATTCATGAGTTCGGCTGGCGCCCCGACGACTGGGACCGGCTGGCGGCCGGGGTGGTGATCGGACACCTGATGGAGTGCTCGGGCCAGGCGTCCGGCGGCAACTTCAGCGGGAAGTGGTGGGAGGTTCCGGATCTCTGGAAGATCGGCTACCCGATCGCCGAGGTGTCGGAAGACGGCGACGCGGTCTTTGGCAAGGCGCCGGAGACCGGGGGCCTCATCAGCGTCGACACGGTGAAGGAGCAGCTCCTGTACGAGATCCACGATCCAACCACGTACCTGACCCCGGACGTGGTGGCCGACTTCTCGGAAGTCGAGCTGCGCGACCTGGCCCCCAACCAGGTCAGGGTCAGCGGCGCCAGGGGACGGCCGGCCCCCCCTACCCTCAAGGCGGTGATGGGCTACGCCGACGGTTTCATGGGCCACGGCTTGATCGGCTATGCCTGGCCGGACGCCCTGGCCAAGGCGCGCCGGGCCGAGGAGATCATCCGCCGCCAGGTGCAAGGGTTGGGGATCGCGGCCGAGGAGGTCGTCGCCGAGTTCGTCGGGCTCAACTCGATTCACGGCCCCCTGGCCACGCCGCCGAAAGACTTCGAACACAACGAGGTTTACCTGCACATGGCCATCCGCACCCGGGGGCGGGAGGACGCCGAGCGCTTCGGCCGGCTCTTCGCGCCGCTGGGCCTGAACGGACCGCCCTTTATCGGCTGGCTGGCGGGGCTCTCGCCCACCCGCGAACTGATCGGGCTGTGGCCGGCGGCGGTCCCCCGCGAGGAGATCGAGCCCTACGTAAGCGTTGATACCGTGGCCGTGGAGTGAAACGGCCGGGGAGGTAGCCTGACGATGGCGAGGCTGCAGCTTCGTTACCTGGCGCAGGTCCGTTCCGGGGATAAGGGAGATACCGCCGACGTCTCGCTCTTCGCCCCGACCCCGGCCCTCTACGGCGTCTTTTGCCGCGAGGTGACGGCGGAGCGCGTGAAGGAGCACTTCCGCGGCCTGGTGCTGGGAGAGGTCAGGCGCTACGAGGTCCCCAAGCTGCTGGCCCTCAAGTTCGTCTGCCGGAACGCGCTGGGCGGAGGCGCTTCTTCCTCCTTGCGCACCGACAATTTGGGCAAGTCCTTCGGCTCCAATCTGCTGCGGATGTCGATCGAGGTGGACGGGGCGGTGCTGGCCGAAATCCCCCTGTTGAAAGGACCGGAAAACAAGTGAGTGGAAGTCTTGTCGACCACCTGGTCAAGGCCCCCGGACGCCGCCGGGCGGCCCAGGCCTTGGCTGAGCAGATCCGGCAGTATCTGGCTGAGGACCGGCCCCCCGGGCGGGAGCGGTTGACTTCGGAGGCGGATCTGGTCCAGGGCACGGGCTACAGCCGGGCCACCGTTCGCGAGGCGCTCCGGATCCTGGAAGATCAGGGGCTGATCAGCGTCCGGCCGGGGCCGGCCGGCGGCATCTTTGCCGCCCAGCCCGACCCCGGCAACCTGGCCCAGTCGATCGGGATCGTCCTGGAGGCCCGGCATGTGGAGCTGCCCCAACTGCTGGAGGCCAGGCGCGAGTTGGAGGCCACCGCGGCGCGGCTGGCGGCCAGCCGGGCCACCCCGGAGGACCTGACCGCCCTGCGGGCGACCAACGAGCGTCTTGCCGCCGCCGCGGCCGCCGGTGATCTGGAGCTGGCCGTGGCCGAGAACCTGGAGTTCCACCTGCGGTTGGTGGACGCCACCCACAACGAGGTCCTGGCGCTGCTGATCAAGGCGATGCGTCAGCTCGTGTTGCTTGCCACCCGCGACCTGGGCTACAGCGTCCAGGTGCGGGACGAGGTGGTCCAGGCTCACGGGCGGATCATCGAGGCGGTTGCGGCGCGCGACGACGCCGCCGCGGAGCGGCGTGCCCGACGGCACCTGGAGGCCTTTGACAACTACCTGAGCCGTACCCGGCAGTGGGAGGTCGTCCGGCAACGCTTTCGGCTTTAGGAGGTGGGCGGAGTGGAACTGAACGAAGAAGAACTCGCCGTCGCGGAATCGGCCCTGCGGTGGGCCCGCCGGGAACTGGGCCCCATCGCTGACCACATCGACCAGGAGGACGCCTTTCCGCCCGACCTCTTTACCCGCCTGGGCGACCAGGGGTACCTGGGGGCGGGAATTCCAGTCGAATACGGCGGCGCCGGGGGCGACCTGATGACCGCGGCGCTGGTCGGGTGGGCCCTGGCGCGGGTCAGCCCGGCGGTGGCCCTGTCCTACGGCGGCAACGTCAACCTGTGCGCCCACAACCTGCTGCGCAACGGCACCCCCGAGCAAAAGCGGCGCTACCTGCCGGGACTGGCCGCCGGCAAGCTGATCGGGGCGATGGCCCTGACGGAGCCCAACGCGGGGTCCGACGCCACCTCCATCCGCACCACCGCCATCCGCACCGCGGCGCGGCCCGCCGGCGACGGATACATTCTGAACGGCACCAAGATGTTCATCACCAACGGTCCGATCGCCGACTTGATCGTCGTTTATGCCAAGACGGCGCCGGAGCTGGGGAAGAAGGGCATCAGCGCCTTTCTGGTGGAGAATGGCTTCGCCGGTTTCAGCGTCGGGCAGCGGCTGGATAAGATGGGGATGCGCGGGTCGCCGACGGCCGAACTGGTCTTTACCGACTGCGAGGTTCCGGCGACCAACCGCCTGGGGCCGGAGAATGAAGGCCTGCGGGTGATGATGAGCGGGCTGGACGCCGAACGCGCCTACTATTCCTTCACGGGCGTCGGCCTGGCCGAAGAGGCCTTCGCCCTGGCCCTCCGCTACGCCACCCAGCGCGAGCAGTTCGGGGCCAAGATCAGCGAGTTTCAACTGGTGCAGTCGAAGCTGGCCGAGATGTACGCCCGCGTCGAGGCGGCGCGGCTCCTGGCCATCCGCGCGATCCGGCGGACCGAGGCCGGTGGGCGCGCCAGCAAGGAGGCGGCCGCGGCCATCTTCTTCGCCGCCGAGACCGCCCGGTTTGTGACCGACCAGGCGGTGCAGATCCACGGCGGCTATGGATACACGAAAGACTACGCGGTCGAGCGGTTCTTCCGCGACGCCAAGCTGCTGGAAATCGGGGCCGGGACCCAGGAGATCCGCCGGCTGGTGATCGCCGCGGAACTCCTCGGGCAGCGACACTAGCGGCGCAGGGTAGCGACATTAGGGGCGCAGGGCGCCGGGGCTGAAGTTATTTTCTGGGGAGGGGTGGATGATGGAGTCGCGAGTGGCCGAGAACCTGATGCGACGGTTCAACGTGGGTGACGCTTTGCGGCGGACCGCCTTGCGGCGGCCCAATTCCCCGGCGCTGCTGTTCGAGGGGCGGACGGTCAGCTACCGGGAATTGGACGAGTTGGCCAACCGCGCCGCCGACCTCCTGCTGGCCCTCGGCCTGGAGCGGGGCGACCGGGTGGCGGTGCTGGGGCTCAACACCCCGGAGTTCGCGGCGACCTGGCTGGGATCGTCCCGGATCGGGGCGGTGCTGCTGCCGATCAACGCCATGCTGCGGGGGGCCGAGATCGACTACGTATTGTCCAAGGCCACCCCCCAGGTCCTGGTGGTGGATGGCGTCCTGCTGGGCAACCTGACCCTGGATAGTCCCGCGGTCCGGGCGGTCCCGAACCGGTTCGTCCTGCAGGGGCCGCCGCCGGATGGCTGGCGGGCGTACGAGGCCGCCTTGGCGGATGCCGGGAGCGGCTTCCCGGAGCGCTTCGTCGCCAACGAGGACCCCTCCACCCTGATCTTCACCAGCGACACCGAATCGTTCCCCAAGGGCGTCGTCAACACCCACCTCAACTGGTTCGCCGCCCTGCTGTCCGCCGCCACCGACCTGGGCATCACCCGCCAAAACCGCCTCCTGATGGCGCTTCCCCTGTTCCACGTGGCGGGGATGTATGTCTTGCTGGCCACCCTCAACGTGGGGGCGGCGGGGGTGATGGTGCGGCGCTTTGACCCCATGAAGGTGCTGGAGGCCATCGACCGGCAGGAGGTGGACTACCTGGTTCTGCCGTCCACCGCCTACGTCGGCTTGTTGCGGGTACCCGGGATCGAGCGGCGCAACTTCGCCGGGCTCAAGCGGGCGGTCGTCTTCCAGTACCTGCCGACCCAGGCCTTCGAGCGCTGGCTGCAACTGGCACCCCAGGCCGAATGGATGAGTTACTGGGGCCAGTCGGAACTCACCCCGCTGGGCAGCGTGACCCCCCCGGAAGACCTGCGGCGCAAGCTGTCGGCTCCCGACCCGATCGGCTTGCCCCACCTGCCCCTGGAGGTGCGGGTGGCGGACGAATCAGGGAGCGAACTGCCCCCCGGACGGGTGGGCGAGCTGCTGGCGAGGGGCCCGGCGGTGATGCAGGGGTACTACGAGGATCCGGAACGGACGGCGCAGACCTTCCGGGGCGGGTGGCACCACACCGGCGACCTGGGGTACCGCGACGAAGAGGGCTACCTGTATTTCGTCGACCGGATCAAGGACGTGATCAAATCGGGCGGCGAGAACGTCTCCTCCCAGGAGGTGGAGGAGGCCATCGCCGAGCACCCGGCCGTGGCCGAGGTGGTCGTCATCGGCACGCCCGATCCGTACTGGATCGAGGTGGTCACCGCCGTGGTGGTCACCCGCGAGCCGGCCACCGCGGAGGAGATCATCACCCACTGCCGCTCCCGCCTCTCCTCTTTCAAGGTGCCGAAGCGGGTGCAATTCGTGGATTCTTTGCCCCGCAACCCGGCCGGGAAGATCCTGAAGCGCGAACTGCGGCGGCAGTTTGCCGGAGAGGCGGGGGCCTGAGATGGCGGATCAGGCGCTGCTGGAGGCGCGGGTGGAGGGCGGCGTCGCCCACCTGACGCTGAACCGGCCCGAGCAGCGCAACGCGCTCAGCGCCAGCCTGGCGGCGCAACTGGAGGCGGCCCTGCGCCGCGCGGACGCCGACCCGGGGGTGCGCGCGATCCTCCTGTCGGGCCGGGGGCCCTCCTTTTGCGCCGGGGCGGACATCGCCGAGTTCGCCACCCTGCCGACCGATGACGGGGCGGAACTGCACCGCGTTGGCACCGCCAGCAACGGGCTGTTCCGGCTGGGAGCCGAACTGCGGACTCCCCTGGTCGTCGCCGTTCACGGCCACGCCATGGGGGGCGGGGTCGGCCTGGTGGCCATGGGTCACCTGGCGCTGGCGGCCGACGACGCTGTCTTCGCCCTCTCGGAGATCAAGGTGGGACTCTTTCCCTTCGCCATCTTCCCCTCCGTCGCCCGGGCCCTGGGCTCCCGCCGGGCCCTGGCGTGGGCCCTGACGGGGGAGACCTGGACGGCGGGAGAAGCCCGCCAAGCGGGGCTGGTCCACGAGGTGGTGCCCGCCGCGGAACTGCCCGGCGCGGCGGAGCAGGTGGCCCGCGAGCTGGCGGGACGCAACCCGGTGGCCGTGGCGGGGGGTCTCCAGGCGTACCACGCCGTCGCCGAAATGCCGTACGCGCAGGCCATCGACTACTTCACCCTGCTGCGCGGCGTGACCTACCAGAGCGAGGACTTCCGCCAGGGGGTGGCGGCCTTCCTGCGCCGCCGCTCGCCGGCCCGGCAGGAGGGGGATCAGGGGTGAAGGAACTGACTGAGCGCCTCGGCCGCGAAGAGGAACGCGTCCGCCAGGGAGGGAAGCCCAAGTACCACCAGCAACTGGCGGAACAGGGCAAGCTGTTTGCCCGCCGGCGGCTGGAACTGCTCTTTGACGAGGGCGGCCTGGCTTACGAGGACGGCTTGCTGGCCGAGGCGCTGAACCCGGAGTTGCCGTCGGACGGGGCCATCACCGGGGTCGGACGGATCGGCGGGCGGCCGGTCGCCTTCATGGCCGCCGACTCCACCGTCAAGGCCGGCTCCTGGGGCCCCAAGGGGGTGGAAAAAACCATCCGGATTCAGGAGACGGCCCGGCGGCTGGGCATCCCCATCGTCTACCTGATCGACTCGGCCGGGGCCCGCATCACCGAACAGCTCCGCATCTTCCCCGGCCGCCGGCACGGCGGCCACATTTTCTACAACCAGATCCGGCTCTCCGGGGTGGTGCCGCAGGTGACCGTTCTTTTCGGCCCGTCCCCCGCCGGGGCGGCCTATGTTCCGGCCTTCTCCGACGCGACCATCATGGTGGAGGGCCACGCCAGCGCCTACCTCGGTTCCCCGCGGATGGCGGAGATGGTCATCGGGGAGAAGGTTAGCCTAGAGGAGATGGGGGGCGCCCGGATGCACTGCGCGGTCAGCGGGCTGGGCGACTTTCTCGCCGCGGACGAGCCGGCCGCGATCGCCCTGGTGCGGCGCTACCTTTCGTACCTGCCCCAGAACTGGGAGGAGGAGCCCCTCCCCGCCCCCCCGCGGGATCCAGAGGGCGCGGCCATCGAGGAGGTGATTCCCGAGGATCCGAACCGCCCCTTCGACATGCTGGAGGTGATCCGGGGCCTGGTGGACGCCGGGTCGTTCCTGCCGGTGAAGGAACTCTTCGCCCCGGAGGTGATCACCGGCCTGGCCCGGCTGGGGGGGCGCGGCATCGGCGTAGTGGCCAACCAACCCAAGGTCAAGGGGGGCACCCTGTTCGTCGACTCCTCCGACAAGGCGGCCCGCTTCATCTGGCTGTGCAACGCCTTCAACCTGCCGCTGCTTTTCTTGGCCGACGTGCCCGGCTTCATGATCGGTTCCCGGGTGGAACGGCAGGGGATCATCCGCCACGGCGCCAAGCTGATCGCCGCCGTCTCGGAAGCCACCGTGCCCAAGATTTCCGTGATCGTGCGCAAGTGTTACGGGGCGGGCCTGTACGCGATGGCCGGCCCCGCCTTCGGCAGCGACGCCGTGCTTGCCCTGCCCACCGCCCAGGTCGCGGTGATGGGGCCCGAGGCGGCCGTGAACGCCGTCTACGCCAACAAGATCGCCGAGTTGGCGCCCGAGGATCGGGCGAGCTTTGTGGAGGAGAAGCGGCGCGAATACCGGGAGGACATCGACATCTTCCGGCTGGCGTCGGAACTGGTGGTCGACGCGGTGGTGGCCCCGGCGCGGCTGCGGCAGGAACTGTTGCAGCGGTATCGCGTGCTGGGGACCAAGCGGGAGGTCTTCAGCCGGCGCCGCAACCCGGTGTATCCGGTGTAGCTGCGGTCTGGCCGTGGTCTAGCTGCGGTCTGAGCCGTGGTCTAGTTGCGGTCGCGCCCTGATGAGGAGGTGTGGATTGTGCTTGATTTCCTGTTGAACGAGGCGGAGAGGAAGGTCCGCGACGAGGCCCGGGAGTTCGCCCGGGGGATCCCGCGCAAGCTGGTCCTGGACCTGGACGCGGAGAAGGTCACCTACCCGCGGGAGTACCTTGAGTGGGCGGCCGCCCGCAACCTCATCGGCCTGCGCTTTCCCCGCGAGTACGGCGGGCGCGGCCTGAACTGGGTGGCCGACATGGCGGTCCTGGAGGAGATCGGGGTGCTGGGCAGCCCGCTGGCCTGCCTGTACTCCCTGCCCGACATCGTCGGCGAGGCCATCAACGTCTTCGGCACGGCGGAGCAGAAGGAGCGGTTCCTGCGGCCGACCCTGGCGGGGCGGTTGACCACGGCCGAGGCGCTGACCGAGCCCCGGGGCGGCTCGGACTTCTTTGGCGCCACCACCGCCGCCGTGCGGGAGGGCGACCACTGGGTGCTGCGGGGGCAGAAGCGGTTCGTGGTGGGGGCGGAGGGCGCCGACTACTTCATGGTCTACGCCAAGACCGATCCCGGCGCGCCGCCCCACAAGTCCCTCAGCGCGTTTCTGGTCGAGCGTGGGCCGGGGGTGGAGGCGGCCTACGTCTATGGCTTGATGGGGACCCGCGGGGGCGGCGCCGGGCGGGTGGTCTTCCGCGACGCGCGGGTGCCGGCCGGGAACCTGCTGGGGGCGGAGAACGGCGCGGCGGAAATCTTCTACCGGATGATGATCCCCGAGCGCCTCACCAGCGCCGGGGGGGCCCTGGGCCTGGCCCGCGCGGCCCTGGAGGTGGCCGCCCGCTACAGCACCCGGCGCAAGGCCTTCGGGCGCAAGATCAAGGACTTCCAGGGCGTCAGCTTCAAGGTCGCCGACAGCCTCACCCGCCTGGACGCGGCGCGCGGCATCACCTACCTGGCGGCGCGGGCGGTGGACTCCGGGCAGGATCCGTCGACCCAGCGCAGGCTGGTGTCCGAGGCCAAGAAGTTCGCCACCGAGGCGGCCTGGGCGATCGTCAACGACGCCATGCAGATCATGGGCGGGATCGGCTACACCAACGTCTACCCGGTCGAGCGGCTGCTGCGCGACGCCCGCCTGATGATGATCTGGACCGGCACCAGCGAGATCATGGACTTGATCATCCAGCACGAATATTACAGTTCTCTTGGCGCGGCGCCGGCGGACCGGCGGGACGTCGAGGAGGACGCCCACGCGGGGGAGATGGTGGAGGAGAAGGTTTACGAGTAGGAGGGAGAGGTCATGAGCGAGCTGATCCACGAACTGCTGGAGCGCAACGCCCGCAAGTACCCGTCCCAGACCGCGATCCGGTTTCCGGAACAAGACCTGACCATCACCTGGCCGGAACTCAACCGGCAGGCCAACTCCCTGGCGCGGCACCTGCGCGGGCTGGGGATCGGCCCCGCCGGGGTCGGCGCCGCCGGCAAGAAGGTCGCCATCCTGATCCCCAACCGCCCCGAGTTCGTGGTGGCGTACTTCGCCATCCTGAAGGCCGGCGGGGTGGCGGTGCCGGTCAACGTCAAATTGACGCCGGCCGAGATCAGCTACATCCTCCAAGACAGCGAGTCCCGGGTGCTGGTGTTCGACGAATCGCTGCGCTCGGTGGCCGAGCCGGCCTGCCGGGAGGCGCAGGTGCGGTTCGCCGTCTCGACGGCTGATCTGCCGGAGATCAACGCCCGGGAGCCGGAGGAGGACCAGCCTTCCGGGCTCGGCATCTTCGACCCGGCGGAGATTCTCTACACCTCGGGGACGACCGGCAAACCCAAGGGGGTCGTGCTCAGCCATCACGCGGCGTTTTCGGTCGGTTCGATGTTCGCCTATGAGACCCAAATCAGGCAGGGCGACCGGGTGCTGACCCTGATGCCCCTCACCCACTCCGCCCCCCTCAACCTCTTTCTGGTCGCCGCCGCCTACGCGGGGGCGGGTCACATCATCGGCACCTACCTGCCGCCCGTGCTCCCGCAGTTGGTGCAGGCGGAAAAGGCCACCCACTTCTTTGGTGCCCCGGTGGCCTACCTGCTCACCGGCAAAATGCCCAACCTGGGCGACTTCGACCTCTCCAGCGTCAAGTACTGGCTGTACGGCGGTGCTCCGATGTCCCGCGAGGCGGTCCACTTCGCCCAAGCGAAGTTCGGCGGCCGCTTCATGAGCCTCTACGGCCTCACCGAGAGCGGCCCCAACGGCATCGCCCTATACCCCGAGGAGCACGCCGAACACGCCGGCAGCATCGGCTGGCGGGGAGTGGTGAACGTGGAGACCCGGCTGGTCGACGCCGGCGGGCGGGACGTCGTGCCTGCTTCCGCGGGCGGGGTGGGCGAGATCGTCATGCGCGGCCCGTCGATGATGCTCGGCTACTACAAGAACGACGAGGCCACCCGCGAGGTCATCCGCGACGGGTGGCTCTGGACGGGCGACATGGCCCGCGTCGACGAGCAGGGCTACCTCTGGGTGATGGACCGCAAGAAGGACATGATCATCTCCGGCGGGGTCAACGTCTACCCCAAGGAAGTGGAGGACGTCCTCGGCCAGCATCCCGACGTGGTTGACGTGGCCGTGCTGGGGAGGCCGCACCCCGAATGGGGCGAGACGGTCCTGGCGGTAATCGTGCCCAAGCCGGAGAAGAACCCGACCCTCCATGACCTGCAGGCCTTTTGCCGCCAGCGCCTGGCCGACTTCAAGCTGCCCCGCCTGATGGAGGTCGTTCCGGTGATCCCGCGCAACGCCTCGGGGAAGATCTTGAAGAAGGACCTACGGGAGCGGTTTGGCGGGGGGCGGTGAGGGGGGCGGTGGAGGTGGGCGACTGGCGCGCCCGCTGTAGTTGCCGGCGCGGGGGGTGGCGCGGGCGTTCGCCCGGCCCGCCCGCCGTGGGGTTCGCGGAATTAGGCATAGCAGGAAAGCCTAGCCTAGTGTCGAAATAGAGCAACAGATCACCCACCAGCTCGATGGGGAGACCCCTTCGGGCTGGTCCCGCTTGGGTCGACCCACTACGGAAGAGATACCGTGGCGCATTCCGGGTCCAGTCGCAAGAAACCCACCCAGAAAGGCTCCGTCGCCAACCAACGGCGCGAAACTGGGCTTCGAGGCCAAGCTGTGGGAGGCAGCCGACAAGCTGCGCAACAACGTCGATCCCGCCGAGTACAAGCACGTGGTGATGGGGCTGATCTTCCTCAAATACATCTCCGACGCCTTTGAGGAGCGGCGGGCGTGGCTGGAGGCGGCCACCCGCGATCCCGGTTCCGACTACTTCTGTCGTACCGAGGGCGAGCGCGGGGCATGCCTCGAGGACCTGGACGAGTACCTGGGCGCGAACGTCTTCTGGGTGCCGTCCGAGGCGCGCTGGTCCCGCCTTATGGTGGCTGCCAAGCAGCCCGAGATCGGCAAACTGGTGGACGACGCCATGGTCGCCATCGAGAAGGAGAACCCGAGTCTGCGTGGCGTCCTGCCCAAGGACTACGCCCGCCCCACCCTGGACAAGCAGACCCTTGGTGAGCTGATCGACCTTGTGAGCACCATCGGCCTGGGCGATGCCGAGAACCGCTCCAAGGACGCGCTGGGCGGCATCTACGAATACTTCCTCCGCCGCTTCGCCGAGGGCAAAGGCGGCGGGGAGTTCTACACACCCCAGTCGGTGGTGAAGCTGCTGGTAGAGATCTTGGAACCCTTCCACGGGCGGGTCTACGACCCCTGCTGCGGGTCGGGCTGCATGTTTTCCGAGCGAGCGCTTCGTGGAACGCCAGGGCGGTCGCCTGGGCGACATCTCTGTCTACGGCCAGGAGTCCAACCCGACCACCTGGCGCCTGCGCAAGATGAACCTGGCCATCCGCGGCATCGAGGGGAACCTGGGGCCGTCCCACGCCGACACCTTCCGCAACGACCTGCACCCGGACCTGAAGGCCGACTTCATCCTGGCCAACCCGCCCTTCAACGTGAGCGAACGGAAGGGCGAAATACTGCGGGAGGACGCGCGCTGGAAGCACGGCGTGCCGCCGGTGGGCAACGCCAACTTCGCCGGGGTGCAGCATTTCATTGAATCTTGTAGAGGAACTGTGCCATGGGACGAATGAGAAATGTATGGATCACAAGACGTGCCCGGTGTGTCCTCAGAGAGCTGGATTGCGTTCTTGACGATGTATATGGTGCACCAGAGACCATCTTGGAGAACAAACAAGATCCACTAGATGAGGCAATCTATATCATTCTCAGCTTTCAGACGGACCTGGACCGTTTCAAGTGTGTTTGGGGACAACTTCGCAAAGCCTTCCCGACGTGGGAAGATGTAGCTCAGGCTCCTATTGATAGCGTGCAAAGTATAATTCGTGCAGGAGGTTTGCAAGGTCAAAAGGCAAGAATTATTAAAAGGTTACTACAAGCCGTCAGGGATTATTCGGGAAGTTTCTCACTCGATTTCTTGCGCGACATCGAAGATGGCGAGGCAGAGCGTATTTTAACGCATCTACCTGGTCTGTCATGGAAAGCTGCGCGCTGCATCTTGCTTTACAGTCTGGATAGAGCCGTTTTCCCTGTTGACGGCAACACATTTCGAATTCTGAAGCGGGTCGGCGTGCTTCCGGCGAGTTCCATATACCGGCGGCGAGCACTCCACGATGTGCTTCAAAAGACCGTGGAGCCTGCGCGCAGAAAGTCCTTTCACATAAATATGGTCATTCATGGCCAGCGAACTTGTTTACCCCGCAACCCACGTTGTTGTGAGTGCGTGGCCCGCCGTATCTGCATGAAGAGGGGCGTCCCGTCCGAAATCAGACCAGCAACGGGAGTCGAGCCTCAGCCGCTCTCTGGTGGGAATGCCTTGACCAAAGCGGGGGAAGGCGGTACGGGAGCATGATGAACGCAATAGACTTCTTAGTTGTCTTTCTGGTAGGGAGCGCAGTGGCCTCGATCTACTTGTGGAGGGGACGTGCAGGTCGTGGCAGATCGCCTGCTAGAAGTATTCTCTCGAGATCTGCCCACGGGAGATCTCCGTCTGAGGCTGCGCCTGACGGCGTGCAAGTTAAGGTTCCAGAACAGCCCTCCTCGGAGAAGGATGTGGCAATCTCTGGTTCCTCTTCGGTTGCAGGGGACATGCCACCAACTGAATTGCCTGAGTCAAGCGCGGCGGACCTTCCCCAAGACATTGAGGTCTCTCTCGCAACCGAAGGTGGTCCACCTGCGCCGGACACTCAGCCACAGCAAGAGCCATCCCATCATCTTGACCGGTCGCAATCAGCGGAAATCGAGAATCCTAATAGCTCAACGGCAGAAGCTAGTCGTGGCAAGGATGCGTACTCGGCCAGTGATTCTCCAGTTTTGAATGATTCGCCATTGAGGGCGGAAGTCGCCGCGGAAGCGCCTTCGCCAAGGGGTTCTACTTCTGAGGACAAGAGCACTTCACTCGCGAGTAACGGCGGTCCGACCGATGACCAATGTGAGAGCGGAGGTAGAACTGGTCACCGAGCAGGAGTCGAAAAGGTGCAGGGTGATGAATTAGCAGAAGTTCCACACATGGAGAATCTGGGCAAACCTTCCCCAATTGCGGAGACCGAATCACGACGAAGGCAGCCTCGGAAGAGCCCCCTGAAGTACAGAGGTCTTGTCCGAACGGCCCCTAAGCAAAAAGAGGCTGGTCGGTCAGGAAGTCCGGACGAATCTTCACCACGTGATCGGTCGCTGCCGATCGAAGTTCGTCTCATGGTTCAACGAGGCGGATTCTGTACTGTATCGTTGATTGCGAAGCGAATCTCGAACTTGCCTGAAAACCTAACCGTTACAACCCCTGATGGCTCGCTGGGTTTGCGCGCACTGCAAGAAGAGTGGTATCAGGACATCATCCCACCTGATATCTCAAGGGTACTTGGGGAAGGCATTGAGTGGGGCCAAGAAGGGGATGGCAACCGTTGCAGATGGTTGTTAAGCGGCCGTGAGATATACGTACTCGCTGCCCGACCAGATCTACGCGGGTACGTATCGCAACCTTGCCTTGGACTTGGGCGCGAGCACGTCGTCCTCTGCACCGAGCGCCTCCGCGACCCAGTCGAAGAAGCGATCCGGACCGCTGGGGCTACGCCTTCCGAGGTAATGGATTCGTCGGTAGGAGCACCGCCGGGATGGGTGGCCCTCCGTGGCATCATTCCCAAGGCGGCCGTCTTGCCCACCGATGGGCCAGACATCTTTAATGCGGTCCGCCCGCTTCCCAGAATTGAAATCAGCATCGAGGGGGGTATTCGGCTCGAATATGCAATATGGCTCGAAGGATTTCCTCCTTCAATCCGTGTCTATGGCGACGCTGACCATTCGGGAGAGGTCTTGATCGATGGACATCGCGCTTCTTGTGGCGAAGATGATGCTTACCGTGTCAACGGATGGGATAGCGTCGGTTCCCATACTGTTTGGTGTGGCGGATCAAGCAAGTCTTACAGCATCACCCAGTTTACAGCGTCATGGGAACTGTGGGATGCATATACCTTCCCAGTATCTTATGGGGCCGATCGCAGACTTGCCGTTTGCGGACCATTAGTTCGTGAATGGCCTGATGAGGGGGGTGCAAACCGTTCGCTGCTCGTCCCCGAGACACATCCCATTGTAATCGGTTCAGTGCCTGGCCAGTGCTTCGCAGCAGCCCGGTGTGCGAGAGTCCGAGGAATTCCCCTCGTAGCCTCCCCGCCTTTTGACCCTGTCTGGGCACTACCTCCTGACCCCCTACACTGCGACAAAAGGAACACGGCCATCATGTCGATCGGAAAACCCATTCCGCCTGAACTCGTGCGTCAGCGGGTACAACAGGTTTCTTGTGCGAGGAGAGCTTCTGTGACTTCCTGGTGCCGGTTGATACTTGACGCAAGCAGAAAGGGATTGCACACGAGGCCTGACACCGAGACCATTAGGGAACTTTGGAACGATTATGAGCTGTTAGCTCGGCGCATCTGGAGGGCGCAGAAATGAGCGTGAATAACCTTCTGATCTGGATGTCAGCCCGTGGTGAAGGCTCGTGGCAACAGTTTCGGGCTGCCGTAGAGGAGTTTCATGTTGAATCCAGCGCCAGTGAAGAAGACGGCGAAACTGGTGAGAATACGACCTCAAGTGATCTGCCAGTATACCAGGCGCTTTGCCTTGGATTCCAGAGGCTCGGACACGTAGAGTTCTTTTCTGCAGGAACGGACAAGGACTGGCGAGTTGCGCCCCCTGCCCTTGCGGCTATCCGACAGGGGGAGCAATGGATAGGAATAGCATGTGGTGCTCGGTCGCCTGGACTATACCAGAGGCTGTGCGAAGCAAAGGGCCAGGTCTCATGGGAGACGCTTCAGGTACCAGGCATGTCGGATCGAATTCGTGTGCTTGCTTCACACCTTGAGGAATTGCGTGCGGCTGCCGAATCAAATGGGTTTAATGTTCAGGAGAGTGCGCCACTTGCACTCCTCGCTGCCATTCCACCGGTCGATGATCCCGGAAGTCGTGTTTCCTCAGAGCCGCCGACTGGACCTGGATGGACAATCGAGAAGTTCTCGACCTCTACGCTCCGCTGGTGTAAAGCAGAACGAAGAGACTTTGATGTAGTGCAATCTGGCCTATTTCGTTTCAGAATGGGATACCAGCGCTTCCACCTCTTGCGCTGGCGGGGAAGGACGTTTCGTGTTCCCGTCCAAGTTGGGAAGTTCGCTGTGCTGAGACGTGCGAGGAGAAGGGCCCTCTTTGCATACGACGCCCAACAATCTGTCCTATCCGTCCCGGCGATCTGCAGGCCTCCTTTCTTGATCGAGAGAGCCCTCGTGCTTTGCTCAGGCCTACTTCCGCGTTTCGACCAAGCCTCTAGCCTGCTCGAGTACACTGATGTGCCATGGGAGGTTGCGCGCCTGGCCGCACAACTACTTCACCAGGAGGTTCAGAGACAATGAGTAACCCGCTCCGCCTGTTCGAAAACCTGCGGGACATGTACTTGCGGTACCTCGATGGCCCCTTCGATCTCCGTTATTCCGACCTCGTTGCAGAGCGGAGGCAGCTCCTTAACCAGGACGGCCGGATTTTCAGGTACCCGCTGATCGAACCGGTTCCAGCCTACCGCTCGTCGGGCCAGTCGTTTGGCCAGGCCGCGCAAACTCTTCTAAGCAGCACCTGGCAGCAGAACGAAATCACGGACGTAGTAGATTTCATCTCTGAAAGGCTGTTCCCGCATAGTTACACGCTATACCAACACCAGCGCGATGTCTTCGAACAGGTCGTCGTCAACAAGATGCATACAGTCGTGACGACAGGGACCGGCTCCGGGAAAACCGAGAGCTTCTTGCTTCCCGTGGTCGCCTCTATCATACGCGAATCCGCCAGTTGGCCCGCCCCGGGCCAGCGTTCAGCGCAGTGGGACTGGTGGAACCATTCCACTAGGCAGGGCAAAACACGCCGGTGGGCGCAACGCGTCTCACAGCGTGCTCACGAAAGGCGCCCGGCCGGGATTCGGGCACTAATCCTCTATCCCCTGAACGCCCTCGTGGAGGATCAGCTTGCCCGGCTGCGTGAGGCCCTGGACAATGCTGGGGCGCGGGCGTGGTTACAGGCGAACCGGCACGGCAACTTGATCTCCTTCGGAAGGTACACGGGCAAAACGCCAGTATCTGGTGATCGTAGATCATCGAACACTGGCCGACTTCGAGAAGAATTGAGGACCATACACCAGAACGCCCAGGCAGTGGCCGGAACCGGGGCAGAGAGATTCTTCCAGAGCATGGACGGCGCTGAGATGTGGTCCCGCTGGGACATGCAGGACGCCCCGCCCGATATTCTCATTACCAATTACTCGATGCTGAACATCATGTTGATGCGTATGATCGAGGCCCCCATCTTTGACCAGACCCGGCAATGGCTCGAAGGCTCACCGGAACGTGTATTCCACCTCGTGGTGGATGAGCTGCACACATATAGGGGTACGCCTGGTACGGAAGTGGCCTACCTACTTCGCGTCCTACTCGACCGTCTGGGCCTCGCTCCCGACTCCGATCAGCTCCGGATCATCTCGTCGAGTGCCTCCGTTGAGAGTGGCATCGCCGGGCTCCAGTACCTCGAGCAATTCTTTGGGCGGGATAGAAACCGGTTTCGCGTCATCGGGGGGCCGGCGTATGCCGTGCCGCCGAACCCAGGCGCTTCGCGCTCGCTTGCCGCTCAGGTGGCTGCCTTTTCACAATTTGGCCAGAGCATTTGTGCCGGGGGCGTGGCCGCACTGCCGCAGGCGGCAACCACGTTACACACGGCTGTCGGTGCCCCGCCGTTGCAACCCGGGACCTCACCGGAGGAAACCCTCACTCTGGCGCTCCAACACGTGGAAGCGCCAGATGCGCTGCGGCTCGCGTGCACTACCGGCCAGCGGATTGTGCCCCGCAATCCTGCCGATCTTGCGACTGCGTTGTTCCCCGGTGCTCCATCCCAAAAGGCCGAAGACGCAGTCGATGGTCTCCTCACAGCACTATCGCATGCACGGAATAGCGCAGGTTTTGCCCCGCTTCCCGTGCGCGTCCACCTCATGCTGCGCAACCTTCAGGGACTCTGGGTGTGCACGGATGCTGCGTGCAGCCAAGCTCCACGACGTCAGAGCGACTGTCGTGCAGGTGCACTCCACTACGTGCCAAGGTTAACGTGCCAGTGCGGATCGCGTGTTCTGGAGCTGCTCTACTGCGAAGCATGCGGCGAAGTCTTCTTCGGTGGCTATCGCCGCGAGACCGGGAACCCGAACGAGTGGTACTTGAGCCCAGATCACCCTAATCTCGAGGCTGCGCCTGATCTAGCCTCGTTTGATCGCGACTATGACCGCTATGCTGTGTTTTGGCCCGCAACCGCGAACCAAGCGCCAGCGACCCCCCAATGGAGGCAAGATGGCATAATTCGCTGTTGGCGTCAGGCTAGCCTTGACCCCCGTGACGGTCGTGTCGGTCTGGGTGGGCAAGCGGGCGGTGTTCGCGGCTTCCTCTACTACGTTCCGGTGCTTCACGGGGCGAACCCACCAGATCCATCCGAGGGCCGAGAGGCATATCCCGCGATCTGCCCTCGATGTGATGCCGATTGGCGGAGGCGCGATGTCATTCGGTCGCCCATTCGAACCCAGCGGACCGGCTTTCAGAAGATAGCACAGGTCCTTTCGGACACCCTATTACGCGAAATATCTCAGCCGCCCCTTTCTACTGGCCGCAAACTCGTTGTGTTCTCTGACAGTCGGCAAGATGCGGCCAAGTTGTCGGCCGGGATGCGCTTCTCACACTACCGCGATTCTCTCCGGCAGGTCATGGTAAGCGCACTCGGCCAGCAGGGGGTAGGGCCTCAGGCATTCGCGGCCCAATGCCAAGGCCAGCAGTTGTCGTCTCAACAAGAGGCCGATGCAGCGGCGTTCGCCACATCGCACCCGGCAGACGCCACCGCCCTATCGATGGCTGCCAATCCTTCGACCGCTGCGCTGCCATGCGCGTCCTATCCGGGACTTACCAATCAACAGACGGCTCAGTGGATTCTGCAGCGTGCGGCGGCGGGCCCATTCCGGGTGACCCAGATCGCCGCCGACGCTTCCGCGCGACTTCTCTCGGAGGGAATGAATCCGGCGGGATACACACAGAACGTTCTTTGGACAAATCCTCAAGGCCGCACCGGAAGCTGGCGAGATTTGTACGCTTGGCCGACGGGCTCTGCGCCTGTCCCGAAACCGCCCGGGCAGCTTACCCAGCAACAGCAGATACACTTGACTCGCATCCAGGAACAATCAATTACCGAGCTTATGGATATTGTTTTTGCTTCGGGTCGGCGAAGCATCGAATCCCTATTGCTCGCCCTGCCTACGACTGACCGTATATCGAACCCGGCTCCATCGCAGCTTGTTCAGGAGGGGGCCGATGGCGCGATCTTCCTGTTTGGGTCACGGAAGCGCCTGTCCACGCACTCATGTTCTTCGCTGAATGCCCCGCCAGGCTATGTTGCCGCATACCTAGCGGCCATTGCACAACCACACGGCATGCATCCCAACGCGTATACGACCCAAGTTATCAACTACCTAGCAGCCACTGGTTGCCTCAACACCACTCACTACTACCTCAACGTTCCCGCGTTGTGCCTGCTGGGCGCATCCACAAGCTATTTCCAGTGCACGCAATGCCGGAGAACCTATCTGAATCCGTCAGGCGGTATCTGTCCAGACTGCATGTCTCTGCTGGGGCCTGCCCAGGCAGTGGCGGGTTTTCAGGCATCCCCCGACTACTACTCCTACCTGGCTACCCAAGCGGGTATTCTATTCCGGCTGAACTGCGAGGAGCTTACGGGCCAGACGAACAAGTCAGACGCTCGAAAGAGACAGAGGCTGTTCCAAGACGTCTGCCTGCCAGCGCCACAGGAGAATCCTCTAGCTGACCCCGTCGACCTCCTCAGTGTAACCACCACAATGGAAGCAGGCGTGGACATCGGTACCCTCGCCGCCGTGATGATGGCGAATATGCCGCCAATGCGGTTCAATTACCAGCAGCGAGTGGGACGTGCCGGCAGACGAGGCTCGGGTATGTCTGTGGCACTTACCCTGTGCAGGGGGCGTAGTCATGATGACTACTACTTTCAGCGGCCTCAAAGGATCACGTCTGATCCGCCTCCGCAGCCTTATGTCGACATGCGAAGGGAGAGCATCATCAAGAGAGTCCTTGCCAAAGAGCTTCTCCGGCAGGCTTTCGCGGCTCTCAACCTATTCCCTGGCGGGGGTAGCGAGAATGTTCACGGCGAGTTCGGAAACACATCTGATTGGAACCAGCCGCCGGCTCAACCTCCGGTTGGGACCCCTCCTGGAGCAACCACCGATCAGCTCGTTCAGAGTTGGATTCAACAGCATGCAACCGAGGCAGCGCGGATCTGTGACGTACTACTATCGTATGCGGATCCTGGCCTTCAAGCCCAACGACAGGTCCTAATCGACTATTGCAGGAATGACCTCGTACTAAAGGTAACCGCTGTTTCTGCCGACCCTCGCTACAACCAGACGGCCCTGAGCGAGCGGCTGGCGAACACTGGCGTCCTTCCAATGTTTGGGTTTCCCACCCGCATCCGATATCTGTTTCATGAGCGGCCCCGATTGGCCCATCCGTGGCCGCCAGATAATGTTGTGGACCGGGATCTCGACATTGCGATTAGCCAGTTCGCGCCTGGAGCCGAGACGGTAAAGGATGGTCTTATCCACACGGCCGTTGGCGTTGTTGATTACCGGCCCCAAGGAAACAACGTCGTCGAAGCGCCTAACCCGCTCGGTCCGCCGATCGCTATCGGACTATGCTTGGCGTGCCAGGCGGTCGACGGCACGCAACCCCCGGCGGCAAGTTGCCCTGTGTGTGGTGCTACCTCGCAGCAGGATCCAGGCTACACCATCATTGACTTGTCCCAGCCAGCGGGATTCCGGACTTCGTATGGGCCTAGCCGGGACTTTGACGGGGTATTTGAGTGGACCCCGCGGGCTTCCCGTCCGAAGATGGGCATAACTCCTCTTCCACTAAACCAAAGGCTGAACTTCGAGGTATGCGCGGATCAGGAGACAGTCTATGTCGTCAATGACAACGACGGCCGCCTGTTCGAGTTCGAGAAACTAGCTCAAGGCGAGACTTGGGTTACGCGATCTGCTCTTGGAAATGTCGGGGTTAACAATCCCAAGTTCGATGCTGGGGCAGGTGTGAACCGGCGTGCCCTCGGATCCGTTAAGAACACCGACGTGATGGTACTGGGCATTCAGAATTGGCCTACCGGAATCCGGAAGTCGCCTGCGGGGGATGAGGGGCTCGGGGTGCGGGCGGCCCTGTACTCCTTCGGCTTCCTGCTCCGTCGTGCGGCAGCCGATCGACTTGATGTCGACGAACGTGAACTCAAGGTGGGACTTCGCGTGCTCCGGGACGCCACGGGTGAAATCATTGGCCAGGTTTTCGTCTCCGATGGCCTCGAGAACGGCGCAGGATATGCCTCGCTACTTGGTCAGCCCGCTGAGGCCCAGGCGCTGCTCCAGTACATCCTTGGGCAACCGACCCCAATGTTTTACAGCTTCCTAGTAAGCCAGCAGCACGCAGGGCCTGGTCCGAGCGCCTGCACTACTTCTTGTCCGGATTGTCTGCGTGACTTCAGCAACCTGCCGTACCACCCCATCCTTGATTGGCGCTTGGGGCTTGACCTGGCGCGGCTTTCCCTGGACCCGGCCGCTCCCATCGACTTCACCGTGTCCTATTGGCAGGGACTCGACGCAGTCGTTGCGAATCAGTACTTCGCGGCAATGCCAGGCTGGCAGCAAGTGACATTCGGCGGACTGCAGGCTGGCCAGCGAGGGAACGTCGCAGAGATTATCACGCATCCTCTGTGGGATTGTGACCCAAACCGCTTCGGAAAACAGCTTGCGACCGCCTATGCGCAGGCTACCGCTGCGGGGAATCAGGTCCGGTTCAAATCAATCTTCGAATTGTTGCGGAGGCCTTTCTAGCCGTCTCGGTATCGATCCGATCAAAGCGGTTAGTCCGACCTTTGCAGAGCTACTCCCGCAGCTGCAAAGTGCGAGCTGGAATTTCGCGCGCTGCGGATGCAACCCGATCTTTGCTTGGGAATCCCAATGGTTGGCTAGCGACAGCGTACCATGAAGTCTTGGCTGCCGTCGGAGGATCTAACGGCAATGACCTTAACAATGTAATAACTGCTGCTTGCGAAGCAGCAATCGGCCGTGAGTTTCAGAGAGCCTAAACCCACCCTCTCGACGGGCTATTTGGTGAGCCAGAGACTTGGCCCAGCTATCATCTGATTGCTGAGATGGAGGAAAGGTGGTCGGGCGGCCTGATGTCTTACGCCTTGATGAGGTCATTGACTCAAGGAGTGGGGGCGTCCACGACGAGGAAGACCACGAGCAGGTCAGATCTTCCTACGTGAGGCACCTCAGGCTACATGCGTTTCTTGCAATGGTGGCGCTTGGAGGTGGCCCCGCGAAGGTACTCTTGTGCCCAGGATACGCTCGCCTGTCGAGGTCGAGACGGATTCTCGTATTCGGGCAGGAGGCGAATGATGCCATTCGTCTGCTAGACGACTACAACACCCTTGTTTCCAAAGGGGTGGATTGCCACCTATTTGCTAGTCCCTCACCTCATCGCAGGCTTGTCGGCGGTGTCCTGTCCAAGCAATTTGCTTAGCGTTCTGGGACGCCACATTATCGGATTGGCTGGATGAATCAAAAACGGCCGTAGTCACCGGCACAGTGAGCTGTGAACCGCGGTACATCCATTGTGGGGCTGCCCTGTTTCTGGTGATCAACGTCCAAGGTAGAACCGAGACTTGCCAAGTGGCTATTGAACTTGCGCCAATCACCGCCGCGATTCACCCAATTGCTCTGCATTTGTCTAAGGGATATGGGGTACGCATAACAGGCCTTTTTTGACCGTCAGACGGTACCCTACGCATGGCAGAGCAGACGATACTGAAGGCGGTACGAGGTCTTCCAACGATTGCGGTTCAAAGCATATCTAGCGATCGTTCACCTTCTTCATCCCGCCGATAGATATCGGAAAATAGATGGGAGGACAGCGCTGCAGGATGTAGAATGATAACTTGATACTTGCGCGGAAGGAAGATTTGCATGACACAGAAGAGTATAATAAGTCTGTTTTGTGGTCCGGGTGGCTTGGATCAAGGTTTTAAGGAAGCCAAATTCCAAACCCTCCTTGCCATTGATAAAGATCTCGCTTCGGTTAAAACACACAGGTACAATCATCCTGAAGCCGACGCGCTGGTGCTTGATCTAACAAGAGATTTTGCTATCGATATCATTTGGGACCAATGCAGAGTTCGATTCTCTAATCAACCTCCGGTGGGTATTATCGGAGGGCCGCCATGCCAATCTTTCTCCAAGGGTAATTCATACCAAAGGGGGGACGATCCACGTCATTTTCTGCCAAGAGTATATGCAAAGTTAATTGGTGAACTGAATAGACGATTCAAAGGGGCCATCGATTTTTGCGTTTTTGAAAATGTCATGGGTTTGAAAACATTGCACTCAGAGAGATTCTCCGCCTTTCTGGAAGAAATTGAAGCGGCGGGTTTTCAAGCCTTTGTCGGGGAGCTGGATGCTCAGAACTTCAAAGTGCCACAAAGACGGAGACGGGTATTCGTTGTGGGGGTTAACAAGCAAAAACATAAGGCATTTGGAAACGGGGAAAGACGGCGACAGTTCGTTTTTCCAAAGGGCGATCAAACCACAGTTCCGGCAAGGGTTGCACTGGATCAGGTGACCGAAGAAGCGGTAATTGCAAGTTCTAAGCTCTCTCCCAATGAAGTAAGAGCCATTGCTGGTCACTGGAACCATTGGTGCATGGAGCCCGTTTCCGAGAAGTTCCTCTGCCACATTGTTGAGAAGAATTTTGATGGTAAGATCTATCGTACTGCCGAGGTTGACTGTGACAGGCGGTCCAGTTTGGGGAAACCTGTTACGGGCAAGAGCTTCAAGATCCTGAGTTACGATGAGCCGAGCTACACTGTGGCCTATGGACACCGTGAGGTACATGTGCACCCTAAGGGGCATAGGCGACTTAGTGTATACGAGGCTATGCTATTACAAGGGTTCCCGTCCAGCTACCGCCTGATGGGCACCTTAACAGACCAGATTGGGTTAGTTTCGGAGGCAGTTTCGCCGCCTGTGGCACGTGCATTGGCAGAAGCAATTAACCGGCAGCTCTTCGCTTTGGGATCAGAGGTTTAGAAAGTTAGGATCCATGCAACCCTTGCCGGAACTGTGGTTTG
>JAJYMS010000214.1 GCA_021786825.1 Bacillota bacterium | reverse complement strand
TTTCGTGGAGTTGCCCGCCGTTCGTCTGGCAACTCCCCACACCCATGGCACCGGTTGCACCTTTTCGGCGGCGGTCTGCGCCGCGCTGGCCAAGGGGGACGATCCCCTGCCGGCGGTGGTCCAGGCCAAGGAGTTCATCACCCGCGCCGTCGCCGCGGCGGTCCCGCTGGGCCGGGGGCGGGGACCGGTGAACCACTGGGCCGGAGCCGGGTTGGGTTGACCCCTCGCCCGCATGCCAGGGCGCGCTGGCGCAGAGACTAAAAAAAGGAATTTCGGGACTCTGGGCCGAAACCTCTCCTGGGGGGAGGACGGATGCAGCTTCACTTCGGTGAGAATGGCCCGGTCGGACCGGTGGGAACCCTGGAGGAGGTCGCCCGGCGGGTTGGCGAGTGCCACCGCTGCGGGCTGCGGGCGGGGTGCCGGGCGCCGGTCTTCGGCGAGGGTAATCCGCGGGCCGGGCTGATGTTCGTCGGAGAGGGGCCGGGGGCGACGGAAGACGAATTGGGGCGTCCCTTCGTCGGCGCGGCCGGACAACTGCTGGACCGGATCCTGGCGGCGGCCGGAATCCGCCGGGAGGAGGTCTACATCACCAACGTGGTGAGGTGCCGCCCCCCCGGAAACCGCGCTCCGGCGCCGGAAGAGATGAAGACCTGCCTGCCCTACCTGACCGAGATGATCCGGATCATCCAGCCCAGCTTGCTGGTGTGCCTGGGCGCTACGGCCGCGCAGGGGCTGCTCGATCCCAACGCGCGGATTACGCGGCTGCGCGGGCAGTGGGTGGAGCGGTTCGGGGTGCGCATCATGCCGACCTATCACCCCGCGGCGCTGCTCCGCGATCCGTCCAAGAAGCGGGACGTGTGGCAGGACATCCAGCGCGTGCGGGACGAGTACCGGAAGCTGGTTTCCGCCTGAGGAGGACTCTCCCTGCCCGCTATCGAAACGGTTACGGCGCGGATGACCCAGGACCTGGGACGCGGGCTCGGCCTGGCAGCCCGGCCCGGTGACTTTTTCGCCCTGGTCGGCGAACTGGGCAGCGGCAAGACCACCCTGGCCCGGGGAATCCTTGAGGGGCTGGGCGTGCCGGAAGGAGGGCGAAGCCCCAGTTTTCCTATCATCATGGAGTACCGCGGCCGGGTCCCGGTTCATCACCTGGATGTGTACCGCCTCCGGCGGCCTGAGGAACTGGAGGAGTTGGGCTACGAGGAGATCTTTTACGGCCCGGGCGTGGTGATCGTGGAGTGGGCCAACCTGATCGAGGCCTACCTGCCCGCTGAACACCTGCGCGTGGAACTGGAGTTGCCCCCTCCCGGCGAGGCCTCCCCCGGCCCGGACGCGGAGCGGCGCCGCATCACCTTCCACCCGGTGGGAGAGCGGTACCGGCACCTGCTGCCGGCCCTCGACCTGCCCCCCGGGCTGGCCTGGCGAGAGGGGTCCGGGCCTTGAAGGTGCTGGGGGTGGAAACGTCGACCGGGATTCTGGGGGTAGCCGTCGTCGACGGGCCCCGGTTGCTCCTGGAGGCGAACCACGACGCGCAGCGCACTCACGCGGAGCGGTTGCTGCCCCTGGTGGCCGAGACGCTGCGGACGCTGGGCCTGAGGCCCGCTGACCTGGACGGGGTCGCCGCCAGCGCGGGGCCGGGAAGCTTCACCGGGCTGCGCATCGGGCTGGCGGTGGCCAAGGGACTCGCCTTCGCGCTGGGCAAACCGCTGTGCGGGGTGGGCACCCTGGAGGCCCTGGCCCACAATTTAACGCCCACCGGAAACCTGGTTTCGCCGCTGCTGGACGCCCGCCACGGCGAGGTGTACGCGGCCCTGTACCGCGCCGGCCCGCCCATGCCCACCGCCGTGATCGGCCCATCGGTGTTGCCGCTAGAGCGCTGGTTGAGGCGGCTGGCTGACGAGCTGCCCTTGGGGGAGAGGGTATGGTTCGCCGGCGAGGCCGCCCAGAGCCGGTGGCCCGAGGTGGAGAAAGGGTTAGGCGAGAGGGGAGCCCTCGCCGCGACGCCTGACCGCCTGCCACGGGCCGCCAGCGTGGCCGACCTGGGCCGGCTGCGGCTGGAGGCGGGCGAGGGGCGGAATCCACTGGAGGTAGGCGCCATTTACCTCCGTCCATCCCAGGCGGAGATGTTGTGGGAGAAACGCCATGGTGGAAGAAGTAGCTTTCCAGCCGATGATGGTCGATGACATCGAGGGGGTGCACGCCGTCGAGCGCACCTCGTTTGCTACTCCCTGGTCCAAGCAGGCCTTCCTGGGGGAACTGACCGAGAACGCCTATGCCGACTACATCGTGGCCAAGGTCGGCGTTCGGGTGGTCGGTTACGCGGGGATGTGGGTAATCCTCGACGAGGCCCACGTCACCAACATCGCCGTTCACCAGTCCTTCCGGGGTCGCAAGATCGGCGAACACCTGCTGCTGGAGTTGATGGCCCGGGCCAAGGACCGGGGCGCCAAGCGGATGACCCTGGAGGTCCGGCGGTCCAACCTGGTGGCCCAGCAGTTGTATCTCAAACTGGGGTTTCAGGCCAAAGGGGTCCGCAAGGGGTACTATACCGACACGCGGGAAGACGCCATTGTCATGTGGCGAGAGCAGATCTAGAACTGGCATGCTTTTTGCAATAACTCCGGGAGTGATCCGCATGCTTGCTCCCGGGGGGGTGGTCCAGCGCAGCCGTGCTACCGGCGGCAAGGCCAGACGGTCCGAAAACCGCGCGATTTGAGCTACAGCCCTGCGGCGGAACCGCCAGGGCCTTGCCTCTTATACTCCAGGCCCCCGGCCATGCCGGGGGCTTTTGTGGTAAACTATCCAATACGCGGACAAATGCGGGGAGGTACCGGTGCTCACCCTCGGAATCGAGACCAGTTGCGATGAAACGGCGGCGGCGGTGGTCGTCGATGGCCGGCGGATCCGGTCCAACGTGATTGCCTCCCAGGTTCCCCTCCACCGCAAGTACGGCGGGGTGGTGCCGGAAATAGCCTCGCGGCGGCACCTGGAGCTGGTGTTGCCGGTGGTCGCCGAGGCCTTGGAGCAGGCGGAGGCGACCCTGGTGGACCTCGGGCTGGTGGCTGTCACCGTCGGCCCCGGCCTGGTGGGGGCCCTGCTGGTCGGGGTGTCGGCCGCCAAGGCGATCGCCTTCGCGCGCGGTCTGCCGCTGGCCGGGGTGAACCACCTCCGCGGGCACGTCTACGCCAACTTCTTGCAGGCGGAGGTTCCCAAATTTCCCTTTGTCTGCCTGGTGGTCTCCGGCGGCCACACGGACCTCATTTACCTGGGGGGGCCCGGGGAGTGGGAAGTGCTGGGCCGCTCGCGCGACGACGCGGCGGGCGAGGCCTTCGACAAGGTAGCGCGAATCCTGGGCCTGGGGTACCCCGGCGGTCCGCAGGTCGAGGCCCTGGCCCACGCGGGGGACTCGGAACGAATCGCCTTGCCCCGGGCCTGGCTGGAGGCCGGGTCGCTGGACTTCAGCTTCAGCGGCCTGAAGACGGCTGTCCTTCAACACTGGCGCCGCTCTCCGGACCGGGCGGCGGACCTGGCCGCCGGTTTTCAGTCCGCCGTCGTCGACGTCCTGGTGCGCAAGACCATGACTGCGGCGGAGAGCCGCGGAGTTTCGGGGATCGCCCTGGCCGGCGGAGTGGCTTCCAACCGGGCCCTGCGCGAGGCCATGGCGGCCGAGGCGGCCACCCGGGGGCTGCGGGTCTATTACCCGCCACCGGAACTCTGCACGGACAACGCGGCGATGATCGCCGCCGCGGGGTACCACGCCTTTCAGCGCGGCGAGCGAGCGGGTTTGGACTTGGGCGCTTACGCGGACTTGCCCTGGTAGGCTGGAGTGGAGGGGGGGGTTGGGTGCGCCGGCTGGAGGTTCACCCGGTGGGGGAGATGAACTCCCTGGTTTATTGGACCCGGATCGTGCCGTTCTGGCGGGTGGCCCGCAACGTCGCGGTCATCTACCTGTGCCGGTTCATTCCCTGGCTGGGGGTCAAGAACGCCCTCTACCGGATGCTGGGGATGCGGGTGGGCAGGCACGTCTCCGTAGGGCTCGGGGCTATTTTCGATGTGTTTTGGCCGCAGTTGATCAGTATCGGGGACAACAGCATTATCGGCTTCAATTCCACCATCCTGGCCCATGAGTTCCTGATCCGCGAGTGGCGAACGGGTCCGGTGCTGATCGGCCGCAACGTGATGATCGGCGCCAACAGCACCGTCCTGGCCGGGGTGCGCATCGGCGACGGGGCCAGCGTCTCGGCCATGTCCCTGGTAAACCGCGACGTCCCGCCGGACGCCCGGGTAATGGGGGTGCCGGCGGTGGAGATGTCCCGGGAACCGGCGGCGGAGGGGGGGGTTGAGGGGTGACGGACGTCGGGGTGATCGTCTGGTTGCAGTCCTTTCGCACGCCGTTGCTGGACCTGCTGGGCCGGCTGATCACCCAACTGGGCCAGGAGAACTTCTACATCGTCGCCATTCCGGTCATCTACTGGTGCATCGACCCCATCTTCGGCTACCGGCTGGCAAACGTCAGCCTCTTCAGCCTGTGGCTCAACTCCTGGCTGAAGTTCTCCTTCAACACTCCCCGCCCGGCCTCGGACCGGATCGTGGCCCTGGTCGAGCAGCGCGACCCGGCCTTCCCCAGCGGGCACGCCCAAGGGACCACGGCCTTTTGGGGCTTTACCGCCCTTTACTGGCGGAGCTGGCCGCTGGCGGCGGTGGCTGTCGTGGTCGTCGGGCTGGTCTCCCTTTCCCGCCTCTACCTGGGGGTCCACTATCCAGTGGACCTGCTCGGTGGGGCAATGGCGGGATTGCTCGTCCTGGGAGTCGGTTACGGATCGATCCGGGTCTGGCCGAAGACCCTGGCCACTCCTGTCCCCGCCCTGGCGGGGACCTTCCTGGCCGGCCTGGGAATTATGGCCGTGCACCGCGATCCTGGCGTCTCGACCATCGTGGGGGCGCTGATGGGCCTGGGAGCGGGCCACATCCTGCGGGAGGGGCTGGTGCCTTACACCCCCCGGGCCTCCTGGTGGCGGCAGGTGATCAAGGTGCTGCTGGGAGTGGTGGTGACGCTCGGGCTACGCGTCGGGCTCAAGGCCAACTTCCCTGACCTTTTCGCCTTCAATGTCCTGCGGTACGCGGTGATCGGCTTCGTGGGAACGCTGGTACTGCCCTGGGCCTTCGTGAGGCTCGGCCTCGCGCCTGCCGGTCCCGGCGCCGGTGTCGGCCAGGGTGGCGATCAGCGGGGAGCCGGGCGAGGAATGGGGGATGGCGGTTGAAACCGGCGGCCACGGCGCTGGGGGGTCACCTGATGGTGGCCTTCGCCGCGCTATTGTGGAGCACCGTGGGGCTCTTCGGCCGCTGGCTGGGGGGTCAGGGGATGGCGCCCGTGGAAATGACCTTCTGGCGGGCGCTGGTAATGGTGGTTTTGAGTGGCCTCTACCTCGCCGTGGCCCGTCCCTCCCTGCTCCGGCTGCGGCTGGCCGACCTCCCCGGGCTGGCCCTCTACGGCGCGGCGAGCGTGGGGCTATTTCAACTATCCTACTTCTGGGCGATCAAGCTGAACACCGTCGCCCTGGCCGCCATCCTGCTGTACACGGCACCCTTTTACGTGGTCCTGCTGGCGGTTCCCTGCTTGGGCGAGCGGCTGCGGGGGCGTACTATGGCCGGCCTGCTGCTGGCCTTCCTGGGCTTGTTGCTCGTGACCGGGGTCTTCGGCGGCGGGGGACGGGTGACCGCCGCGGGAATCCTGGCCGGACTCATCGCCGGCTTCACCTACGCCACCTTGAGCCTGGGAGGTAAGCGCCTGGTTCGGCGACACCAGCCCCTGACGCTTTCCTTCTACTCTTTTGTCTTCGGCTTGCTCTTCCTGTCGCTCTTCAGCCCCCTGAGACTAACCCAGGTTTCTCGGTACAGCCCCTTCACCTGGCTGATGATTCTGGGCGTAGGGGTCCTGCCGACCCTGTTGGCCTACCTGTTCTACTACCAGGCCCTGACCCGGATTCACGCGTCGGCCGCCAGCATTACCGCCAATCTGGAGCCGGTGGCCGCGTCCCTCCTCGGCTACCTGGTGCTGGGGGAGACCCTGACGGGGGTCCAGGTTGTCGGCGCGGGCCTGGTCATTGCCGCGGTGACCCTGATCAACCTCTCGGCAAGTTGACGGGCCTTGGGAGCAGTGCTACCATAAGGCAGTGACGCGCCGGACAACCCCTGGCGGCTCGGAGGGATCGCGGTTGGCGGTAACTGCCAGAGAGGCAATCGGGCGGCTGAAGCCCTATGTCGGGGGCAAACCGGCGGAAGAGGTCCAGCGGGAACTCGGCCTTTCCGATGTGGTGAAGCTGAGTTCCAATGAGAACCCGTTGGGGCCTTCACCCCAGGCCCTGGCGGCGGTCAGGGAGTCCCTGCCCGGCGTCCACCTGTACCCGGACCTTCACTATTACCACCTGAAACGCACCCTCGCCGGCCACCTGGAGGTGCCCGAGGAATGGATTATCTGCGGCAACGGGTCGGATGACCTGATTCGCCTGGTGGCGGAGACCTTCCTGGAGCCGGGCGCCGAGGCGGTGCTGCCGACCCCTTCCTTCTCCACCTACGAGTACGCTGTCCGGCTGGTGGGCGCGAACCCGGTCTTCGTGCCGTTGCGCGACTGGGTCCACGACCTGGAGGCGATGGCCCGGGCGATCACCCCCCGCACCCGGTTGGTGGTGATCTGCAACCCCAACAACCCTACCGGGACGATCGTTGGCGATGGGCACCTGCGGGCCTTTCTGGACCGGGTACCCCCCGGAGTGCTGGTGGCCATTGACGAGGCCTATCACGACTACGCTGATGACCCAGACTTCCCGCGCTCCCTGGAGCTGGTGCGGGAGCAGCGAGATGTCGTGTTGTGGCGCACCTTTTCCAAGATTTACGGGCTGGCGGGGATGCGGCTGGGGTACGCGGTATCCTGCCCCGGGATTATCCGGCCGCTGGCGGCCGCCTGGACCCCCTTCGCCGTCAACCGCCTGGCCCAGGTGGCCGGCGCGGCCGCCCTGGCGGACCAGGCTCACCGCGACCGCAGCCGGCGGTTGAACCGGGACGAGAAGGAATTCCTCTACCGGGAGCTTTCCCGCCTCGGGCTGTCATACCTGCCCACGCAGGCAAACTTCATTCTGATCGACCTTGCCCGTCCCTGTCGGCCGGTCTACCAAGCCCTCCTGGCCCGGGGGGTGATCGTCCGCCCGGCCGAGTCCTTCGGCCTGCCGGGCCACATCCGGGTTACCATCGGCCGGCGGACCGATAACGAGCGGTTCATTGCCGCTTTGGCGGCGGTTTTGGAACAAGCATGAGGTCGTGGCAGGAGCGGTATAGGGTCGGGGTGGACGGAGGGGAGAGGGATGGCGACGCGGCACAAAGCGGCCGGAAACTGCCCCGTTGAGCGAACCCTGGAGGTGATCGGCGCCAAGTGGACGGTGCTGATCGTTCGGGACCTTGTCACCGGCACCAAGCGCTTTGGCCAACTGCTTAAATCGTTGCAAGGCGTAAGCCCCAAGACCTTGTCGGAGCGGTTGAAGGAGCTTGAGGCTTCCGGCGTCGTAACCCGCACGGTCTACCCGGAGGTGCCTCCCCGCGTGGAGTACAGCCTCACGGAGAAGGGACATAGCCTGAGCGCAATCATCGAGGAGATTCGCCGCTGGGGGGAGGATTGGCTCCCCGAGACCGCGGCGGACCAATAGGTTCGGCCACCCCGGGCACACGCTTTTGAGAACGCCCTCGGCGACCTGCCGCACAGCGACGCGGCTCCTGCAGGGGCGGCTTTTTATTGCCCGCGCCTACCGGCGGGGAGGGGTGTCGAAGCGGCGCGACCTTTGACGGAGGCCCCGGGTGATGGCATAATGCCTTTGAATGGTCGTCGCGGGAGGCCGGCTTGATGCCATGGTGCTGAGGAGAAAGGTCGACGGAGGATGGATCAAGCGGTTGCTGGTGGTTGTGCTGGTGGGTATCCTGGTCTTCGACCTGTACGAGTACTTCTTCCCCTCAGCCCCCCGCCTGGCACCGCTGCCGGAGTTGACCCTGCCTTCCGGCGGGTCCGTGGTGGTCGTCGCTCCCCATAGCGACGACGAGATCCTCGGGGCCGGCGGGCTGGTCAAGCGGGCCCTGGAGGCGCACAACCAGGTGACCGTGGTGCTCGTCACCAACGGGGACGGGTTCACCATCGCCACCGAACGCTGGTTCCGGCACCTGCGTCCCTCTCCCGCCGATTACGAAAACCTAGGTTACGTCCGCCAGCAGGAGTCCACCAAGGCCCTGGGGATCATGGGACTTTCGCCGGAGCAGATCATCTTCTTGGGCTACCCGGACCGGGGGGTCTCCCAACTTTGGGATAACCATTGGGCGGACAACCACCCCTACCTCTCGCGCTACACCCGGAGCACGCGTTCCCCGTACCGTAACGGCCTGCACCGGGGAACCGTCTACGCCGGCGAGAGCCTGCTCCGGGACCTGACCGAGGTGTTGCGGGACAAAAAGCCCGACTTGGTCGTCTACCCCCACCCCAACGACGCCCACGTCGATCACTGGGCCACTTACAACTTCGTAGCCTATGCCCTGGACGAACTGCGCCGGGAGGGCGTGCCCTGGGCCGATCACACCCGCGAATGGCTCTACCTCGTCCATCGCGGGGATTGGCCCACGCCGAAAGGGCTCCGGCCCCACGCGTCCTTGCTGCCCCCGCCGGCCCTGCTGACGCCCCTGACCAACTGGGGGTCGCTGCCCCTCGACCCCGCCACGGTGGCGCAAAAGGAGCGGGCCATCCTGGCTTACAAGTCACAAATCACCGTGCTGCGGCGGTTCCTGGTCAGCTTCGCCCGGCAGAACGAGTTGTTCGGGGAGGTCGGTCACCCGACGGCCGTGGCCGTTCCTCCCGGCCGGATCACCGTGGACGGGCAGATCGGGGACTGGGCGGGGATCGAGCCCGTGCTCAACGATCCCGCCAAGGACACCATCATCCGCGAGATGGAGGCCGGGGGGGACCTGCTTCAACTGTTCGCCGCCCGGGACCCGGACCGGCTCTACCTCCGGCTGGACGTGCGCGGCTCCGTGCCCGCCTTCGTAACCTACCTGATCCGGCTCAGACCGCTGGCGGCCAGGGGCGCGGCGCGGCCGCTCGACCTGCTGGCGGAGATTCCGGGGCCGACGCTGCGCCTCCGGGAGGCGAACCAGGTCAGCGGGGGATGGGCGCCGCCGCCCCCGGGAATGGCGGTGGCCTTTGCCGACCGCACCCTTGAACTCTCCCTGCCCCTTGAACTGCTGGGGCGGCCGGAGGAGGTTTTCGTCGGGGTGGAGTCGTGGTTCACCAGGGTGCAAATCGACCGCATGGCGTGGCGTCCGATCATCCTGCCCAGGCTGGCGGGACAATGATGCTTCCCGGTTGGGGGTCTTAGCCTTTGGAGGATCCGGTCCTGTACCAGTGGGCGAACCACTCGGACCTGGCGGGGGTGGCCAGGGTCTTCAACGAATCCTTTCCCGAGAGCGTCCGACACCTCTTCGGGAGGATTCCCCCGCTGCAGGTGACGCGCGAGGCCTTCCGGGTATGCCTGGCCGCCGAACCGGAGGCCTTTGTCGTCGCCCGGCGAAAGCGCAAGGTGGTCGGATACATCTTCGCGCCCGCGCACCTCAGCCGCCTGTGGAAAGTGGCCCTGGGACGCAGGTTCATCTGGCGCTGGCTGTGGCGTTGGATCACCGGCCGCCTCCGCCTCGGCTGGCATCCGGTGCGGTTGCTGGTCGGCAACAAGGTCCATTTCCTGCGCTCGGCGGTGGACCCGCAGCTCGCCGTGGAGGCCAGGATCCTTTCGGTTGCGGTCCTGCCATCGGCCCGGGGACAGGGGATCGCCAAAGAACTGACGCGGCGGGCCCTGCAACGGTTCGACGGCCTGGGGGTGCCGCGGGTGCGGCTGGAGGTGCGGCCCGACAACGCCCCCGCGCGCCGGATCTACGAGCAACTGGGCTTTCTGGCGGCGGGCACCACTGCGGACACCCAGGGCCCCTGGCTGATCATGATCCGGAACCGTCCCGCCTGAATAGGCCGGGTCAGTTCTGGATATATCTGGAGGTAAGACGGGGGGGATGGACGTGACCGAGGCCGCGCGTTGGCACTTCGTGGGGATTGGTGGATACGGAATGAGCGGGCTCGCCCAGGTGCTCCACCAGATGGGCGAGGTGGTGACGGGCTCCGACGCCCGCACCTCGGACCGGACGGCGCGGCTGGAGGAGGCCGGGGTCCCGGTGCGCCTCGGGCATGACCCGCAGAACCTCGGGCGGGCCACGGTGGTGGTTTACAGCACCGACGTCCCCGCGGACAACCCGGAACTGGCGGCGGCCCGGGAACGGGGCCTCCAGTTGCTGCACCGCTCCGAGGTGCTTGCCCGCCTCCTTAACCCGCGCTACGGCATCGCCGTAACCGGCACCCACGGCAAGACTACCACGACCTCGATGATCAGCGTGATCCTGCAGCGGGCGGGTCTGGAGCCCACCTGCCTGATCGGGGGTGAACTGGAGGCCATCGGCGGCACCGGACGCCTCGGCCATGGCGAGTACGTGGTCGCCGAGGCCGACGAGAGCGACGGGTCGTTCCTGCGCTACACCCCCCAGGTGGCCGTGGTCACCAACGTCGAACCCGAACACCTCGAGCACTACGGCCGCGACTTCGGCCGGGTGCTGGACGCCTACGAGCGATTCCTGGGACAGGTCAAGCCGGGGGGCCTGATCGTTCTGTGCGGCGACGACCCCCGCCTGCGGGCGATGGCCCCGCGGCAGGCGAACCCGACCGTGACCTACGGCCTGGGGGAGGGTAACGACCTGCGGTTGGAGGACTTTCAGCGACAGGGGGGGTTGAGCCGCTACCAGGTCCTGAACCGGGGCGCGAGCCTGGGCGAGTTCCAGCTATCGATCCCCGGCCGGCACATGGCCCTCAACTCGCTGGCGGCGCTGGCGGTGGGGATGCGCCTGGGCTTAGCTCCGGCGGTCCTGTTCGATGCCCTGAAGGGCTTCGGGAACGCCAAGCGCCGTTTTCAGGTGCTGGGAGAGGCCGGCGGGATCAGGGTGATCGACGACTACGCCCACCATCCCACGGAAATCGACGCCACTCTGCGCGCGGCCAGGGACGAGGCCCGTGGGCGGGTGGCGGTGGTCTTCCAACCGCAGCGCTACACCCGCACCCACATTTTGATGCCCGAATTCGCCCGGGCCTTCTCCCAGTCGGATCTATTGATCCTTACGGAAATCTACTCCCCGCCCGGCGAGCCGTCCATCCCCGGCGTCAGTTCCGCCGCCCTGGCGCGGATGATCGAGGCCCGGGAGGGCCGTCCGGTGGAACTGATCACTGACCAGGAGTCCATCGTCCGCCGCCTGCTGGAGCTCGCGCGCCCCGGCGACACGGTGATTACCATGGGGGCCGGCGACATCTGGAAGGTTGGCCGGGAGTTCCTCCGGCGTTTGACGTCTCGTTAGCATCTCTTGAAGCGGTTTAACCCGTTATGATATATTTGTGCAAACGCAAGAGGAAGAGGGGTTTTGCCGATGCCGGCGGATGGAGACAAGTTTGAAAAGGTTGCCCTGACCTTTGACGACGTAATGCTGGTGCCGGCCCGGTCCGACGTGTTGCCCCGACAGGTGGACACGTCCACCTACCTGACGCGCCAGATTCGCCTGAACGTCCCGCTGCTGTCGGCGGGGATGGACACTGTCACCGAGGCCCGGATGGCGATCGCGATGGCTCGTGAAGGCGGACTCGGAATCATTCACAAAAACCTCTCGATCGCAGCGCAGGCGGCCGAGGTCGACAAGGTGAAACGCTCCGAGCACGGCGTGATCATCGACCCGATCTACCTCTCGCCGCGCGACCGGGTGGCCGACGCGCTGGAATTGATGTCCCGCTACCACATCTCCGGTGTTCCGGTGGTCGAGAACGGCAAGCTGGTCGGCATCCTCACCAACCGGGACATCCGCTTTTTAGAGGACTTCAAGCAGCCGATCGGGGAGGTCATGACCAGCCGCAATCTGGTCACCGCCCCGGTGGGAACCACCCTGGAACAGGCCAAGGAGACCCTGGCCCGGCACAAGATCGAGAAGCTTCCATTGGTAGACCAGAACTTCGCCCTGCGCGGTCTGATCACCATCAAGGACATCGAGAAGGCCCGTCGCTATCCCCATTCGGCCAAGGACTCCAAGGGCCGGCTGCTCGCCGGCGCCGCCGTGGGGGTGGGTCCCGAGACCGACGACCGAGTAGACGCCCTGGTCGAGGCGGGGGTGGACCTGATCGCGGTCGATAGCGCCCATGGCCATAGCCAGAACGTGCTGTCAACCGTCCAGCGGATCAGGCGCCGCTACCCCGACCTGCAACTGGTCGCGGGCAACGTCGCCACCGCCGAGGGGACCCGCGACCTGATCACCGCCGGCGCGGATGCCGTCAAGGTGGGTGTGGGCCCTGGCTCCATCTGCACTACCAGGGTGGTGGCCGGCATCGGCGTGCCGCAAGTCACCGCCATCGCCGAGTGCGCGGCGGAGGCGGCCCGTCACGAGATTCCGATCATCGCCGACGGCGGCGTCAAGTACTCCGGGGACATCACCAAGGCCATCGGCGCGGGGGCCGACACGGTGATGCTTGGCTCGCTCCTGGCCGGGACGGAGGAGAGCCCGGGCGAACTGGAGATCTACCAGGGGCGGAGCTTCAAGGTTTACCGGGGGATGGGCTCCCTTGGGGCGATGAGGGAAGGCAGCTCCGATCGCTACTTCCAGGAGGAGAACGCCAAACTGGTGCCGGAAGGGATCGAGGGGCGGGTTCCTTACCGGGGGCCCCTGTCCGAGACGGTATTCCAGTTGATCGGAGGGCTGCGGGCCGGGATGGGCTACTGCGGAGTGGCCAACATCCACGAACTGAAAACCCGGACAAAGTTCATCCGCATCACTCCGGCCGGACTGCGGGAAAGCCACCCGCACGACGTGCAGATCACCAAGGAGGCTCCTAACTACAGCCATCAATAAAGAACGAGGGCCATCGGCAGGTGGCCCTCGCCAAGTCGAGGTGTCTATTCAGTTTGTCCAGACTATTGATCCAGGGGGGCAGGGCCCTCGAAGGGGTTGTTTCCACCGGCGGCTCCAAGAACAGCGCCTTGCCCATCATCACCGCCGCGGCCCTGGCCGGCTCCGGGGAATCGATCATCGAGAACGTCCCGAACTACACCGACGTTCTGGATCTCTGCGAAATCCTACGCCAACTGGGGACTAAGGTGGAACTGCTCGGGGAAGGCCGCTTGCGGGTCGACGGACGCGGTCTCGACAACCACGTCGCCCCGTACCACCTGGCCCGGCGGCTGCGCGCCTCCAGTTATCTGGTGGGCCTGCTCCTGGCTCGGCTGGGAAGGGCGGAGGTGGCGGTCCCCGGCGGGTGCAACATCGGGCTTCGGCCGGTCGACTACCACATTAAGGGCTTTGCCGCCCTGGGGGCCGAGGTGGCGGTGGAGCGCGGGTCTATCGTCGGGTCGGCCGGGCGGCTGCGCGGCAGCCGCATTTACATTGCCCGGGCCAGTTTCGGGACGACGGTGAACATGCTGATCGCGGCTTCCCTGGCCGAAGGGACCACCGTCCTGGAGAACCCCGCCCAGGAACCCGAAGTGGTGGATCTGGCCAACTTCCTGAACCGGATGGGCGCCCGGGTCCGCGGGGCGGGCACCAACCAGATTCGGGTGGACGGCGTGTCGGCGTTGACCGGTACCCACCATGAGGTCATCCCCGACCGCCTGGAGGCAGGGACCTACCTCATCGCCGGGGCCATCACCGGCGGAACGGTGCGGGTGGAGAACGTCATTCCCGAGCACCTGCGGACCGTCCTGGCCAAGCTGAGGGAAGCCGGCGCGGAGGTTTTCAACCGGGCGGACGCGGTGGAAGTGCGCGCTCCCGCCAGGCTCCGGGCGGTGGACATCGAGACCCACCCCCACCCGGGCTTTCCGACCGACCTGCAGCCGCCTTTCCTCAGCCTGGAGTGTCTCGCCGAGGGCGTCGCGGTGATCCGGGAGACGATCTTCGAGAACCGCTTTGCCTTCACGGATGAACTGGTGCGGATGGGGGCCGGCATCAAGGTGGAACGCGAAACCGCCATCGTGCGAGGCGTGGCCAGGCTGACCGGCGCCCCGACGGAAGCCGCCGACATCCGCGGCGGGGCCGCCCTGGTTCTGGCGGGTCTGGCCGCGGAGGGGGAGACCGAGGTCGGAGGCCTGGAACACATCGACCGTGGCTACGACCGCCTGGAGGAGAGGCTGGCCGAGCTCGGCGCCCGGTTGCGTCGCCTGCCCTGACCTACTTGTGTTCCTTTGGGCCCCGCTGCCGCTTGAGCAGGATGTCCATCAGGGCTCCCTCGTCCCGGACCGGGTAGAGGGAGGTGATCGGGGGAGGCTCCGCCGGTTCGTTGCCCTTGTCCCCCTGACGCGGCACCGCGGGGCGGCTTTGGAGCGCCGTCTTGATGCCCGAAAGGCTATGACCTGCCTCGATCATCGATTTGATCAGGCGCAGGCGTTCCACGGTCTGGGCCGTGTACAGGCGTTGCTTGCCTTCGGTGCGGTCGGCGTGGATAAGCCCCTGCGTTTCGTAGTAGCGAATGCGCCGGGGGGTGAGGCCGGTCAGCCGCTCGACCTCGCCGATCTTGTAGAGCGCTTGGCCCTGCAAGTCCTGGTTCAAGAACTTCACTCCCCACGATCAAGCTGTTTCCAATTATCTAATATAGCATAACGTGGCGTTGGGTTGCCTCTTGAGGTGGCGCCGATGCAGCCGGCAGGTACCGGGGAAAGGCGTGCAGAATTATGCAACGGCTGCCTTTTGAACCGGACAGGGAGGTGACCCGTTGAGAATCGGCCTTTCCACCAATGGCTTGCGCGGTCATAGCCTGGAGAGGGCGATTTCCCTCGCGGCCGGGCTGGGACTCGAGGCGGTCGAGTTCTCCGCCTCCCGGGAATTCGAGGACCTGGGCGTTCCGGGCATCTTCCCCTGGGAGAGGGACCGGATCAGCGGCCTGAAGCCCCTCCTGGCCGGGTTCAGGCACATCGGTATTGTGGCGCCGTACAGCGGGCTTGACTTCTTTTCCCGCAACCCCCGCGTCCGCCAGTTGGCGGTGGACCACGTGCTGTCGACCATCGATCTGGCAAAGGCGCTGGGCGCGCAACAGGTGACGCTCCGCCTAAACACCGGGCGTCAGGACCTTCCCGAGGAACGGCACGCCCGGGAAACGACGTCGCTCCTGCAGGAGTTCGCGGCCCACGCCGGGGAACGGCAGGTCCGGCTGGCGGTGGAGAACGCCGACTACTTCTATCCCTTGCCTCGGCTGCTGAAGGCCATCCAGGACCTGAACCTGGCCACCGTGGGGATCGCCCTGGACATTCCCGCCGTCTTCCTTTCGCGGACCGAACCCTACTACCTGCCCTACGGGGGCGCGGCCGAGTTCATCCGCCAAGCCGGGCCGGCGCTGTTCAGCGTGCAACTGCACGACTTTGACGGCCGGTCCGCCAACCTTCCCCTGGGACGGGGCAAGATCCGCTTTGAGCCTATCGTGGCGGCCCTGTGCGACCTGGAGTTCAAACAACCGGTGATCATCGAATCCACCTTCAAGGGACCGGAAGAGGTCCTGGATTCGCTGGCCTACCTGCGGCGGGAAATAGACCGCGGAAGGTCGGCGCGTCAGCAGAGAGGAGCCGGGTCATGAACGAGCGGGAAACGGTGATCGTAAGCTTTGCCCGTACGCCCTTCGGGGCCTTCGGCGGCGGCCTGAGGGACATGCGAGCAACCGAACTGGGCGCGCTGGCCATCAAGGAAGCGGTCCGCCGGGCCGGCCTTCGGGGGCCCGAGGTGCAGAACGCGTTGATGGGCATGGTGGTGCAGGCCGGGGCGGGGCAGATCCCCTCGCGCCAGGCGACCATCGGGGCCGGCTTGCCGGTGGAGGTGCCGTCGGAGACCATCAACAAGGTCTGCGCCTCCTCGCTGCGGGCGGTGAACCTGGCGGACGTGCTGATCCGCGCCGGCGAGGCCGACGTTGTCCTGGCCGGGGGCATGGAGTCCATGTCCAACGCCCCTTACCTATTGGACAGGGCGCGCTGGGGGTACCGGTTGAACGACGGCCGGCTGGTCGACGCGGTGGTCAAGGACGGGCTTTGGTGCGCTTTCGGCGATGTGCATATGGGGGTATACGGCAGCGAAGTCGCCGCCGAGTTCGGCATCAGCCGTCAGGCCCAGGACGAGTGGGCGTTCCGCTCGCACCAGCGGGCGCACCAGGCCACTCGGGCGGGAAGGTTCGCGGACGAGATCGTCCCCGTCAATATTCCCCAGAAGAAGGGGGATTCGCTCACCTTTGACCGCGACGAGTCGATCCGGCCGGATGCGACGCTGGAGAAGCTGGCTTCCCTCAAGCCTGTCTTTGTCAAGGACGGGACGGTCACCGCCGGCAACGCCCCCGGGCTGAGCGATGGCGCGACCGCCCTGGTGCTGATGTCACGCCAAAAGGCGGAGCAGTTGGGAGCCCCGGTCCTGGCAACGGTTGTCAGCCAAGGACAGGTCTCCGAACAGGCCCGTTACCTGCACACCGTCCCCGCGCGGGCCGGGCTGAAAGCCCTGGCCAAGGCGGGGCTCACCGCCAACGACCTCGACCTGGTGGAAATCAACGAGGCTTTCGCGGCGGTGGCGCTGACCAGTATCAAGGTCGGCGGCTTAGACCCCGAAAAGGTCAACGTCAACGGCGGGGCCATCGCCCTGGGTCACCCCATCGGCGCCAGCGGCGCCCGCATTCTGATGACCTTGGTGCGGGAGTTGCGCCTCCGTGGCGGCCACTACGGGCTGGCGGCCATCTGCTCGGGCGGCGGGCAGGGCGAGGCCACCCTCGTCCGGTGCGACTAGGGCGATCCATTTCCAGGACGGCGGCCGGGAGGATGGTAACTGGTGTCACCGCGGCATAAGGCGTCCATAACCGCACTTCACCGCATCATCCTGGCCCCGATGCGGACGGTGACGGCCTCCATTCTCGTGGTCGGAGCCGTGGCCGGGGTCTTGAGCCTCTATTTGCCTCCCCGTGACGCCTCCGCCAACCCCACCGCAGGATTGGCGGTGGCGGCCTTCGCGGTCTTGGTCGGTGGGGCCGTCTACCTGGTCCGCTGGGAGGGGAGCCCTCTGACCTACCTCCTTGTCCGCACCGCCGGTATCTTGCTCGTCTGGGGCGGGGCCCTGGCGGTCAGCGGCTGGTCCCGGTCCCAGTTCCTCTGGATTGCCTATCCCCTGGTCGTCTTCACCAGCGTGCTGTATCCTCTTGCCTGGGCGGTCTCCTTCAGCGTCATCGTCGGGCTGGGCATTCTTGCCCTTTCTCTGTCCGGAGGCGCCCCGCCGGCCATCCGGGCGGCGGTCGCCAACGCCCCCCTACTGCCGGTAGTGGCCTATTTCACCGCCGCCCTCAACCGTCGATTGCTCGCCGAGCACGAGGAACGCGAATACCTGTCCTCGCTGATGGAGGTCAGCCGGATTTCCACCAGCCTGGACCTGAAGCAGACCCTGCAGTCGACGGCCGAGTTCCTGAAACAGGCCCTGGACGCCCATTCCTGCGTGATCTACCTGGTCGATACGAGCAACGGACGCCTGAGCCCGGAGGTGGTGACCACCGTTCCCGGGTTCATCGAGGCCGGGGAGGAGGAATTCCTCCGGTCGGTCAAACCAAGGATCGGCGAAGGCATCACGGGCTGGGTCGCCAAGACCGGGGAAGCAATCCTGAGTGGAGACGCCAAGCAGGACCCGCGCGCCCGTCTCGTCCCGGGACTGCCGGTCAGGGACCTCTCCTACATCGTGGTCCCCACGGCGGTGGAAGGGCTGGTGACGGGGGTCATCCGGATCTCCCGGGTGGGGTTGAACCAGTACAGCCACCGGGACTTGCAGATTGCCACCGTCTTCGCCAACCAGGCCGCCATCGCCATCGAGAACGCCCGCCTTTACGAGACCACCCGCCAGCTCACCATCACCGACGGGCTCACCGGGCTGTACAACGCCCGCTACCTCAGCGAGCGGCTGGAGGGAGAGATCAACCGGGCGCGTCGTTACGGGCACCGGCTGTCCCTGGCGATGATCGACTCGGATAGCCTGAAGCAGATCAACGACCGGTACGGGCACCAGCAGGGAGACCGCGCGGTTCGGGAAACCGGCCTTTCGGTCCGGTCCAGCGTCAGGCAGTCAGACATCGTCTTCCGCTACGCCGGCGATGAGTTCGTGGTCCTGATGCCGGAAACTGACGTGTCCACCGCCTATTTAGTGCTGGAACGGATCCGGCGGCGGGTCGAGGAGCATTACCTGCGAGTCGACGCCAACGACGTGCGCATGACGGTGAGCGCCGGGGTGGCCACCTTCCCCGACCACGCCGGCGACGCGGAAGACCTGATTCGGGCGGCCGACGAGGCGATGTACCGGGCGAAGGGGGCGGGAAAGAACCGGGTCATGGTCTACAGCCGCCCTGGTTCCCCCCTCGCCAACTCCTGAAGGCCCCCCGCCCCAGCCCGAGCAACAGCACCAGGCTGAGGTAGCCGAAGAGGGGGTAAAAGGTCGCCACCAGCGGGGAAAATCCCAGGCCTCCGGCCCACAGCGCTGCTCCGGCGGCCAGCAGGACCGCCACCGGGTAATCGACCCGCCACCGTTCTGTGCTCCGCAAGGCCAGACCGTAAAGGCTGGAAATGGCCGTCGAGTACATCTCCAGCCAGAGCACCAGGGCGTAGCCGGGGCGCAGGCGGGGCAGGCGTTGCGCGGCCAGATAGAGGATCGGGACCTGGGTGCCGGCCACCTCCGGGAGGTGGGCCAGCATACTTGTTTTGATCGCCAGGGTGAGCAAGCCCAGGGTGAGGGCCCCGACCACTCCGCCCCAGATGATGGCTCTTGGGTGGTGGGCGGACCTGCCCAGGGGAACCAGCACCGCCACCGAGAGCAGGAGGTTGTAGGCGACGTAGAGCAGGGCGGAGAGCAGCCAATGGGCGGCCGCGCCCGGCCAGGGAACGGAGGCATGCCAACCCCGCGGCGCCGGACCGGCGGGGGCGGTGATGCCCGCCAGGGCCAGTCCGACCAGCATCGCCACCATCACCGGGACGATCAGCCCGTTGGCCAGGGTGATCCCCCGGAGGCGCAGGAGGACCGTCAAGACGGCCGTCACGGCGATGGCGGTGACGCCGACCGCGGGGTCGTAGCCCCCAAGTTCCTGGACCACCGCGCCGGAGCCGGAAAACATCACCGCCACCGAGACGAAAAGGAACAGGGCCACCACCAGGTCGACCAGGCTCCCCAGTGCCCCGCCGAGGCCGAAGTCGAGGACCCGGCGGTAGGATTGGGTGCCCAGGCGGCGGCCCAGGGCCATGGCGGCGATGCCGAAGCCGGCGAAACCCAAAGTGGCAACGACAATGCCCCAGGTCCCTTCCGCGCCGAAAGCGGCGAAAAAGCGCATGGTCTCCTGCCCGGAGGCAAACCCGGCGCCCACCACGGTGCCCACAAAGGTCGTGGCGATCTTGAAGCTCTCCCACCCCCACCGGTCGCCGCCGGGACCGCCGTGCGCAGCCAAGCCAACGCCCCCCTTGCCAGCCGTACACCAATGTGTATCGGCGTCGAGGGGCGTACATGTCAGCTCAAGGACCTTTCCACCTTCGGGCCCACCGGGGGGCCTGGTAGACGGCCCAGGCGCCGCCGGCCAGAAAGAGCACGGCGAGGGGCCAGGCCAGGTAGTGATGCGCCCGGGCGATGTAGGCAGGCAATTGCGCCCCCAGCAGCCAGGCGGCGGCAGCCCAGAAGGAGTTCCACAGCAGGGCTCCGACCGCCGAAAAAAGAATGTAGTGTGGCAGGTGCATCCGCAGCAGCCCGGCGGTGAGGATGCTGGGAGCGCGGATGAAGCCCACGAAGCGGCTGGCGAGGACCGTGCGGCCGCCGTGCTCGATGAACCACCGGCGGATCCCCGCCAGGTCCTGCTCGCCGATGCGCAGGCAGTGGCCGAACCGGCGGATGAAGGCGTTGCCGCCGTAGCGCCCTAGGAAGTAGCCGACGAGGTTGCCGAGCACTCCGCCGAGGGTCGAGACGCCGATCACCGTCCCGAGGTTGAGTTTTCCCGCTGATACGGCAAAAGCGGCGGGGATGAAGAGGAATTCCATCGGGATCGGCAGGCCGGTACCCTCGACGGCCATGGCGAAGAACAGCGTCCAGTAGCCGTGCCACTGCATGTAGGCCATGATGGCGTTTTTCGTAGTTTCCCAGTTGACGGCCAGACCACGCTCCCGGGATGCGCCTGGAATCATTATAGCCTCAGGCCGGCGTCAGGGGCAAATGGACGTTCCGTATTTCGGCCTTGCTATGGTATAATACGACCTAACAACTTGCATATTTCTCCGAGCTCCTGGCGCCTAAAGGCGTGGCCCACGGGCCAGGGGCCGATGCCCTCCCAGCGGAGGGCCAAGGGTGCGGCGGCCGGACTACGGCCGCAGGGAAACCGGCGCACCTCCCGCCTGGAAAGGAGACTGCTCGTGGCCAGCCGCTCTTTTCTCGGCTGGCGTTGTTGTCGAGAGGGGGGTGGACCTTGCGCATCGCGGATCCGGATGAAGCACGGCAGGAGTTCTTGGCCGCCTTTTCCCCGGCGGCGTTGGAGTTTGAAGGATTGCCCAGCGAGACTGCCCTGGGCCGCTTGCTTGCCCGGGACGTGACCGCCGGTGATGACATTCCCAACCACCAGCGCTCGACCATGGACGGCTACGCGGTGCGGGCGACGGACACCTTCGGGGCGCAGGAGGGGCTGCCCGTATACCTGCGGCTGGTGGGTGAGGTCCGGGTCGGGAACGTGGCTCCCGGGCCCATCGGGCCGGGGGAGACGATGTGGGTGCCAACGGGGGGCATGCTCCCCCCGGGGGCCGACGCCGCCGTGAAGCTGGAGGAGGCCCAGCGCCTGGAGGGTGAGGTGGAGTTCCGGCGCCCCGCCGCGCCCGGCCAGAACGTGATCCGCCGGGGCGAGGACGTGGCGGCGGGGCAGATCCTGTTGACACGCGGGCAGCGACTGCGGTCGCAGGACATCGGCCTGCTCGCGGCCGCCGGGGTCCTGACGGTGACGGCGGTGCGGCCGCCGCGGGTGGCGATCCTCTCCACCGGGGATGAGGTCGTGCCGCCCGAAGCAACCCCGGGACCGGGGCAGGTGCGGGACGCCAACGGCCCAGCGCTGGTGGCGGCGGTGCGGGCGGATGGCGGCGAGCCCTTCTATTTCGGGATCACCGGGGACGAGCCCGCGGCGCTCGAGGCGGCCTTGCGCAAGGCTCTCCAGCACCACCTCGTGCTCATCTCCGGCGGCAGTTCCGCCGGCACCCGCGACTTCACCCTGGCATGCCTCTCCACCCTGGGAGAGCCGGGGGTACTGGTTCACGGTGTGGCGGTGAAACCCGGGAAGCCGACGGCCCTGGCGGTGATCAACGGCATTCCCGTGGTCGGGCTCCCCGGCCACCCGGTTTCCGCTCTGGTGATCTACCGCCTCTTTGGCCGACCGGCCCTGCGCCGGTTGATGGGGCTTCCCGCCGCCCGCTGGGAGGGGGTCGTCCGGGCGCGGCTCACCGCCAACGTCCCCTCGGAGGCCGGGCGCGACGATTACGTCCGGGTCGCCTTGCTCCGCCGGGACGGCGAGGTCTGGGCCGAGCCCCAGGTCGGCAAGTCGGGGCTATTGAGCACGCTCACCCGCGCCGACGGTTTGATCATGGTCCCCCGCGACCTGGAAGGCATTGCCGCCGGGACGTGGGTGGAGGTCTGGCCAGACCCCCGCGACTAGGGGGAGCGAAACCGGCGTGGAGGAGGAAACAACCGCTTGAGTCCCCGAGGGCCCCTGTACCTGGACAACGCTACCGTCGCCGAAGCCCTGCGTCGCCTGTGGGAGGCCCTGGGCGAACTACCCGGGCCGGACCGCGGCGAGGCTCCGCCTTTCCTGGGCCCGGAGGAAGTGATCGCCACCACCGCCGCTCTGGGCCGGATCACGGCCGGGCCGGTCTTCGCCCGGCGCTCCGTGCCCCACTACCTGGCTTCCGCCATGGACGGCGTGGCGGTGCTGGCCAGCGACACCTTCGGGGCGTCGGAAACGACCCCCGTGAGCCTCCGGCTGGGGCACAACGCCTTTCCGGTGGATACGGGCGACGTTCTGCCGGCCGCCTGCGACGCGGTGGTGATGATCGAGGATGTCCAGCTCGACGGGGAGACCGTCACTGTGGACGCCGCCACCACCCCTTGGCAACACGTCCGCCCCATCGGCGAGGACGTGGTGCAGTCGGACGTGCTGCTGACCGCGGGCCACCGCCTGCGCCCCGCCGACCTGGGGGCGCTGGTGGCGGCGGGGGTCACCGAGGTGGCGGTGCGGCGCCGTCCCAGGGTAGCGATTCTCCCCACCGGTGACGAGATCGTCCCGCCGGAGCGGGAACTGCGACCCGGCGAGATCCCGGAGTTCAATTCCGCCACCCTCTCCGGTCTGGTCGCCGAGTGGGGGGGCGATCCGTCGGTCCGGCCGATCACCCCGGACTCGTGGGAACTCCTGCGCCAGCGGGTGGAGGCCGCCCTGGCGGACCACGACATCGTGGTGATCAACGCGGGGTCATCGACAGGGAAGGACGACCACACCGCGGGGATCATCGGGGGTCTGGGCCGGGTGCTGGTCCATGGGGTGGCGATCAAACCGGGCAAACCCGTCCTCCTGGGCGTGGCCGGGGGAAAGCCGCTGCTTGGGATCCCGGGCTACCCCGTTTCCGCGGCCCTGAGCGCCGAGCTGTTCCTGCGGCCGCTGATCTGCCGCTGGCTCGGCTGCGGCGAGACCCCCCGTCCGCTGCTCGAGGCGCGCCTGAGCCGCCCCGTGGCATCCAACATGGGGGTGCTGGAGTTCCTGCGCGTCAAGGTGGGCCGGGTGCAGGGGCGGCTGGTGGCGGTGCCGATGCCCCGGGGCGCCGGAGTGATCACCAGCCTGGTGCGGGCGGACGGGATCGTCCGCATCCCCCGGGGGACCGAGAGCCTGCCCGAAGGTTCGACCGTGGAGGTTGAACTCCTTCGCCCCGCCGGCGAAATCGCCAGAACGGTGCTGGCGGTCGGCAGCCACGACCTGCTGTTGGACATGTTGTCCAGCGGCCTGGCGCGACGCTGGCCCGGGACCACCCTGAGTTCGGCCCACGTGGGCAGCCAGGGTGGATTGGTCGCCCTGCGGCGCGGGGAGGCCCACCTGGCGGGCGTTCACCTTCTCGATCCGGCCACCGGCGAGTACAACGTCGCCTACGTGCGGCAGTACCTGCGGGGGCGGAAGGTGGCCCTCTTCACCCTGGCCTTCCGCGAACAGGGCCTGCTGGTCCGCCGGGGGAACCCCTTCGGTCTCCGCGACTTCGCGGGCCTGGCCCGGGAAGGGGTGCGCTACATCAACCGGCAGGCGGGTTCGGGTACCCGGGTGCTGCTCGACTTCCACCTGGCCCGCCTGGGAGTCGATCCCGCCGCCATTGCCGGCTACCGCCAGGAGGTCTTCACCCATACCGCGGTGGCGGCGGCGGTAGCCGCGGGCAGTGCCGACTGCGGCCTGGGGATCAGCGCGGTGGCGAAGTCCTTCGGGTTGGACTTCGTCGCCTTGGCCCGCGAACGGTACGAACTGGCCATTCCAGCGGAAAACCTGGACCTGCCTGGAATGGAGCGCCTGCTGGAGTTGGCGCGCTCCCCGGCCTGGCGGAGGGAGGTCGCGGCCCTCGGGGGATATGACCTCAGCGAGACGGGGCGGATGGTCTGGGTGCTCGAGGACGGAGGTTCGACGACCGATGCGTGACCAGTATGAAAGGACCATCGAGTACTTGCGCCTTTCGGTCACCGACCGCTGCAACCTCCGCTGTCGGTACTGCATGGCCGAAGCGGGAGTCGCCTGGAAAAGTCCCGAGGAGATCCTGAGCTACGAGGAACTGGAGCGGTTGGTTCGGCTGATGGTCACCCGGTTGGGGATCAGCCACGTGCGTCTCACCGGCGGGGAGCCGTTGGTCCGCCAGGGTATCGTGGACTTCGCCCGCCGGCTGAGGGCCGTTCCCGGACTTCGCGACCTCTCCCTTTCCACCAACGGACTGTTGCTGGCGGAGATGGCCGGAAAACTGCGGCAGGCCGGGGTGGACCGGGTGAACATCTCTTTGGACACCCTGCGGCCGGAGCGGTTCCGGGAGATCGCCCGGCGCGAGGGTCTCCCGCGGGTGCTCGCCGGCGTCGAGGCGGCGCTGAAGGCCGGTCTGGAACCGGTCAAGTTGAACTGTGTGGCGCTGGGGGGCTACAACGAGGACGAGGTGGTCGACTTCGCCCGCCTCACCCTGGACCGGCCGCTTCACGTCCGCTTCATCGAGCTGATGCCGCTGGGGACCGAATACCAGTGGGAGGCGTGGCGCTTCGTGCCGGCGGAGGCCCTGCGACGGCGGATCGAAGCCGCCTTTGGGCCGCTGGCGCCGGGGGAGGTCCGGGGGGCGGGGCCCGCCCGCTACCTGCGGATACCCGGCGCGGTCGGCACCCTGGGCTTCATCACGGCCATGAGCCAGCACTTCTGCGCCGACTGTAACCGGGTGCGGCTGACCGCCGACGGCTACCTCAATCCCTGCCTCGGTTCGATGCTGGCCACTGACCTGCGCGCTCCCCTGCGCGCGGGGGCCGGAGACGGGGAGATCTTGCGCCTTTTGACCGAGGCCATCAGCTTGAAGCCGGAGCGCCACCAAATGGAGGACCTTACTCGACCGGAAAACCGCCAGCGCCGCATGTCCGGCATCGGCGGCTGAGTCGCGGGGCCGGCGGCGCGCTGTCGACGGGGACCAGAAGGAGGTAAGCATGGCCAAGCAGCTTTCCCACCTAGATGAGCAGGGGCAGGCCCGGATGGTCGACGTGGGGGAAAAAGCCGTCACCCACCGGCGGGCCGTGGCGCGGGGGCGGGTGCTTATGCGGGCCGAGACCCTGGAGGCCATCCACCAGGGCCTGGCCAAGAAGGGCGACGTGCTGGGGGTTGCCCGGGTGGCCGGGATCATGGCCGCCAAGCGCACCGGCGAACTGATCCCCCTCTGCCACCCGCTGGGCCTGGACTCGGTGGGGATCGACTTTCGGGAGTGCGACGACCCGCCCTCCATCGAGATCGAGGCCCGCGCCGCCGTCACCGCCAGGACCGGCGTGGAGATGGAGGCCCTGACCGCCGTCGCCGTGGCTGCCCTCACCATCTACGACATGGCCAAGGCGGTCGACCGGGAGATGGTGATCGACCGTATCCTCTTGGTGGAGAAGTCCGGGGGCCGAAGCGGAGAATGGCGCCGGACGCCACCGGGGTGACAGGTCAGCATAAACCGGCCGAACCCAAGGTATCCTAGAAGCGGCAAAGGGGACTTGACTTTCCCCGAGTTGTCACCCTATATTATTGTTTGGGTTTAGCACTCAGGAGGCTAGAGTGCTAACAGCCAATTCAGGAAGGGTTCACCGAAGGCAAAGAGTAAGGAGGGAAGAGTCGTGAACATCAGGCCACTGCGAGACTGGGTGGTGGTGAAGGCCTTGGAGAAGGAGGAGCGGACCAAGTCAGGGATCGTTCTGCCCGACACGGCCAAGGAGAAACCCCAGCAAGGTAAGGTGATGGCGGTCGGCACGGGCCGCTGCCTGGAGAGCGGCACCAAGGTTCCGCTGGAGATCAAGGCGGGCGACACGGTCATTTTCCGGAAGTACTCCGGGACTGAGGTCAAGCACGACGAGGAAGAGGTCCTGCTCCTGCGGGAAGAGGACGTTCTGGCCGTGGTCGAATGAGGGCCACTTAGTTTAAGGAGGCGAGAAGAGGATGACCGCCAAGCAAATCGTCTTTGATGAGACGGCACGCCGCGCCCTGGAGCGCGGGGTGAACGCCCTGGCCAACACCGTCAAGGTGACCTTGGGGCCCAAGGGCCGAAACGTGGTACTGGACAAGAAATTCGGTGCACCAGCTATTTCCAACGACGGGGTGACCATCGCCCGCGAGATCGAACTGGAGGATCCCTTCGAGAACATGGGGGCCCAGTTGGTCAAGGAAGTGGCCACCAAGACCAACGACGTGGCAGGCGACGGGACCACCACCGCCACCCTCCTGGCCCAGGGGATTGTCCGCGAGGGGCTGAAGAACGTCACCGGCGGCGCCAATCCGATGATTATCAAGCGGGGCATCGAGAAGGCCGTCGAGGTCGCGGTGGAAGAACTGAAGAAGCTCTCCACCCGGGTGGAGGGGCGCAAGGCGATCGCCGAGGTGGCGTCCATCTCCGCCAACGACAACACCATCGGCAACCTGGTGGCCGACGCCATGGAGAAGGTCGGCAAGGACGGCGTCATCACCGTCGAGGAGTCCAAGACCATGGCCACCGAGCTTGAGGTGGTCGAGGGGATGCAATTCGATCGGGGTTACATCTCGGCCTACATGATCACCGACACCGAGAAGATGGAGGCCGTCCTCAGCGACCCCTACATCCTGATCACCGACAAGAAGATCTCCGCGATTGCCGACCTCCTGCCGGTCCTGGAGAAGGTCGTGCAGCGGGGCAAGCCTATCCTGATCATCGCCGAGGACATTGAAGGCGAGGCGCTGTCCACCCTGGTCGTCAACAAGCTGCGCGGGACTCTCACGGCGGTGGCCGTAAAGGCCCCCGGCTTCGGCGACCGCCGCAAGGCCATGTTGGAGGACCTCGCCATCCTAACCGGCGGCCAGGTCATCAGTGAGGAACTGGGCCTCAAGCTGGAGAACACCGACATCAAGTCCTTCGGCCAGGCCCGCCAGGTCCGGGTGGCGAAGGAAGAGACCACCATCGTCGAGGGCAAGGGCGACTCCAACAAGATCAAGGACCGCGTCAAGGCGATCAAGAAGCAGATCGAGGAAACCACCTCTGACTTCGACCGGGAGAAGCTGCAGGAACGCCTGGCCAAGCTGGCCGGCGGGGTGGCCGTGATCAAGGTCGGCGCCGCCACCGAGGTCGAACTGAAGGAAAAGAAGTTGCGCATGGAGGACGCCCTCAACGCGACCCGGGCCGCCGTCGAGGAAGGCATCGTGGCCGGCGGCGGGACCGCCTACGTGAACGTCCTGGGCGCGCTGACCGCCATCAAGGCCGAGGGCGAGGAGAAGCTCGGCGTGAACATCGTCCGCCGGGCCCTGGAGGAGCCGATCCGGCAGATCGCCCTGAACGCCGGCCACGAGGGTTCCGTGGTAGTTGAGCGTGTCAAGGGCGAGAAGTCGGGAATCGGGTTCAACGCGCTGAACGGCGAGTACGTCAACATGGTCGACCACGGCATCATCGACCCGCTGAAGGTGGCCCGTTCGGCCCTGCAAAACGCCGCCTCCATCGCGGCGATGATCCTGACCACCGAGGGGCTGGTGACGGAGAAGCCCGAGAAGGAGAAGATGCCCCCGATGCCCCCGGGCGGCGGCATGGATATGATGTAAGACCCCAAGCCCCTTCCCCGCGGAAGGGGCTTGTTCTTGCCTTTTTTGCCCACCCGCCGCCACCCGGAGGTTTAAACCGCCTCCGGTCCGTCAACACTTCCTGGTGAAGGCAACTTCCAGGGAGTGGTTGAAGGT
>JAJYMS010000074.1 GCA_021786825.1 Bacillota bacterium | reverse complement strand
GGTCGAGGCCGGCCTCCAGGGCCTTCAGGGTGATGGCCCGGTACATCGCCCCCGTATCGATGTATAGGTAGTTGAGCCGCTCGGCCACGCGGCGGGCCACGGTGCTCTTGCCCGAACCGGCGGGCCCGTCGATGGCGATCACTAGCCTTTTCGACAAGGGTCTTTCCCCTGGGACGTCCCCCCGGCCAGGTCGGGCCGCAACGCGACCGCCTCCCGCAGGTAGACGTGGTTGATCTCGTCCTGCCGCCGGTCGGTGTTGAGGAGGAGCAGCACCCGGATGCAGCGCGGCAGCGATCCGGGCACGGGGATTTCATTGGTGCACAGCATCGGCACCAGGTCCCACCCCATTTCGCGGGCCGCCCGGGCCGGAAAGGTGGCATCCAGGTCCCCGGTGACGGTGAAGAAAACGGACGCCACCGCGTCCAGGGAAAACTCGTTGCGCCGCTGCATCTGCGTCAGGAGTTCCCGCGTCGCCTCCAGGACGCTGCGCGCGTCGTTTGCGGCTACCGTCGTGGCACCGCGGATCCCTCGCGTAAAGGCCGCCATGGCGTCGACTACCTCACCCTGTCGATTGCCCCGTTAGCAAGGATAACATGTTTTGGAGGGGCCTTCAAGGCGATGGGCTCTCGCCGCGGACGGTGCCGAGCGCCCGGATGTCTCCCCGGGTGATGACCTCGTGGGCCAGGGTCGGTTCCACCACCCCCTCCGATCGCGCCGTGACCCGGAAGATTAACTCCTCCGGGTAGGCGGAGCCGTCGATTTCCAACACGTCCCGGTTCCGTACGGCGACGGTGACCCGGCCGGTGACGAAGGTGGCGGCCGGGGTGCCGTTGACCACTACGGCGGCGCGCGGGGCGCTCTCGCGGCTGACGAGGTGAAGGGTCAGACTGTACCGCGGCGCCGGCGCCACGGCGGGCACGGGCTCGGCCTGGCGCCCCTCGAAGCGCTCCAGCAGGGTGAGGTAGGAGTTGTCCTGCCCGTAGAGTGCCAACTGGACAATCACCAGCAGGGCGACGCTGGCGATGACCAGCCTGGTCAACAGGCGCTCCACCGCGCTGGTGAAGGTGTAAAAGCGGTCACCGGGGGACGTTCTCACCGGCGGGCACCCCCTTGTGCCTTATATCCTTATGTCCCGCACCCGGCCCAAATTACCCCTTGTCCGCGCCGCGGACCCTGGCCGCGGCCGCCTCGCCGGCCGACCGGCCGGTGGAAAAGGCCGCCTGCAGGTTATAACCCCCCGTCCGGGCGTCGTAATCCACGACTTCCCCGGCGAAGTACAGGCCCTTGATCAGCTTCGATTCCATGGTCCGCGGGTCGATTTCACTGGTCGTCACCCCGCCCGCGGTCACGATCGCCAAAGCGGCGGGCATGGTGCGCGTCACCGTGAGACCCAGGTCCTTGATCGTCTCGCCGATCCCGAGGCGCGCCGGGCGGGTGACCTGGTGCAACGGCAGCTCGGCGTCGATCCCGGACCGGGCCACGATCACCTGGGCCAGGGAGCGGGGCAGCAGTTCGTCCAGGGCGTGCCTGAACCGGCGCCGGCTGGAGCGCGCGAAGTCCCGCTGCAGCCGCTCGTCCAGTTGCGCCGGGGAGAGGGCCGGCTTCAGGTCCAGGCGCAACCGGACCGGCCCACCCCCCGCGGCCAGGTGCCGGGCGATCTCCCGGCTCAGGGTCAGGATGATCGGCCCGGAAACGCCGAAGTGGGTGAAGAGCATCTCGCCGAACTCCTCGCCGAGGACCCGGCCGTCCGCCTGGGAGCGGACCCGGACGTTGCGCAGGGTCAGCCCCTGAAGGTCCCTCGCCCACCCCTCCTCCACCACCAGGGGGACCAGCGAGGGCACCGGCGGTACGACGGTGTGACCCACCGCCTCCGCCAGGCGGTAGCCATCGCCGGTGGATCCCGTGCCGGGGTACGACAGGCCTCCGGTGGTGACGACCAGGGCTCCCGCCGGCACGCGCTCCCCGGACAGGAGCGACGCCCCCGCGATCCTGCCTGCCTCTACGAGGAGACCGCCGACGGGGGCCCGGCAGCGGACCGCGACACCGTTCCGGCGGCAATAGCCGAGCAGCGCCTGGACAACCCGCCCGGCGTCGTCGGAGGCGGGGAAGACCCGGCCGCCCCGCTCGACCTTGGTGGCGACGCCGAGGTCAGCCAGGAACTGCACCAGGGCCTGATTGTCGAAGGCGGAGACGGACGAATAAAGAAAACGGCCGCCGGACGCGAAGTTGGCGATTAGCTCGGGAACGCCGCCGCTGTGGGTGACGTTGCACCGCCCCTTGCCGCTGATCTGTAGCTTGCGGCCGACCCGGTCCAGTTTTTCCAACAGGAGCACCGGGGCGCCCATTTCGGCCGCCCGGCCCGCGGCCATCAGGCCCGCCGCCCCGCCTCCCACCACCACGACGGTCTCCCTCATCGCCGCGCGGGCCTCGTCACCGTCGTCAAGCCTCCAGCCCCCGTCCAACCGGCCTCTCAATGCCCCCGATTATACCGGAAGGGGCGGGCCCAGGCAACGCCGCCGGCCCCCAGTAAGAGCAGCACCCCCAGGTAGACGGCCGCGCCCGCCGCCACCAGGGTCAGGGTCGGATGGGCGCCGTAGCCCAGGGCGGCCTGCAGCGGTCTGGCGAGGGCGAGCATGGTCACCGCCATGACCCCTCCCGCGACGAGGGGGGATGCCCAAACACGCGGCAACGAGGGACGGTCGGGCAGGAGCCGGGTGGCCGCGCGGTAGTCGAGGGCGGCCTCCGCCGCCGCCCCGACGGAGAAGCCGATGCCGGTCCCGGCCAGGCCCAGGGGGGGGACGAGCCACAGGCTGATCAAAAGGCTGACCCCCTCCCCAACAGCGAAGTTGCGCAGGGCGAGGGATGGACGGCCGAGGCCCTGCAGGACCCCGGACATGACGTGTTCCAGGTAGAGCAACGGGCTGCCGATGGCCATCCAGAAGAGCGCCGGCGCCGGGGTGGCGGTGCGGTAGGCCAGGAAGCTGACCTCGTGGGGCAAGAGCACCAGGGTCACCGCCACCGGCAGGGCCAGGGCCTCCGTGAGCCAGAGGGCCCGCTCCAGGGCCCGCCGGATCCCGGCGTAGTCGGAGCACGCCTGCAGGGCTGACACGGTGGGAACCAGGTTAAAAGCCAGGGCGAAGGTCACGATGGCGGGGAAGGACACCAGGGGCATCGCCATCCCGGTGAGCTGGCCGTAGAGGGACATGGCCTCGCGCCGGGTGTACCCGCTTTGGACCAGGCGGGCGGGGATGAGGAAGGCGTTGGCGGCCAAAGAGGCGGTTCCCAGCAACCGGGACGCGCTGATGGGGGCGGCCAGCCGCAGCAGGCGGGCCAGCACGTTTCCGCCGCCGGTGGTTCCTTGGCGCTCGGAGCGCCAGGGTAAGGCCTCCCGCTGGGTGCCCCAGTAGTGCAACAGGGTAACCAGGGAGACGATTTCCCCGGCCGTCATCCCGACCCCCAGGACGGCGAGCTTGAGAGAGCTTTCCCCGGGAGCCAACAGCACCAGCAGCGGCAGAACCACGGCCACGCCGGTGGCCTGCTCGGACAACTGGGCCACCGCGATGGGCCCCATCCGCTGCCGGCCCTGGAAGTACCCCCGGAAGATCCCCTGCACGCTTACCACCAGCAGGGCCGGGGCGACCGCGAGGAGCGCCAGGTAGACCCGCGCGTCGCGCAACACGGCGACCGCCGCAAACTCGGCGAGGGCGATCAGGCCACCCGCCGACAGCGTTCCGGCCAAGACGTTCCACCGCAGCGCCGTCCGGACGACCCGCCGGCACCCGGCGACATCTCCCGTGGCGACCCGCTCGGCCACCAGGTTGGCCACCGCCGGGGACACACCTGCCCCCGCCAGGAGCAGCAGGGTCAAGTAGACTGGCAGCACCACCTGAAAGAGGCCGATGACCTCCGCCCCCACCAGCCGGACCAGGTACACCCGGTAGACGAAGTCCACCACCCGGTAGACGAGGTTGGTGGCGAGCAGGACCGAGGTGCCCTTCCAAAGATCGGCGTTCGCCTGCGTCGGCCCCGCCATGCACGCGCCCCCGAAACAAGAGTGCCCCGCGGCCTCGACAAATGATATTGGCCGCGGGGGCACCAAAGAACGGTCGCGATGTCGGCGGGTTCCCGGGGGGTCTCAGGGAACGGCCGGGGGCAGCACCTCCGTGAAGAGGGACAGGTCTCTCCACCCGGCCACGAAGTAGCGCGACAGGGAGAAGCGGGGCGATAGCGGGGTCACCGGGCCGGCGTCGGTGCCGAACCCGAGCTGGAAGCCGGCGGCCTGCGCGGCCGATTCCAGGCGCTGGTCCCGGTAGCCGAAGGGGTAGGCCAGAGCCAGGGGAAACTGGCCCGTGTTGAACTCGATCTTGCGCCGGCTTTCCTCCAGGTCGGCCTGGACCACCGACCGGGGCAGAACCTGTCCCCGGGGCCGGCCGTGTTGCAGGCGGTGCAGGTCGTCGGAGTGGCTGCCGAAACTGACCAGCCCGCTGCGGGCCATCTCGCGAATCTCCGGCCAGGTGAGGTAGCTGAGCTGCCGCGGCCGGTATGGTGGCTGGGCCTCATGCATCCAGGCGGTCACCAGGAAGATGGTCGCCTTGATCCGGTAGCGCTTCAGGACCGGGAAGGCATAGACGTAATTGGACTCGTAGCCGTCGTCGAAGGTTACCATCACCGAACGGCGCGGCAAGGTCCGCCGCCCTCGCAGATAGGTGAGCAGGTCCTCCGGCGCCAGGGTGCGGTAGCCGTCGGAGGCCAGGTAGCCCATCTGCTCCTCGAACCGCTCCAGGCTCGTGGTGACGGAGTCATGCCGCAGCGTCACCAGGATCGCCTCCGGCAGCAGGTGGTGGTAGACCAGGACCCGTAGCCCCGGGACCCGGGGACCGTCCGGGCCCCTCCGCCGCTCCACCCGCTGCAGGAACCGTTCCGCCGAAAAGTCTGCGCTCGGCTCGCCCGGGGCGGCCTCGGTCAACCGGGTTGCCAGGGCCGGTTGGGTCGCCGCGGTTGCCAGGACCACGGTTGTCGCCGGGCGCAGGCGGAAGAGCGGCCCCGGCCGGCCCCACCCCCGGGGGGCGTAGGGCGCCAGCGGCCGCTCCAGGGCACCGCCGATCAAGAGCGCCATTACCAGTGCGGCTGCTGCCCGCCGACGGCCCCATGAGTTCCATCTGCCGAACCCCATCGGCCTTCAGCGCCCGCGCGGGCCGGCGGCGCGGCGAAGTCTCTCGACCTCGTCGGCACCCAGGAACCGCCACTGGCCAAGCTTCACTCCCCGCAGGTCGAGGGGGCCGAAGCGGGTGCGCTTGAGAAAGAGCACGGGGTGGCCCACCACCTCCAGCATCCTCCGCACCTGGCGGTTGCGGCCCTCGGTGATGGTCAGGGAGAGGGTGGTGCGGCCTTCGTCCCGGCGCTGGACCCGGATCCGGGCGGGCGCGGTGTAACCATCCTCCAGCTTCACGCCCCGCGCCAGGGTTTCCAGCGCCGCGGGGGAGGGGCTGCCCTCGACCTCCGCCAGGTACGTCTTGGGAACCCCATGCCGGGGGTGGGTGAGGAGGTTGGTCAGCTCCCCGTCGTTGGTGAGGAGCAGGAGACCCTCCGTGTCGTAGTCCAGCCTCCCGACGGGGTAGACGCGGGCTCCCAGTTCGGGCAGGATGTCCAGCACCGTGCGCCGCCCCTCGGGGTCGCTGGTGGTGGTGAGGAAGCCACGGGGCTTGTTCAACAGAACGTAGACGGGCTCGATCTCCCGCCGGACAGGGCGGCCGTCGACCTCGATCCGGTCTCCTTCCGACACCCGGGAGCCAAGCTGGTTGACCACTTCCCCGTTTACCCTCACCCGCCCCGCGCGGATCAGTTCCTCGCCCGCGCGGCGGGAAGCGACCCCGGCGTCCGCCAGGGCCTTTTGCAGCCTAATCCCTTCCTGTTGCGTGCTGCTCAACTCACACCACGACCTTTGGGTGGAATATCATGAAGCGGTATCGTGAGCCGGCAAGCCGGCCGGAAAGGGGAAGGTCACCGTTGTTGCTCGGTGCGGAACTGATGGCCCGGGACGACCTCGACCTGAACCTGGGGAACTTCTTTGAAACCTGCCTCTCGGTCGCGGGGGTGGCCGTTCGCCGCTCGCTGGGGCGGGACGAGTATCACCTTGCCGTGCGCCTGCCCGCCGGCAGCAGGGTGGCGGCCACCGGGCGCACCCATATCTGCCAGGTCGACACCGTCCAGGCGGGGCTGGGGCCGCTGAAGGCCCCGCCCGCCCGTCCGGCCACCCTGCCGGTCGCCGACTTGTTGGTCTGCCTGCACCTGCGCACCAACACCTGTCTCGACCAGGCCCAACTGCGGCAGACGCTGATCCTGCGCTTGATCGGCGATGCCGTCTCGCTGCCCCGGGAGTTCACCCTCCCCTCCCGCCAGGTCCGCGTCGAGACCCTGGCACCGGGGCGGTTCCTGGTGCAGCTCACGCGGGTCTTGCAGGAACTTGCCTAGTCGCGCACCGCGGCGATCAACTCGACCTCCACCGGGCTTCCCGCCGGCAGGGAGGAGACTCCCACGGCGGCGCGGGCATGCTGGCCGGCCTCGCCGAAGACGGCGCCCAGCAGTTCCGACGCCCCGTTGATCACCTTCGGCTGGGCGTCGAAGCCCGGCGCACTGTTGACGTAGCCCACCACCTTGACGATCCGCACCACCCGGTCCAGGTCCCCCACCGCGGTGCGCAGCGCCGCGAGGCAGTTCAGGGCGCAGACGCGGGCGGCTTCGTAGCCCTCCTCGGCCGTCAGCTCAGCCCCGACCTGCCCTTTGTACTTCAGTTCCCCGCCGGCGAGCGGAATCTGCCCCGCGGTAAAGACGAGGTCGCCGGTCCGGACCGCCGGCACGTAGGCGCCGACGGGTTTAGGCGCCGCCGGTAAGCGGTACCCCAGTTCCACAATTCGCTCTTCAATCCTCAAGTCTGTCTCACCCCTTCAGGGTGTTATTCTAAGCCAACGACCCAACTTTAGACAAGCCCAGGCGGGCGGCTCAGGTCAACCAGCGCCAGACCAGCAACGAAACCGCCAGCGAGGTGGCGTCCCCCAGCAGTCCCACCGGGACGGCCCACCGGTAGCGGCGGATTCCGGCGGAGCCGAAGTAGACCGTCAGCACGTAGAAGGTGGTGTCGGTGCTGCCTTGAATGGTGCAGGCCAGCTTACCCAGGGGGGAATCCGGTCCGTGGACCCGCATCAGTTCTACCGCCGCGGCCAGCGATCCGCTCCCCGACAGGGGGCGGATGATGGCCAGGGGCAGAATCTCCGGCGGGATGCCCAGGGGCCCGAGCAGCGGGGCCAGCCAGTGGCCCAGGTGGTACATGGCGCCCGACTGGCGGAAAATCCCCAGGGCGATTAGGATCCCGGCCAGATACGGAGCCAGGGTCAGGCTGAGCCGCAGTCCCTCCTCGGCTCCCTCGATGAAAGCCTCGAAGACGGGAACCCGCCGCAGCAGTCCGTACAAGGGGATGAAGCCCAGCAGAACCGGGACCGCCCAATCGGAGATCGCCCCCAGCATGGCCGCTCCCCTACCTCCGGGAGGTCCGGGCGCGCGCCCGCAGCAGGTAGTCCAGGCTGAGAGCGGCCGCCGATCCGCACACGGTCGCAATCAGCGTCGGCACCACGACGGCGGCGGGCTCTCGGGAGCCGGCCGCCGAGCGCAGGGCGACGACGGTCGCCGGCACGAGGGTGACGCTGGAGGTGTTGAGCGCCAGCAGGGTGCACATGCTGGGCGTGGCCAGGTCTTTCTCCTGGTTCAGCGCCTGGAGGTGCCGCATCGCTTCCAGTCCCAGGGGCGTGGCCGCGTTGCCCAGCCCCAGCAGATTGGCGGCCACGTTGGCGGTGATCGCCCCCAGGGCCGGGTGGCCGCGGGGAACCTGGGGAAAGAGCCGCGAGATGACCGGGTGCAGCAGGCGCGCCAGGGTTTGGGTCAGCCCCGCCCGTTCGGCGACCCGGTAGAGCCCGGTCCACAGCATCAGGACGCCGGCTAGGCCGAGGAGGAAATCGACTCCCTGGCGGGCCGCCTCGGCCGCCGCGTTGGCCACCGCGTCCGGCCGCCCCGCCGCCGATGCGGCAAGGACCCCCAGCACGATCAGCAGTCCCCAGATCAGGTTCAACACGAAAACCACCCTCCCCCCGGCATGCCTATTCGGCCCGGGAGGAGGGTAGGACAACGCCCAACGCAAAAGAGGCCTACGGCAACCTACACTCGCGCCACCATGAGTCGGTAGACCCATAATGGCGTTACGCTCGACCTGCCCTGATCAAAGGTAACGTTGCTTGGTCCGGGACTTGCGTTGGCCAGGGGCACCGACGGCAGTCTGGGACGCGGCATCGAGCATGCATCCGACCAGTGCAGATCTTCGCTCGACCATGCAGAACCCCTTTGGGGAGCTCTGCATGATCTTCGCTTCCGGGTGCTGCAGATCAAAGACGAAGACCAAACGGCCGGGCCATTTTGACCTGCAACAACCTTGGCTCGACCACTCCCGGCCGGTGGGCCGGCCGTGGTCTTTGCTCGGCTGCTATAGACCTCTGTGCATATCTTGGCTCGTCCCTTGCCGCGCTATGCGCCTGGCCAGGCTGGAATATAAAGCCTGCGCGATTCATAGGTTACTTATGAGTAAAGCGAACTGCGGGGTGAGAGGATGGAAAGGCAGCCGCGGGCTCACTTTGGGGTATACAAGGTCAACCGCTTGACCCTCCTGGTGCTGGGCCTGCTCCTGGTGGCCCTGGCGACCTATCGCTACAACCCCATTCAAAAGGTTTCTTCGGTGGTCGACCGCTACACCCATTCCCGCGCCGACCAGGGCGTCGCCCTCGACGGCAAGAGCCTGGCGGGCAAGAACGCCGACGATTTGCGCCGGTACCTGACCGATTACGCCAAGAGCCACAACGTCAGTCCCAGGGACGCCGCCATCGACCCGGTGACCAAAGGGGTGATCCCCGAGCTGAACGGTCGCGAGTTGGACGTCGACGCCACCATCGAAAAGGTGCTCCGCCTGCCCGCCAACTCGGTGGTGCGCCCGGTCTACCGCGACCTCCCTCCGGCCAAGACGATCAAGGACTTTACCGACCGGCCGGTCTACCACGGCAATCCCGCCAAGCATGCCGTGGGTCTGGTGATCAACGTGGCCTGGGGTGAGAAGTACCTGCCGGAGATGCTGAAGACGCTGGCCAAACACAACGCCAAGGCCACCTTCTTCGTGGTCGGACGCTGGGCGGACGCGCATCCGGACCTGCTCAAGGACATCGCCTTCGCCGGCCATGACATCGCCAACCACGGCTACGACGACCGGCTCGAACCGGCCAAGCTGACCCGCGATAAGCTGATCGGCGATATCCAGAAGGGCGCTCAGGCCATCAAGCAGATCACCGGCATCGAACCGGTCTACTACAGCCCGCACATGGGCCAGGCCACCTCCGCCGTCACCAAGGCGGCCTCCGACCTGAAGCTCCGGACGGTGATGTGGAGCGTGGACACCCGCGACTGGCAGGAACCCGGGGTAGCGACCATCACCAACGCCGTGCTCAAGGCTCAGCCCGGTGCCATCGTCCTGCTCCACCCCAAGGCCCAGACGGCTCAGGCCCTGGAGGGGGCCGTCACCGGGCTGCAGTCGCGGGGTTACAGCCTGCTGGCGATGCGCGAGCTGCTTTCCCCCAGCCCGACGGCCCCGGTCGCCGCGACCACCGAACGTTGACCTCCACCCCGAAAAGCCAGCGTCCCCCTGTCAACAGGGGGACGCTGTCGGTTTCAGTGATCGTCCGGGCGTTCCCGGTTGTCGCCGCCCCGTCCCCGGTTGCGAACGCCTGTGCGGGCCTGGGTCGAGTACCACCACCACGCGGCACCCACCACCACGACCGCGATAACCAACCACCACCACCAGGTCGCGGCCCCGGAAATGTTCCTTGTCGCAGGCATGATTCCGTCACCTCCCAGGCATTAGCTTTCCGTACTCTGCCAGGTTTATGCCCAGTTCGGCGGCCGGCCCGGCCAGGGACTGCCGCCCCCCCAGGACGGGGTGAAAGAGGTCCCCCAGGCTGCCCAGCCGGCGGGGTACCGTGGCCAGGTTGAAGTCGCGCGGCTGAACGCGCCCCAGTTCGTCCCACCCCAGCGGGGTCGAGACCGGAGCGCCCGGCAGGGGGCGGGGGCAGTAGACCCCGGCCAGGGTCTTCCCCCGACCGTTCTGCAAGTAGTCGAGGTAGACCCGGCCGGTCCGGTCGGAGACCGCCCGGGTGACGGTGGTCTTGCGCGGGCAGACCTGTACAATCAACTCCGCCAGCCTCCGGGTGAAGGCCACCACCTGGGGGTAGGTATGGCCGGGTGCGATGGGCAGGTAAAGGTGCAGCCCGGTGGCGCCGGAGGTCTTCAGGTGGGAGACCAGCCCCAGGTCGTCGAGCAGACGTTTCAGGAGCAAGGCCACCTCCCGCGCGTCGTCGAAGTCCGTCCCTTCGGCCGGGTCCAGGTCCACTACCGCCACGTCCGGCTGGTCGGGGGTGTCGGCCCGCGAATACCACGGGTGCAGCTCAATCGCCGCGAGGTTGCCCAGCCAGGCCAGGGCCGCCCGCTCCTCTACCAGCAGGTAGCGGATGGGGCGGCCCGATCCGCCGCCCGTGTCCTCCCAGGTCCGGAGCCAGGCGGGGGCCGTGGACGGCGTGTTCTTCTGATAAAAGGACGGAGCCTGGACGCCGTGGGGGTAGCGCGTCAGCACCAGGGGGCGGCCTCGCAGGTGGGGCAGCAGGCAGGGGGCCACCGCGAGGAGGTAGTTGATGAGGTCGGCCTTGGTGTAGCCGTCCGCGGGCCACAGCGGTTTGTCGAGGTTGGACAGCACCAGCCGCCGCCCGTCCACCTCGACCGCCTGGCGGGCGGGAGGCCGCTGGACGGCCTTCACGCCCCCGCCGGTGTAGGGACCGGTGGGCAACCCTCTCCACTCCTTTTCCGGCCGCTTGGTGCCCTTAATCTTCCCTGAAAGCGCCGGATGGAGCCGGGTCGCTCAGCCCATCTCGTAGCCGGGCCAGAGCTCCCCGGGAATGAAGGCCAGCCCCTGCATCAAGCGCCGGGCCGTGCGCGCCACCGCGGCCCGCCGGATGGTGACGGATCCGCCCTCGGCCACCACGTCGACCTCCAGCGCGATCACCCCGCCGGGGTGCCCCAGGCGCAACCCGGTGACGGAGGGCGCCGGCGGCTTGGTCACCTCGGCCACGATCGTGCCCGGGACGCGGGCCGCCACCGCCGTGCAGACGGCCCCGGTGATGGCGAAGTTGCGATGGGCCTTCTGCATCGACATGGTGCGCGCGGTCAGGTCAATCTCCTCCGGCGCCACGGAATCGCCGGAAGTGGCCTGGTACGCCATCGGAGGGGCGACGACGGTCATCTTGGGCACCGCCGGGCTCAACCGGGTGGCGTCCCGGCGGTGGGCCACCAGGCCGATGCGCTCGCAAGCGGCGCTGCGGATCGCTTCCAGCCGCCCCAGCAACGCCTCGTCAGCGTCGATTTCCTGGGGCGTCTCGTCACCCCGCATCCCGATGTCCTGCGCCCGCACAAAGACGGTGGGGTTGGCGGCGTCGACGATGGAGACGGTGTACTCTCCCGCGTCGGTCGGCAGGGTTTCGCGGCTAACGCCGGTCGGCAGCAGTTTGCCGGTCACCGCCCCGCCGGGGTTCTCGAAGTTCAGCAGAATTCTGGCGCCGCTTCCGGGCACGCCGGCAATGCGGCATTCGCCCTCCACCACGACCCGTCCGTTTTCTACCGGGACCTCCGCCACGATGATCTTCCCGGTGTTGGTGTTGTGGATTCTGACCAGGGTCACCGGGTCGATCGCCCGCACCAGCCCGGCCATGATGGCAAAGGGTCCGACGGCCGAGGAGATGTTGCCGCAGTTGCCCTTGCAGTCAACCAGGGGCGCGGTAATGCTCACCTGGGCGAAGGTATAGTCCACGTCGGCCCCGGCGACCGAGGGAGGCCCGATGACAGCCGCCTTGCTGGTGACCGAGGTGGCCCCCCCGAGACCGTCGATCTGCTTGGGGTCGGGGCTGCCGAATACTCTAAGCAGGACGCCATCCCGGAGGGGACCGGGAGCCGGCAGGTCCTTCTCCAGGAAGAAGATGCCCCGGCTGGTGCCGCCCCGCATGATGGTGACCGGAATCGGGATCTGCATTGGCCAACCCTCCAGACAACTCAGTGATCAGGCCAGGGGCTCGACGAAGACTTCCATGATTCCCCCGCATACCATTCCTTCATCGGCGGCGGCGTCCGCCGTGAGGTCGACCTCCACCAACCGGGGAACGCCATCGTCCAGGACGTCCCGGGCCGTCCGGATGACCTCCGCCTCGCCGCAGCCACCGCCCACGGTCCCGATCAAGCGGCCATCCGGCCAGAGCAACAGGCGCGACCCGGGGCCCCGGGGGCTGGAGCCGCGAGTGGCGATGATGGTCGCCAGGGCCACCCGTTCCCCCGCCCGGCCGGCCTGCGCGATGCCCTCCAAAACCTCATCCATGTTTGCGTTTGAGCCTCCCTTCCCGCTCCTTGCGGACCAGGGTGATCTCCGCCAGGATTGCCAGGGCGATCTCGGCGGGGGTCTCCGACCCGATGTCCAGCCCGATCGGCGCGTGCAACTCCGCGATGCGCCCGGCGGGAATGCCTGATTCCCGCAGGCGCTCGCGCACGATCGCGATCCGCCGCCGGCTGCCGATGGACCCCACGTAGGCGGCCTCGGTTCGCAACAGGTGATCGAGGCACTGCTCGTCCTGGCGGTGACCGCGGGTGACGACCACGGCATAGGTCTCGGGCCCCACCCGCAGCCGGGCCAGGGTCTCGCCGAAGTCCCCGCAGATCACCTCGTCCGCTTGCGGGAAGCGGGCCTGGTTGGCGAAGGACGGCCGGTCGTCCACGACGGTGATGTGATACCCCAGGAGGCGGGCCATCTGGCAAAGGGACAGGGCGATATGCCCGCCGCCGAGGATCAGCAGCCTGGGGGGCGAGCCGAAGACCTCCCGGAAATAGCGGGCCCCCCGGGCGCCCTCGGTCCCGGTAGCCCCCGGCGAAAACCCCCAGGCGCTCCGCGCCGCCTCCGCCGCCTCGGCGGCAAGCTGATCGGGCAGGTTTGAGTGGAGGACGCCCGGCTCCCCCGCCGGCTCGGCCAGGCCGTAAAGCAGCTTCTTGCCGGCCGCCGGCCCGTCGATGGCCGTCACCAGCACCGCCCGTCCGCCGGCTTCCAAAAGCTCCGCGATCCTAAGGTAGAAATCCATACTGTCCTCACCTGAGCTGTCGTCTCGGCCCGGGCAGGGCCGGCGGGGACTAGGGGTGGACATCCTGGGTGAACCACTCCCCGGGTAACTCCCGGCCGGCGCCCCGGTCGCGCGCGGCGGTCAGCAAAGCTGCCCCCACGGCGGCGAACTGGAGACCTGAACCGATGTTGTTGATGAAGCAGGTCACCTGTTGTGCGCCCTGCCTCCCTTCAACTTTACCCCCCAGCAAGTCCGAAAGCAAGGGACAGGCTGCCAGTTCGCCGTCTTTGTCCACGCTGGGCCAGGCGCGGGAGAGGTTTTCCCCGCCGGCCCCGTGGAGCTGCAGGTGCTCCGGCGCCAGTTGCTGCCAGTGGATGAAGAGGCGCTCGCAGCGGACGCGGACCGCCGCGTCCAGTTCGCCCACCTTCACCGAGGTCAGGTGCATTCCCGGTTCAATCCAGGCGGCGTCCAGCACCGGCTCCACAGCGTTGGTGGCCGTTCCGACGATGTCCGACCCTCGCGCGGCCTCCTCCGCCGTGCCCGCTGGAACCACCTCCAACCCCAGCCGCGACGACCATTCCGCCGCGAAGGCCGCGGACCGGCCCGGCGTGGGGCATGATCATATCGGCCCGCGGCCGGACGAGGGCCTCTCCCTGACTCAGGTCCCGATAAGCCTGGTCCAGGCTCTCGTAGTCGCCGCAGGCCAGAGTGAGCTTGAAGCCGGTTCAAGCCCACCGCTCCCTTCCGCGGAAGTCTAACGTGGCTGCGTGACCGCATCCACCAGCGCCGGCCTGCGTTCGCTCTGGACTACCCGGACGGCCCGGCGAAGGGCGGCTTGCAATTCCTCGCCCGTGGTCACCGGGCCCTCCGCGTGCCAGCCGACCGAACGGGCCAAAGCGGCGTAGTCCGGGGCCGGGTGGTCGATTTCCACTCCCAGGGGCACCTGATCGAGGCTCCGCCCGCGGGCGCGGGCCGTCCGGGCCTGATGGCTCCAACTGTTGTAGTAGGCCCGGTTGTTGTACATCACCACCAGCAGGGGGATCTGGTGGTGAGAGGCCACCCACAGGGCTCCCGGGTCGTACATCAGGTCGCCGTCGGGCTGCAGGTCCACCACCAGCTTACCCGTTCCCTTGTAGGCCAGGGCCACGCCCAGGCTAATGGCAATTTGGGTGGCCGTGCCCAGGGATCGGCCGGGGTGGCGGTAGGGAAGGTCAAAGTCCCATAGTTTGCGGGCCCAGTCCTTGACGGTGTTGGCCGTCAGCACCCAGTCCTCGCCGCGGATGGCCTCCCACACCTCGGAGACCATCCGGGCGGTGGTCATGGGGGAAGCGTCCCAGTTCACCCTGGCCTCCTCCCGCCAGCGGGCGCGCTGGGCCTCATGGGCCTCCTTGAAGGCCGCCATCCGGGTGGCCCGGTGGGCGGCGGCCGAGTCCGGCGAGGCCTGATCCGCGCGGCTCCGGCACCCGTCAAGGATCTGGGACAGAGCTGTGCCGGTATCGGCCAGGATGGAGAGATCGACCTCCTGGAAGCGCCCGAAGTGCTGCGCCCAACTGCTCGCTTCCAACTCGTCCAACCCCAGGCTGATCACCCGGCAGCCATCCGGGGTGAGGGTTCCCGAGGTCGGGCGGTCATCGGCGTCCACCTTCGCCAGCGAGCCGTACAGGTCCCGGACGTCGAGGGCCAGGACCAGATCGGCTTCCTTCAAGGTTCCCTTGCGGTCCAGGGTATGGAGCGGGTGGGTGTTGGGGAAGTTGAACCGCCCGTTGAGGTCGACGACGCGCGCGGACAGGAATTCCGCCAGCTCCACCAGGGTCCCGACGGTCGCCGGGTGGCGTCCGGTGTCGTCAGCGATGATGACCGGGTTCCTGGCCGCCAGAAGGTGGCCGACCGTCTGCTGAAGGGCACCCTCTTCGATGGCCAGCCGGGTATGTTGCCCGCCCCGGGCCGGATCAGGCAAGGGTACGTCCGCCTTCAGTTCGTCCTCCTGGAAGTCCACGTCGTAGCAGAGGTAGACCGGGCCCCGGGGCTCGGTGCAGGCGATCCGGTAGCCCCGGGCAAAGGAGTGGGCCACGCCCGCGGCGTCGAAGGGCTGGTCGTCCCACTTGACGTAGTCGCGCACGGCGTTCCCCTGGACGACCGCGGTATGCTCCCAGTCGAGCCGGGGCCGGCGATGGCCCACCGCCATGGGTCCCGACGCGCCCAGGAGCAGCATCGGGGCGCGGTCGATATAGGCGTAGTAAATCGCCATCGCCCCGTGGAGCAGACCCACCACGTTGTGCAGGATGGCTGCCATGGGGCGGCCGGTGGCTTTGGCATAGCCGTGGGCGATTCCCACGGCGATCTCCTCGTGAGGACACTCGATGATCCGGGGACGGTTGCCGCCGTAGTTGACGATGGAGTCGTGAAGCCCCCGGAAGCTGGCCCCCGGGTTCAGGGCGGCGAAGGGAATGTCATACCGGTTGAGCAGGTCGACGATCAGATCGGAACCGTACCTGGTCATTTCGCCAGTCCTTTCAGCATGTCCGGTGTTCTTGCGCCAGGCGGGTGAGGATCCCGACCCAGGCTGCCACCCCCGCCCCCGCACAGAAAACCGATATCCCCGCCCTCAAGTTCGGTGTAGCGGGCCGTGCCCCGGTAGGGATCGGCTTCGTTGACGGCCGCCGGCACCACCTTGCCGTCGGTGGTGAGCACGAGAGGGTTGACCTCCAGGATGGTCGCCTCGTACCGGAGAAAGGCCTGGTAGAGGCGGTGGGTCAGGCCGCTGGCCTCGCGCAACTCCGGTCCCGACAGGCCAGCTCCGTCAGTGGCTTTCGCCACCACCGGCGCGTCGACCATCCGACCCTCCACCGACTGGGCGTCTAGCGCGGCGGACCGAACTTCACCCCCGCCTCGGGATCGATCCGGTACCAGGAGTAGGGCGAGTAGTCCTGGGCCGCGATCTCCTTCTCCACCTCTTCCATGCTGACGTGAACGCCCGCCTCGACCTTGCGGTCCAGCCCGAGCCAGTCCAATAACCGCTTGTTGGTGATGCCCATGAAGTACACCGGCTCGTCTCCGGTGTTGGTATGGCTATGCCAGCAGAAGGTGGGGATATACAGGAAGTCCCCCGCCTCCCATTCGTACTTCTGGCCCTGCACCATGCTGTAGCCCCGGCCCTCGACGATGTAAACCGCGGCCTCGTTGTGGTGCTTGTGCAGCCGGGTGGAGGATCCCACCGGCACCTCCGAGATGTGGATGTTGATCGTGCGCAGCGGCAGGTCCACGTCCCGCCCCTTGTGCTGGCGATCCTGCGCGTCGTAGTACATGTCCTGCAAGGGATGCTTGTGTACGATCCGCTCCGGCACCACCTTGACGGGGCGCACGATCTCCTCGTGCCAGTGGAGCTTGCCTTCCTTGCGGGGGTTGAAAGCCTGATCAGCCACGTCCATACCTCCAGTCCTGGATTCAGTCCGCCCGGACCGCCCGGCAGAGCCGGGGGGGCAGGTGGACGTAGACCTTCTCCCCGGCGCTGAAGGCCTCCGCCGAACGCGAATGCACCTGCAGCAGCCGGCCGCCCACCTTCACGTCATAGTCGAAGAAGGATCCCAGGAAGACCGCCCTGGTCACCTGTCCCTCCAACACGTTTTCCCGGTGCCCAGCCGGCTCGCGCAGGATCTGGATGGTCTCGCAGCGGACCGACAGGACCACCTTCCCGTTTGCCGGCGGCGCTTCCTCCGCGGGGACATAGGCGAGGGGACCGAGTTCCGTGCGGGCCAGCCCGAAATCGGGCTTGAGCCCGTAAGGTCCCGCGGCCTCTCCCTCGACGAAATTGGTGCTGCCCAGAAAACCGGCCGTGAACTGCTTTTGCGGGAACTTGTAGAGGTCCTGGGGAGCGCCCATCTCAATGATCTTCCCCTGGTTCACTACGGCGACCACGTCCGAGATGGCCAGGGCCTCCTCCTGGTCGTGGGTGACGTAAACGGTGGTGATGCCGAGCCTGCTCTGGAGTTCCTTCAGTTCCTTCCGGACGGTGGCTCGCACCTTGGCGTCCAGGTTGGAAAGGGGCTCGTCCAGCAAGAGGAGTTCGACCTCGCTGACTACCGCCCGGGCCAGGGCGACCCGCTGTTGCTGGCCGCCCGACAGTTCCGTGACCCGGCGGCCGATCATCTCCCCCAGCCCCACCAGTTCCAGGGCCCAGGTGACCTTCTCCCGGACTTTTTTCGCCGGCGTGCGGCGCACCTTGAGCGGAAAGGCGACGTTGTTGTAGACGTCCATGTGGGGCCACAGGGCGTAGGATTGGAAGACCATGCCGATCTTCCGCTGGCTCGCGGGCACGAAGACCCGCTTGTCCCTGGCGTAAACCAGCCGGTCACCGATCCAGATCTCTCCCTCCTCCGGCCGCTCCAGCCCCGCGATGCACCGCATCGTGGTGGTCTTGCCGCAACCGGAGGGTCCCAACAGGGTGAAGAAGCTGCCGGAGGGAACCTCAAAGGATATGCCGGCGGCCCCGGTGACCTTCCCATGTCTCGTGGTGAACCGCTTGGTCACGCCTTCTACTCGCACCATCACTTAGTCCCCCTTAGGCCTCCAGGCTGTAGCGCGAGGCAACCCGACGGCCGATGGTGACCAAAATCGCCAGGACGACGAGGATGGTCTCCGCCATCGCCGCGGCAGGGCCGATCTGACCGTTGGTCCATAACTCGAAGACGATGGGCGAAACCACCTCGGAGCCGGAAGAAAAGAGCAGCATCGAACTGGACGTTTCGCGGAAGGAGTAGATCATCACGTAAATCCAGCCCGCCGACAGCCCGGGAACGATCAGCGGGACGGTGACCCGCCGGATGGTTTGCCACCAGGAAGCCCCGTGGACCTCCGAGGCCTCTTCCAACTCCCGCTGGACCTGGATCATCGAGGAGTAGGAGAACCGCATCCCGTAAGGGGCGTACTTGGTGACGTAGGCGATCAGCAGGATCCAGATGGTGCCGTAGACCCCGATGGGGAAGGTGAGGTACACCCACATCAGGCTCAGGCCCAGCACCAGACCGGGAAAGGCGATCGGCACAAAGACCACGGCGTCCACCAGCCGGGCCAGCCACCGCTGGGACCGCACCACCAGCCAGGCCAGGACCACGGTCAGGAAGGTGACGATGGTGGCGCTGAGGACCCCCAGGAAGAGGCTGTTTTTGAAGGCCCGGAGGGGCACGTCGAAGTCGATCATGAACTTGAAGTTGTCCAGGCTTACGCGCGACAGCGCCGCCAGCGAGGGCACGCTGTAGAAGGGCAGCAGGGAGGCCCAGAGGAGGATGGCCAGCGGCAGCACAAAGGCCCCTAACAGGAGCAGCAGCGAAAACACCATCGTCACGTACTTCCAGCGGCCCAGATCCACCCGGGCGGGGCGGTAGCCCTTGCCGGTGATGGTGGCGTACCGCTGGGACACCGCCGTGCTTCGCTGGTACAGGAGGATTCCAACGGCCGCCAGGACGAAGAAGGCGATGCCGAAGGTGCTGGCAAGGTTGATATCCGACGGCACCGCCGTGGACTGGACGTAGATGGCGCTGGAGAAGGTGTGGATGCCGGCCCGCAAGCCGAGCAGGGTCGGCACCTCAAAGGACTCGAAGACCATCATGAACACCGACAGGAAGGCGGCCAGCACCGCCGGCGCGACCACCGGCGCCGTTACCCTGGCCAGGGTCGAGCCCATCCTCGCGCCGGACACGTAGGAGGCCTCTTCCAGCGACGGGTCCATCGAACGCAGCGCGCCGGCGATCAGGAGGAAGGCCAAGGGCACCTTGTCGATGCCCTCGACCCAGATCATCCCCCCCATGCTGTACACGTTGAAGGGCGCCCGAGACAGCCCGAGCACGGCTTGCAGGACCTTGTTGATCACCCCGATCTGGGGGCTCGCCAGCAGGATCCAGGCAATCGTCATCATCATGTGGGGAACGGTGATCCGCACCACCGACAGGACAAAGAGGAGGTTCCGCAAGGGGGTATTGGTCCGCTCGATAATCCAGGCCAGGACGGCACCCACTCCCACCCCCACGGCGGTGGCCCCCAGGCTGTAAACCAGGGTGTTCAGCGCGACCGTGTAAACGTAGGAATGCCCGTAAGCCCGGACGTAGTTGGCAAGGGTGAACCCTCCCGCCACGCCCGGGGGCGCGGATCGGAAGCTTCCCCACAGCAACATCGCCAGGGGAACGACTGCCAGGTAGAGCAGCAGTGCCATGGCCAGCCCCAGCACGACGTTCTTCACGGTCCAAGCGCTGCGCAACGCCATCGACCTCACTTGGTCTTCGTCAGGCTGAAGGTCTCGTTGAAGAACTTGGTGATGACCCGCTCGTTCTTGGCCATCTCCTCCGGATTGACGACGCTAAAATCGCCCTCGAGGCCTTCGCCTTGCCTCGGGTAGTTGTACTGCAGGCCCTTGACCACGCCCGTCCGGCCCGACTTGGCGATCGCCTGCTGCCCCTCGCCCAGGATCCAGTCCATGAAGAGCAGGGCGCCATAGGGATGAGGGGTCTTCTTATCCAGGTAGAGGCCCTCCAGGCCGACCAGGGCGGGCCGCACGTAGGTAAAGTCGATGGGGGCACCCTTGGCCTTGTACTGCACCAGCCGGTGCTCCAGCATCGCGGCGGCGACCGGGAACTCGCCGGCGACCAGCATTTCAAGCTGGTTGGAACGGCCGCGGATCATCTGGGGCTTGTTGGCCGCCAGCTTGGTGAGGAAGTCCTTGCCTTCCTTCTCACCCTTCTGCATCAGGATGAAAAGGGCCCAGTTGTAGTCCTCCGTATCCAGGGCGAACTTGCTCTTCCACTTGGGATCCAGCAGATCGTCGTAACGCTTGGGAGCCTCCCCGGCCTTGACCAGGTTGGTGTTCCAGGCGATGGCCAGCGGTTCGGTAGCCACGCCGACCCAGAACCCTTGCGGGTCGTACAGCCGCTTGTCGATCTTGTCCTTCACCGGGGAGGTGTACTTGGCAAGCACCCCGGCCTGCTCGAAGCCGTAGGTGAAGTCGGCGCTGACGTCGGCCACGTCCCAGAGGGACTTACCGGCGCGGGACTCGGTGACCACCCGGTCGGTTACCTTGCCGCTGCCGGCGCGGAAAAGAGTCGGTTTCATGAACGGATACTTCTTGACGAAGGCATTCTTGTAGGTGTCCGCATCGTCAGCGTTAAAGGAGGTGTACAGCGAAAACGCGCCGCCCTCTTGCTTGGCCCCTTCGACCAGAGTCTTTTCCCGCTCCTGCGGAGACACTCCCTCGAGCGATTTGACCAGCTCTTCCACGGATTTGATTCCGCCCTTGGCCCCCGCGTCCTTGGCTGGCGCCTGGGACGCCGGTGCCCCCTTGCCACACCCGGCCACCACCAGGAACAGGGATAACAAAACCACTGCCGGTAACCCGAATCCCCCCAGTAACCGCTTGTTCCTTCGCATCTCTTCCCCTCCTTGTCTCTTGGTGCGGGCTCCATCCGCGGGCTGTGTTCGCCGGGATCCAACGTCCCTCCTATCCGCCCGCCAGCGGGGGCAGCAGCCAAACCTCATCGCCGTCAGCCAGGCTCGTGACCGCCCACCGGTCGGGTTCCACCTGCCGGCCGTTCAGCAACACCATCGGTTCGGCGGCGCCGTGGCGCCACTGGTACTCCGCCGAGCGGCCCAGGGCCCCCCCGCCCACAGCGGCCGCCACGGCGGCCAGCAGCGCTTCCAGGTCGGCCGCCTCGGCCAGGGCGAAGGTGGCCCATTCGGCGCCGGCCGCCTCCTTGAGGGTGCTGAGAAACCGTACCCTAACCACCTTGCGCCAGGGCCTCCCGGACGGCCGGCAGGGCAAACTCCAGGCCCCGTTGGCGCAGGCGGTCCTCGGTGGGGATCCCGGCCTCGTCGCAACCGCGCTCGGCGTACCACGCCGCGCGGTCGGCCAGGAACCGCTCCTTGGGATAGACCGCTCCGGCGTGGACACCCCCGGTAAGGGCGTCCCGGTGGACCCTTTCGGGCAGGACATCCTCGCGCGCCGGCACCGTCCCCTCGCGGATGTTGTAGACGCGGGCCATCAGCAGGATCCGCTCGGCCACCGGCGCCCAATCGTCCACCGTGTACCCCCAGCCGGTCACCGCGTCCAGGAGGCGGAGGTAAAGCTCGGGCTTGACCATCGCCCGGTGCCAGGTGCACACCGTCAGGGAGTCGGCCCAGGCCCGGTGGTTCTGCTCCACGATGGTGAGACCGAAGTGGTGGCACGCGCCCCGGTCGCCCACGGCATACTGGAGCGCCCGGTCGGGGTGTGCCTGGGGGGCGTAGCCGGCAAACTCCAGGCCCTTCACCTGCATGGCGAAGTCCAGCGAGCCGCGGCCGATGACCATCGCCGCGCGCCGGACCCCCGCGGCCAGCAGGTCGCCGATCCCTTCGCGCCGGACGATCTTCTGCCACAGCGCCAGGACCGCCCCGGGGTCGCCCCACCGGAGATCGATCCCGTCCAGGTCGCCGCGGGTCAGCAAGCCCCGCTCGTAGCACTCCGCCGCAAACCCGGTGACGTTGCCCAGGGAGGCGGCGTCCACGCCCATCTGGTCGGCCCACCGGCTCAGATAGACCATCGCCTCCAGGTCGTCCACCAGGAGCCCGGGGCCGATCGTCCCGCTGGAGTCAAAGTCGGGGTTGACGAGCTTGCCGGCGTGCGGCCCCTGCCTGATGACGCCCAGTTGCATGCAACCGATGGGGCACCCGAAGCAGGAGCGGGACTTCACCCGCACGCGCTCCTCGTAGGCCAGCCCCCCGACCTTGTCAATGTCCTTCCAGTGCGCTTCGCGGTAATTCTTGACGTCAAGTTCGCCGACGTCGGAGTGGGGAACCAGGCTCATCGAGCTTCCCCAACGGGCCAGGTAGTAGCCGCGCCGCAGCGAACCCCGGGCTTCCAGCAGCCGTTGCTCGATCTCCCGGCGGGCCGCCTGGACCGCCTCGAACCCGCTGGTCCAGATCGCTTGGGTGCCGCGCACGACGATGGCTTTGAGGCGCTTGGAGCCCCACACCGCCCCCGCTCCGCCGCGGGCCGCGGCGCGGAAGAGTTCCTGCTGAACGGAGGCGAAGCGCACCAGGGCCTCGCCGGCTGGGCCGATGGCCAGAACCCGCGCGGACGGGTCGTTCACCTCCGCCTTGAGGGCGGCCTCGGTCTCGAAGGTGTCCCTTCCCCACAGGTGGCGGGCGTCCCGGATCGTCACCCGCCGGTTGGACACCTCGATGTACACCGGCTCGGGGCTACGGCCGCGCAGGATGATCCCGTCCCAGCCGGCGGCCTTCAGTTCCGCCGCCCAGTTGGCTCCGATCAGGGAACGGCCGATGGTCTGCTCGGTCTCGGGAGACTTAAAGGCCACGCAAAGTTGGGCTCCGCCCGGGGACACCCCGGTCAGCGGGCCGGTCAGGAGGTAGATTTCCGCCGCGGCGCCCAGGGGGTCCGCGAGGGGTGCCTGCCGGTCCCACAACATCCGGGCCCCCAGCCCCCGGCCACCGATAAAACCGCGCGCCCAAGCCTCATCCAGGCTGGTTTCGCCGACCTCCCGGGAGCTAAGGTCGATTTCCAGGAATCGGGGCTGGTAGCCTGCCCCCCGGACACCCTGCCCGCTAGCCGGCATGGTGGCCTCCGTACAGGCCCATGGCCACCTGGGCCGCGATTTCCCCCGGGGGCCGGGCGTAGTGGCGGCCGTCGAAGCTGGATCCGGGGAGAAACGTGATCGCGGCGGGGGCGCAGACCTTGACGCAGGCCGGGTCCCCCCCGCACAGGTCGCAAAACAGAGGCATCCGGCTGACCGGGTGGAAGGTGATCGCGTCGGCCGGGCACGCTCGGGCGCAGGCTCCGCACTTGAACCCCACGCATCTGGCCGGATCCACCTGCACCACCCCGCTTTCCTGGTCCCGGGCAAGGGCCTTCACCTTCGGCGGACAGGCCGCCACGCAGGGAGGATCGGAGCACCGGTGACACAGGACGGGGATGTCCAGCGGACCCGGCCCCGCCTGCACGATCCGGATTCGCGCGGCCGCCGGCCAGTAACCGGCTTCCTGCCGCGCCGAGCAGGCCAGTTCGCACTCCCGGCAGCCGATGCACAGGTTGTAGCGGACGTCCACGGTACCGGGCAACACCGGCTCACAGTCCTTTCAGCAGGATGCCTGAAGCCTTGGTCCCACAGCCGGCCGTCGCCAGGATCAACGAGGTGACCGGTACCAGCCCCAACGACCGCAGATAACGCCTCGGATCTTGCACCCCGATGCCCTCCTTATGCTGGTCGAATTATGCTTTAGCCCTTTTGAATCTTGGGGCTCCGATCCTCGGGGAAGTAGCTGTCGCAGAACGGGCAGTGCAATTCCACCCCCAGGCCGAGCATGGACGGACTGACGACGAACTCCCGGTGGCAGTGCGGGCATTCTACCAGCGCGCAAGCTCCCACGGTCTCACCTCCTTGGGCGCCGCTTCGCACCCCTAGGTTCAGGCCCAATAGGTCGTGCGGTCCATGGGGATCCGGTTCAGCACCTCGGAGTCGATGAAGTCCTCGGCCCGGATCCGGGCCATCGCCTCGTCGGGGCACTTGGAAACCGGGGAAAAGGGCCGATCCAGCGGGCGGGTGGCGTCCACGATCATGGCCGAGGTCTTGATGTCGTGGCGGAGTGACGGGTCCAGCATGTTGCCGCGCATGACGTCCTTGAGGATGGAAATCTGCCGGTCGGGCTGAACCCTGGTGGCGATGGCCCACAGGATGTCGGCCGGGTTGTAGACGTCGATGTCCTCGTCAAACACGAAGACGTGCTTGGTGTGGTCGAAGGTGAGCGCCGCCGCCGCGGCTCGCCCCGGGTCGCCCTCGGACATCTTCTTCATGGAGATGAAGATGTTGTAATGAGAGTGGCGGCCGCTCTTGCAGACGGCCTTGACCGTGGGCACCGCTTCGCGGCAACGCCGGAGGTACGCCGCCTCCCGGGGCAAGTCCAGCCATGGCTTGTCCCCCTCAGGCGTAATGATTGACTGAACGATGGCATCCCGGCGCCGGGTGATGGCCCGCACCTCGAAGCGCAGGGCATTATTGTAGCGCTGGGGGCCGAGGTAACCGGGCGCCTCGCCGAAGGGCCCCTCCACCAGGCGCTTGTTCGGCATGAGGGCGCCCTCGATGACGACCTCGGCGTCGGCGGGCACCAGCAGCCGGTCGCCGAAGGCCTCCGACGGAACCAGCCGCAGCGGTTCCTGGAGGTAGCCGCCGATGATGTCGTACTCGTCGGTATCGATGGGACCCTTGTAGGTGGCTCCCATATTGAAAGCCGGATGGTGAGCCAGGATGGTCACCGCCGGGCACTCCTCGCCCCGGTCCTCGTAGTCTTTGAAGATCTTCCACAGATGCCGGGGCGAGCTGTACAGGGCGGTCAGCCGCGGGCCCTTGACCTCCATGCGGTGGTAGGAGGCGTTGTAGACTCCGGTGTTGCGGTCGCGGACCACGGTGGCCATCACGATGTAGGGGCCGCCGTCCATCTCGTGGTGCCGCATGATGGGGTACTCGCTCAGGTCGGCCGCCTCTCCAACCGTGACCACCTCCTTGACGGGGGCGTCCTTACGGTCGATCACCGCCGGCTTGATCGGGTTCTTCTCCCGGCGCAGGCACTCTTCCGCCAGCCCCACCCGGTCGAGGGTGTGAGGCACCCCAAGGGCTGTCTGGATCTTGCCCTGGGAGATCTCGGCGTTCATGAGCAACCTGGTGTGGCTGACCTTGCCCTGCAGGTCGAGGGGCTGCTCGAACAGGAGGAGGGGGAACTTCTTGACGGCGTCCAGGTGTTTGATCAGGGCGGTCACGTCGTAGTGCGCGGGGTCGAGCACCTTTTTTACCGGCACGAACTCCCCGGGCAGCTCCCGCTTGACGTCCTCGACAAAAGTGCGCAGGTCCTTGGCCATTACTTGGCCTTCTCCGCCGCGGCGTCGAAGATCGGCTTCAGTTCCTGCGCCTTGGCCATGCCGCCGGCAATGGTTTTCTGCAGCTCCTCGCCGCCGAGGAAGGCCACCGGCCGTTTGGCTTTCGCGGCCTTGTCCATAAACTCGGAGTCGCTCGCCGCCTTTTGGACCGCCTCGCGCAGGAGCTTGGCCAAGTCGGCCGGCATCCCCGGAGGAGCGGCCAGCACCCGGTCCGCCGCCAAAATGTTGGTGATCGCTTCCACCAGCCCCCGGTTGGGGTCGTTGGGGGGGATCAGTTCCAGGGCGGTGGGGACGTCGGGGAAGCGGGAGTCCCGCTTCGGGGCCACCTGGAAGACGACCCGGGAGAGACGGTTGGCAACCGGATTCTGCGCGCTGCCGGCGGAGATTTCGCCGCCATCGAGCTGCCCGGCGGCCACGGCGGACAACCACTGGGAGGAACCCTCCCAGCCGGTCACCATCTTGTAGTCGCTGATCCCGAAGGCCTTGGCCAACACCGCCCAGGTGTAGAAGTCGTCTTCGCCGACCCCGGTGACGCCAAGCTTGAGCCCTTTCGCCTGCTTCAGGTCATCGACGGTCTTGTAGGGCTTCTTGGCGGACACCAGCAGCACGCTGGGATCGGCGGAGAGCCGGCCGAGCCAGGTGTACTTGGCGATGTCGAACTTGATGCCGGGGGTTCCGGCCGTCTGGGAAAACATCAGCGAGACGCCGCCCATGATGCCGATGGTGAGGCCGTCGGCCTTGGAGGCGTACAACTGGTTGGAGCCGATGATCGAGCCGCCGCCCGGCACGTTCTGGACCACCACCGTCGCCCCGGTGTACTTCTGCAGGTAAGGTTGAATCAGGCGGGCGTAGGTGTCGAAACCGCCTCCCGGAGAATAGGGGACGATCAGTGTGATGGTCTTTCCCTTGAAAGGATCGGCCGGGGCCGGTTGCGTCCCGGCGGCCTGGTTGCCGCACCCCGCCGCAGCCGTCAACAACAGCGTGGAAATGAGGGCCAGCGCGACAAAAACCCTTGTCCTTCCAACTTTCTGCAAGCTTGACTTCACCGGCGACACCTCCTTAGGTAATTCGGACCGACCGGATCCCGCGGGCGCTAAACCAGATCCAACAGGCCCCGGTAAAGGGGGTAGTGCAGCAGGACCCCGAACAAGCCGTAGATGACGATCACGCTGCCCACCGCCAGGGCCAGGCTGAGCCCCCAGCCCTTCCGCCCCACCAGCCGCGTGAAGGCGCCCAGAAAGGCGGCCACGCCGATGGTCAGGCCGGCGAGAAAGACGAGGGCCGCCAGGATCACCAACCAGAGCAGGAGGGCGTTTTGCCGCCGGACCGCGTCGGCCGGCAGCGGCTTCCGCTCCGGCTCGGGAGTCCGCCGGAAGTCTTCCCAGGTCTGGACAATGGAGAGCAGGAAGGCGGGCCCGCCGACCAGCAGCGGCAGCAGCCTGGCCTTGGGAGAAAAGCCGAAGGCAGAGACGAAGAAGATCCCCGTCACCACCAACACGGCGAGATTGAAGACCCGGGCGCCGGTCAGCCTCATGACGCAGCACCTGCCTGCACAGGCTTCGCCTTGTTCCGGCGGAGGAAGGACGATACCAGCAAGACGGCCGACAGGATGGCCAGGACCAAGGTGATGGGTCGGGTGAGGACGAAGGCGGGACCGTACATCATGTTGGCGAGCTGGAAGTTGCGCTCGAAGATCTTGCCCAGCACCAGCCCGATGATCAGGCAGGCCTCGGAGTAGGCGTAGCGGCGCATGAAGTAGCCGATGACGCCGAAGGCCAGGGCCAGGTAGACGTCGGTCATGCGCCCGTTGCTGGCAAACGCGCCGATGACGCCGAAAGTGATGATGGACGGCGCCAGGATCTCGGAGGGCACCAGGGTGATCCGCGACAGGGGACCGGCGAAAAGCAGGCCCACCGCGCTGGCAATCAGGCTGGAAAAAGCGATGATCCACATGACCGTGAAGGTGATGTCCAGGTGCTCCGTGAGCATCGACGGCCCCGGCTGCAGCCCCAGGATCATGAAGGCGCCCAGGAGGACGGCGGTCGCCTCGCCCCCGGGGATCCCCAGGGCGAAGGTCGGGATCATCTGGGCACCTTCCTTGGCGATGTGGGACGACTCCGGCGCGATCAGGCCCTCGACCCGGCCCGTGCCGAAGGTCTCCGGATGCTTGGACGTCTGCACCGCGTGGCCGTAGGCCACCACGTTGGCCACCGTGCCGCCCACGCCCGGGCACGCCCCGATCAGGGCCCCGATGGTGCTGGTGCGCAGGAACAGGAACCAGTGGTGGAAGGGCTCCTTCATCCCCTTCCACACACCCCCCAGGCTGGCCTTGGCCCCCTCCCCGGCCACCGCCTCCCCGTCGGAGAAGAGGCGGATCATCTCGCCGATGGCGTAAAGCCCCGAAACGACCGCGACCAGGTCAACCCCGTCCATCAGGTAGACGCTGTTGAAGGTGTACCTCGCCACGCCCGTGACGGGGTCCTCC
>JAJYMS010000244.1 GCA_021786825.1 Bacillota bacterium | reverse complement strand
CGAACGGCCGGGTCGGTGTTCTACGGCCTCTTGCAGCGGGCGCGCGGGGGAGCGGAGGAGGGTGGGGCGAGCCGCCCGGCGGCCTCAGGCCCGCGCACCCTCGCCGATTTAAACCAACTCTCGGCCCGGCTTGGGGTCGAGCAGTTGCGCCCATTTCACGCCCTGATCCTGGTCAGGTCCCAGGCGGGGCTCAGAAACCTCTACCGACTGGTCACGGCCGCCCACCTGGAGCACTTCCACCGCACGCCCCGCCTTCCCAGGCGGTTGTTGCAGGCCAACCGGGAGGGGCTCCTGGTCGGTTCCGCCTGTCAGGCCGGGGAGGTCTTCCAGGGACTGCTGCGGGGGGCGACGGAGGAGGAACTGGCGGAGCGGGCCGCCTTTTACGACTTTCTCGAGATCCAGCCGTTGGCCAACAACCGCTTTCTGGTGGAGGAGGGCGATCTCCCCGGCGAGGAGGCCCTGCGCGAGTTGAACCGGCGCGTCTGCGACCTGGGGAAACAGGTCGGCCGGCCGGCGGTGGCGACGGGCGACGTGCACTTCCTGGACCCTCACGACCAGGTCTACCGGGAGATCCTGAAGTCCGGCGACAAAGGGTACATGGACGAGCACCCCGGGGCGCTGTACCTCCGCTCCACCGACGAGATGCTGGAAGAGTTCGCGTACCTGGGCCCCGAACTCTGCCGCGAGGTGGTGGTGCGGAACCCCCGCGCGGTGGCGGCGCTGGTGGAGGACGTCCGCCCGGTGCCCGACGGGCTGTTTGCCCCGGTCCTGCCCGGCGCGGAGGAGGAGATCAGCCTGATGAGCCACCGCCGGGCGCGGGAGCTTTACGGTGACCCCCTGCCCGAGGTGGTGGCCAGGCGCCTGGAGCGGGAATTGAAGGCCATCATCGGCCACGGTTACGCCGTCGTCTATCTGATCGCCCACAAGCTGGTGAAGAAGTCGCTGGACGACGGCTACCTGGTGGGCTCCCGCGGCTCGGTCGGATCTTCCCTGGTAGCCACCCTCTGCGGCATCACCGAGGTCAACCCCCTGCCACCCCACTACCGCTGCCCCGCTTGCCACTTCACCCGCTTCATTACCGACGGCTCGGTGGGTTCCGGCTTCGACCTGGCGGACCAGCCATGCCCCCAGTGCGGCACCAGGCTGCACAAGGACGGGCACGACATCCCTTTTGAGACCTTCATGGGCTTTGAGGGCGACAAGGTTCCCGACATTGACCTCAACTTCTCTGGGCAGTACCAGAGTTACGTGCACCGGTACACGGAGGAGCTCTTCGGCGAGGACTACGTCTACCGGGCGGGCACCATCGCCACCATTGCCGACAAGACCGCCTACGGCTTGGTCCGGGGCTATCTCGAGAAGCTCGGGAAGGTCTCCCGCAAAGCGGAACTGAACCGCCTGGCGGCCGGGATCACCGGCGTGAAGCGGACCACCGGCCAGCACCCGGGGGGTCTGATGGTGGTGCCCCAGGGCCGGGAGGTGACCGAGTTCTCGCCCGTGCAGTTCCCGGCGGACGACCGCAAGGCGGGGACCCGCACCACCCACTTCGACTACCACTCCATCGAGGGCAGGCTGCTGAAGCTCGACATTCTGGGCCACGACGACCCCACGGTCCTCCGCCTGCTGCAGGACCTGACCGGGGTCGACGTCCGCAACGTCCCCCTGGATGACCCGGCGACCCAAAGCCTCTTCTACGGCCTTGACGCGCTGAAGCTGCCGCCAGCCGACATCGGGGGGACGGAGGTGGGGACCATCGGCGTGCCGGAGTTCGGCACGTCCTTCGTGCGCCGGATGCTGGCGGAGACCCGGCCCCGTACCCTTTCGGACCTGATCCGCATCTCCGGCCTTTCCCACGGTACCGACGTGTGGACCAACAACGCCCAGGAACTGATCAGGAACCAGACGGCCACTCTCTCCCAGGTGATCCCCTGCCGGGATGACATCATGGTGTACCTGATGTACCGGGGCCTGGAACCCCGGGTGGCCTTCAAGATCATGGAGCGGGTGCGCAAGGGGAAGGGCCTCGGGGAAGAGGACGAGCAGGAGATGCGCCGGCACGAGGTCCCTGAGTGGTACATCGAATCGTGCCAGAAGATCAAGTACATGTTTCCCAAGGCTCACGCCGCGGCCTACGTGATGATGGGGTTCCGGATCGCCTGGTTCAAGGTCCACCACCCCCTGGCCTTTTACGCCAGCTATTTCACCGTGAGGGCCGACGCCTTCGACGCCCACCTGGTGAGCCGGGGGGCCCAGGTGATCCAGCGGCGGCTGGAGGAACTGGAAAAAAGGGGTAACGACCTGACCGCCAAGGAGAGGGACCTGTACACGGTCCTGGAGGTGGTGCGGGAAATGTTCGCGCGGGGATTCGGCTTTCACCGGGTCGACCTGTACCGCTCCCATCCCTCCGACTTCCTCCTCGAGGCAGGGGCCCTGCGCCCGCCTTTCAAGAGCCTGCAAGGGCTGGGGGAGACGGCCGCCCAGAACCTGGCCGAGGCCCGGCGCGAGGCGCCCTTCTCCTCGGTGGAGGACCTGCGGGTCCGGGCGCGGCTGACCCGGACGGTGGTGGAACTGCTATCCGAGCACGGGGCATTGGAAGGGCTCCCCGACACCAATCAGTTGGTGCTGTTTTAGGCCGACAATGTACACTTTTCGAGCCGCCCTTGCCAGCCCCGGATGCTTATGCTATTATTAGAGCTGATGGTTTTGTGCAACGTCGAGACTTGGGAGTGGGTGCAGGAACCCACTCCTTTCGCTAATGCCTGTTGGTCGCGCGAGGGACTGTGGTCCAGGGAGGCGAAAATACGAAGCGGGAGAGCGTCCAAAGTCAGGTCCGTGCACTGGCGGAGCCGATCGCCCGGCGGCTGGGGCTTGAGCTGGTGGAGGCGGAATACGTGAAAGAGGGCGGCAGGTTGATCCTACGGCTGATCATCGACAAGCCGGAGGGGATCACCCATGCGGACTGCCAGGCCCTCTCCGGGGAGGTCGGGACCGAACTCGACCGGCTGGACCTGATTCCCGCCAACTATTACCTGGAGGTCTCGTCGCCTGGCCTGGAGCGGCCCTTGCGGCGCGACGCCGATTTCGCCCGCTTTGCGGGACGGTTGGCGGTGGTGCACACTTTCGCTCCCCACGAGGGCCAACGGGAGTGGCGGGGGATCTTGCGCGGGCTGCAGGAGGGCAGGGTCGTCCTGGAGGTCGAAGGCCGGGGCGATGTTGCCATCCCCTTCGACCAGGTAAGCCGCGCCCGGCTGGTGTTTGACCCCGGACAAGTTAATAGAGGGGGAAAGTCGCGTGAACGCTGAATTTATCGGTGCCCTTGAGCAGATTGAGGAGGAGAAGGGGGTTTCCAAGGAGGTCCTGCTGGAGGCCATCGAAGCGGCCCTGATTTCGGCCTACCGGCGCAACTTCGCCTCCGCCCAGAACGTCCGGGTAGACATCGGGCGGGATTCGGGGGAAATCAAGGTCTACGCGCTGAAGCAGGTCGTAGAACAGGTCAGCGACTCGCGCCTCGAGGTCACCCTGGAGGAGGCCCAGGGCAAGGATCCGTCCCTGCAACTGGGGGACGTCCTGGAGGTCGAGGTGACCCCCCGCGACTTCGGTCGCATCGCTGCCCAGACCGCCAAGCAGGTGGTGGTGCAGCGCATCCGGGAGGCCGAGCGCGGGATCATCTTCGACGAGTTTTCCAGCCGCGAGGGAGACATCCTGACTGGCGTCATTCACCGTCTGGAGCACCGAAACGTGATGGTCGACCTGGGCAAAGTGGAGGGCGTCCTGCCACCGCCGGAGCAGATTCCGGGCGAGGCCTACCGCCCCAACGACCGGATCAAGGCCTACATCATCGAAGTCAAGAAGACTACCAAAGGACCCCAGGTCACCATTTCGCGCACCCACCCGGGATTGCTGAAGCGCCTGTTCGAATTGGAGGTCCCGGAGATCCACGACGGGGTCGTGGAGATCAAGGGCATCGCCCGCGAGGCGGGCGCGCGATCGAAGCTGGCCGTGTACTCCCGGGATGACAACGTCGATCCGGTGGGCGCCTGCGTAGGGCCCAAGGGCATGCGCGTGCAGCAGGTCGTCCAGGAACTGCGCGGCGAGAAGATTGACATCGTCAAGTGGAGTTCCGACCCCGCTTCCTACGTGGCCAATTCGCTGTCGCCGGCGAAGGTGGTAAGGGTCCACATTCAAGAGGATACCAAGGTTGCCCGGGTCGTGGTCCCCGATTACCAGTTGAGCCTGGCGATCGGCAAAGAGGGGCAAAACGCTCGACTAGCGGCCAAACTCACCGGTTGGAAGATCGACATCAAGTCGGAGACCCAAATGCAGGCGCTGGAGTCCGGGGAGCTTGAGGACGCGGACGAGGCCGAGGAAGTCGACGTGGCCGACCAGGCCGGCGAGGTCGGCGAGGCCGGTGAAGCCCCCCTGGACAACCGGCCGGGGCCTGACGCAGAAAGCGACGAGTAGGGGAGAGGGCCTGGCCGTGCCGAAGCAGCGTAAGGTGCCGCAGAGGCTGTGCGTCGGCTGCGGCGCCCAGCGGGCCAAGAAGGAACTGGTTCGAGTTGTGCGCACCCCGACGGGGGAAGTGGTGATCGATCCGAGCGGCAAGAAGGCGGGTAGAGGCGCCTACATCTGCCCGGAGTCGGCTTGCCTGGAGGCGGCGCTGAAGTCCAGGAAGCTGGAGAAGGCCCTGGAGACGGGCATCCCCCCGGAGGTCGGAGAGCGGCTCCGGCAGAGGCTGGACGGCTCGTGAGGCAACGGGTCCTCTCCCTGCTGGGGATGTGCCGCCGGGCGGGCAAGTTAGCCTCTGGCGACACGGCCACACGGCAGGCGATCGCCCGCGGCGCCGCCCGCCTGGTCGTGGTGGCCTCCGACGCGGGAAGCAGTACGAAACGGAGTTTTGACAGGTTGAGTGAAAACGCGGGAGTGCCGTGCATCGTATTCGGCAGCCGGGAAGAGTTGGGCCAGGCTGTCGGGTCGGGCCCAAAGGCGGTGCTGGGGGTCCTGGACGAGGGGTTGGCGGGCGCTGTCTCCCGGGCGGCCTCCGGCCGGCCGGGCGGTTCCGGGGGCAGCCATAGTATGGGGGTGGATTGATGACTAAGAAAAGAGTATACGAGATTGCCAAGGACCTGGATTGGGATAATAAGAAAGTTATTGAAGCGCTCCACCGCATCGGGGTGGGCGTCAAAAACCACATGAGTGTGGTGGAGGAGGCGGACGAGGCGGTCGCCAGACTGAGGGCCGCGGAGAAGGAGGCGTCCCCCCCGGCCCCGGGGAAAGGCGCTCCCCCGCCCCCCAGCCTGGGGGCGGCGACCCGGCCGGCGGTCCGCCCCAGCGCGGAGTTGAAACCCGCGACCCGCCCGGCAGCCCCGCCGGCCAGCCGCCTCTTTAACAAGGAGGACCTGCGGCGGCAGGAACGGATCCAACGCCTGGTGGCGGAACGGCCGCCCCGGGAGGAGGAGGCGCCGGATGCCCCCGCCGTGGTCATTGGCGGGATGGGGCGGCCTGGGGACCGGGGCGTGCGCCGGGCGAAACCGGCGGAGGCCAGGCGGCCGAGAAGCGAGGCGTCAGAACGGCGGCGGGAGAGGCATCCGGCCACGCGGGCGGAGACCGCCGGAGACGTGGAGGCCAAGCCATCCGCCCCGCCGGTTGAGCCCGCCGAGCAGGAAGCACCCGCAGCCACCGGGGCGGCCCTGCGGGAGGAAGGCCAGGTGGTGATCGAGTCGGCCTCCGAGGCGCCTGCCGCGGCGGCTCCCGCCCCCGCGCCTGAAACGGCCTCGGCGCCGGCTGCTCCCGCGGTGACGCCGCCGGTGAGCGAAACCGCTCCGGATTCCGCGACCGAGCCCCAGTCTGCCGCGGAGGACCCTGCTCCGGTGGGCAGAGCGGCGGCCACGGCGCCTCCCGTGAGGTCGCCCAAGCCGCCGCTCGGACCTCGGGAAGCGGGACGCCTGGGCATGCCCATGCCGCGCCGCTCCGACGGACGGCCGCCGGCCCGCACGGGCGAGGGACGCTCCTTCGGACCCCCGGCCAGGCCCGGTATGGCGGGGCGGCCCGATGGGCCGAGGCCGGGGGGAATGCCCAGACCGGGCATGCCCCGGGTGGACCGGGGCGCGCGCCCTGGTGGGGGCCCTCGTCCGGGAGGGGGGCTCAGGGTCCCAGCCCCGCCGGCGACCACCGCGCAGCCCGCGGGTGGCAAGCCGGTGACCGGAAAACAGCAGCGCCGTCAGCGCGACCGCTGGTCCTCACTGGAAAGACGGGCCCAGGAACAGCGTGTGTCCCGGCCCGGCGCGATGCAGCGAAAGTCAGCCAGCGCTCCGCCCAAGAACGTCAAGCCGGTGGTCCTGGAAGGGCCGCTGACCGTCAGAGAACTGGGCATCAAGATCGCCGTCAGCGCGCCCGAGATCATCAAGACCCTGCTCGGGCTGGGCGTAAGAGCGACCATCAACCAGGAAATCGACGTCGAGACCGGACAGATCGTGCTGCAGGAGATGGGCATCCCCGTCGAGGTCCGGGTGGAGCCGACGGAGGAGGAGCTGGAGGCCGCCGAAGCACAGGATGACTTGGCGGAGCTGGCGCCCCGTGCCCCGGTCGTCACCATTATGGGCCACGTAGACCACGGGAAGACGACGTTGCTGGACGCCATCCGGGAGACCCGGGTGGCCGCCGGGGAAGCGGGCGGGATCACCCAGCACATCGGTGCCTACACCATCGAGTTGAAGGGCCGCAAGATTACCTTCCTCGATACGCCGGGCCATGAGGCCTTCACCGCCATGCGTGCCCGCGGTGCTCAGGTCACCGACGTGGCGGTGCTGGTGGTCGCGGCCGACGACGGGGTGATGCCCCAGACGATTGAGGCCATCAACCACGTCAAGGCCGCCAAGGTACCCATCGTCGTGGCCATCAATAAGATCGATAAGAAGGACGCCAACCCCGACCGCGTCAAGCAGGAACTGACCGAACACGGTCTGGTCGCCGAGGAATGGGGCGGCGACGCGATTATGGCCCCGGTGTCGGCCAAGGAGAAGTTCGGGCTGGACCACCTGCTGGAGATGCTGCTGCTGGTGGCGGATGTCCGCGAACTGAAGGCCAATCCCAACCGCCCGGCTCGGGGCACGGTGATCGAGGCTCAGCTCGACAAGGGGCGGGGCCCGGTGGCGACGGTGCTCGTGCAGTCCGGTACCCTCAAGCTGGGGGACGCGGTCGTGGCCGGCGGGGCCTACGGCAAGGTCCGGGCGATGATCGACGACAAGGGGAAAAGGGTCAAGAAGGCCGGCCCCTCAACGCCGGTTGAGGTACTCGGCTTCGCCGAGGTGCCCCAGGCGGGGGACATCTTCCGGGTGGCGGACGACGAGCGGGCCGCCCGCGAGGCCGCGCACAAGCGGGCCAACCTCCGCCGCCAGACGGAGCTGACGGCCACCAGCCGGATGAGCCTGGAAGACCTCCAGAGGAAGATCCAGGAGGGCGAACTGCGGGACCTCAACATCGTCCTCAAAGCGGACGTGCAGGGTTCCGTCGAGGCCTTGAAGACGTCGCTGGAGAAGCTGCGCAACGAGGAAGTCAGGGTGAGCGTGATCCACGGCGGCGTGGGTGCGATTACCGAGTCGGACATCATGCTGGCCACCGCGTCCGGCGCCATCATCATCGGCTTCAACGTCCGGCCGGACCCCAACGCGCGCCTGGTGGGCGAACGGGAGAAAGTGGATATTCGGCTATACCGGGTCATCTACGACGCCATCGATGACGTAAAAGCGGCCATCGAGGGCATGCTTAAACCCAAGCTGCACGAGGTCGTCCTCGGGCGAGCCGAGGTCAGGGCGCTGTTCAAGGTGCCCAAAGTGGGCACCGTGGCAGGCTGTTACGTCACCGAGGGGAAGATTAACAAGAGTGCGTCCGCCCGAATCCTGCGCGACAACGTGGTGGCCTTTGAAGGCAAGATCGCTTCCCTGCGGCGCTTCAAGGAGGACACCCGGGAAGTGGCGGCGGGTTTTGAGTGCGGCATCGGTATCGAGAACTTCAACGACCTGAAGGAAGGGGACCAGATCGAGGTCTTCAGCATCGAGGAGGTCAAACCCGCCTAGGCGGACCTTAAGTCGCGGCGAGGTGGTACTGGATGAAGGAACGGCCACAACGCGTAGGTGAGGCGATCAAGGCGGACCTGATGGACCTCCTGAAAAACGAAGTCAAGGATCCGCGCGTGGGTTTTGTCAGCGTCGTGCGGGTGGAAGTCTCCGGGGATCTCCGCCACGCCCGGGTTTACTACAGCGTGCTCGGGGACGAGACCGGGAAGCGGGAGACCGCCGCCGGTCTTGCCCGGGCGACGGGCTACCTCCGTTCGCAACTGGCCGGGCGGTTGCAACTGCGTCACGCCCCGGAGCTTGACTTCCGGCTGGACGATTCCATCGAGCGGGGAGTCAAAATCGCGCAGATTCTGGGCCAGTTGGGATCCGACCAACAAAGGAAGTGACCGACGACATGTCTTATCCCATCGGCACCGGCGATTTCGCGGCCATCGTTGACGTTCTGAAGGAGAAGCGGGACTTCCTCTTTCTGCTCCACGTTCAGCCGGACGGAGACAGCATCGGGTCGACCCTGGCCCTGGGTCTAGCCCTGGCGAAGTGGGGTAAGAAGGTCACGATGGTCAAGGTCGACGACCTGCCCGAATTGTATAGCTTCTTGCCCGGCCTGGACCGCTTCGTTTCCTGGCAGGAGGTCAAGGGGGAGTTCGACGCCGTGATTTTCCTCGACTGCGGCGCTCTGGACCGGACCGGGGAGGCGGCGGTCCTGGCGGAGCGGGCCAAGGTTAAGATCAATGTGGACCATCACGTGACCAACGCCATGTTCGGGGACCTGAACTACGTCGACCCCCGTTGTTCAGCGGTAGGCGAGCAGGTGTACCAGTTGCTGCACGCCGCGGAATACCCGCTGGACGAGGAATCGGCGGTGGCCTTGTACACGTCTATCGCCACCGACACCGGCAACTTTCGGTACGAAAACACCACCGTGGACAGCCACCTGATTACCGCCCACCTGATGACCTTCGGGGTCGAGCCCAATCTCGTCTCCCAGGCCATTTACGACAACAAGTCGGTGGCCGGCACCCTGCTGCTGGCCAAAGCCCTGGAGACCCTGGAGGTTTCGGCCGACGGCCTGGTGGCTTCGGTCCTGGTATCCCAGGACATGTACCGGGACACCGGGTCCACCCCCCAGGACACGGAGGGCTTCGTCGGCTTTCCCCGGGGGCTCAAGGGGGTGGAGGTCGGCCTGATGTTCCGGGAACTGGAGAACGGACAGGTCCGCGTCGCCCTGCGATCGCGGGGCCAGGTGGACGTCAGCCGGGTTGCCCAGCGCTGGGCAGGCGGCGGTCACCCGCGTGCCGCGGGATGTCACTTTCCGGGCGGCCTCGCCGAGGCGAGGAAGCAGGTCACCGAAGAGTCGCTGCGGGCGGCCCGCGAGGCGCAGGCCCTGGCTCCGGTGCGGTGAACGGGATCCTGGTCGTCTGTAAGCCCCCCGGGATGACCTCCCACGACGTGGTGGGGTTTCTGCGGCGGGTCTCGGGCGAGCGGCGGATCGGGCACACCGGCACGCTGGATCCCGGTGCGGCCGGGGTGTTGCCGCTGTGTCTGGGCAATGCCACCCGGGTCAGCGAATACCTGTTGGATGAGGCCAAGTCCTACCGGTTCGAGGTGCGCTTCGGGGAGGCCACCGCCACCGCGGACGCGGAGGGCGAACCGGTGGCCACGGCCCCGGCCGAGTACCTGGACGAGGCCGCGGTCCGTCTGAGCCTGGAACGCTTCGTCGGCGAAATCGAGCAGCGCGCGCCGGCCTACTCGGCCGTCAAGGTGGGCGGGCAGCCGCTTTACCGGCGGGCGCGCCGGGGTGAGGAAGTCACGCGGCCCATCCGGCGGGTGCGGGTCTACCGCCTGGAGTTGCTCGCCTTCCGGCCCGGCTCGCGGCCCGCCGCGATGCTGGAGGTCGACTGTTCCCGCGGCACGTACGTGCGATCCCTGGCCGAGGACCTGGCCGGGAACCTCGGGACGGTGGGACACCTCTCGTTTCTCCTGCGCCTGGCGGCCGGGCCCTTTCGGATCGACGAGGCGTTCACCTTGGAAGAAATCGGCCGGGCGGCCGGGCGGGGTTCCCTGGCCGACCTGCTCCGCCCCGCCGGGGATGCCCTTCCCGGGGCTCCGGTGGCGGTCGTCGACGACCGGCAGGCCGAGGCACTGCGGGCCGGGCGGAACCTGGAGCAGGCCGGGGTTGAACTGGGTCCCGAGGAGGGGCGCTGGCGGCTGGAACTCCCGGGCGGCCAACTGGTGGCGGTCGGCCGCCGCCTCGGCCGGGGGAAGCAGCGGCTGGAAAAGGTCCTGGCCGACGGAGGCCGGCGGTGATAGTCAAGGGGGTAAGCCTTGCAGATCGAGCGCGACTACCGGAGCCTTGAGCCGGGTATCGGACGGGCGATAAGCGTGGGCGTTTTCGACGGGGTTCACCTGGGCCACCGGAGGATCTTCGCCCGGTTGGTGGAGGTTGCCAGGCAGCGGGGGATGGAGCCGGTCGGGGTGAGCTTTGATCTTCATCCCCTGGCCATCGTGGCACCCGACCGGGTACCACCGTTACTGAGCACGCTGGAGGAGCGGGCGCGGCTGCTCGGGGAACTGGGAGTGGAACGCCTGGTGGTGCTGCCCTTTGACCGGGAGCTGGCCGGCCTTACGGCGGAAGAGTTTACGCGTCGCGTGCTGGTGGAGGCGCTGGGAGCAAGGGCGGTCCTGGAGGGCTCCAACTTCAGCTTCGGGCGAGGGGCGACCGGAAGTTGCCGCCTGCTGCGCCGGCTGGGGCGGAAACTCGGCTTTTACTGCGAGGTCCTGCCGCCCGTCCGGGCGGGGGGCGAGATCGTCTCCAGTTCCCTCATCCGGCGCTGTCTGGCCGAGGGCAGGGTGGACCTGGCGGCGCGCTACCTGGACCGCCCTTACGCCCTTCCGGGCCTGGTCGTTCCGGGAGATCACCGGGGCCGCACCCTGGGGTTCCCCACGGCCAACCTGGAGGTGGCCGCCGAAAGGGCGGTTCCAGGGGCCGGGGTCTATGCCGTCAGGGTGGCGGTGGACGACCGGTCTTACGGGGGAATGGCCAACCTTGGCCGGCGCCCCACCTTCGCGGGGGAGCGGGAAAGCCTGGAGGTCCACCTTTTCGACTACGCGGGCGACCTTTACGGCCGGGAGATCGTCGTGTCGTTCGTCCAACGCCTGCGGAACGAGCGGCGTCTCTCGGGGCCCGCGGAACTGGCCGCCCAGCTCCGGCGTGACAGCGAGTCGGCCCGCGAGATCCTGGCGCGTAAGTTTACACCCAAATCCAGCTATGCTACAATGGAAAGCGTCTAGGCGCGAAAAGCCACGGGCTAGGCCGACCGTAACTCCGGCGGCGCGCTTGGCTCCTGGCGGTGCGTCACGTCCGGCGGGGTGGGGAACCGCGCCGGTCTACAATGCAGGAGGTGTGTTTGGTGGCTCTGGACGTGGAGCGGAAGAAGGAGATCATCAAGGCTTTTGAACGGCATGAGGGGGACACCGGCTCCCCCGAGGTCCAGATCGCGATCCTGACCCAGCGGATCAACTACCTGACCGAGCACCTCAAGGAGCACAAGCGCGACCACCATTCACGTCGTGGACTTTTGAAGATGGTCGGCCAGCGCCGCGCCCTGCTCAACTACCTGCGGAAGTCCGACATTGACCGTTACCGTGCCGTCATCGAGAGGCTGGGCCTGCGCAAGTGAAAGCCCAGGGGGGGAGCTTCCCTCCCCTTTTCCTTATTCGACGCTGAAAAGACTCGCAAAGTCACGAAGGAGGAGATTGGGTGCAACGGTTTTCCATGGAACTGGGGGGGCGTCCCCTGACGATAGAAACCGGCCGCCTGGCCAAACAAGCGGGGGGAGCCGCGCTGGTCAGTTACGGCGAGACGGTCGTGCTGGTCACGGCCACGGCTTCGGCCAAGCCGCGCGAGGGAATCGATTTCTTTCCCCTGACGGTCGACTACGAGGAACGCCAGTACGCGGCCGGCAAGATTCCCGGCAACTGGTTCCGCCGGGAAGGCCGGCCGACCTCCAAGGCGATCCTTTCCGCCCGGTTGACCGACCGGCCGCTCCGGCCGCTGTTCCCCGAGGGCTTCCGCAACGACGTGCAGGTAATCGCCACCGTGATGTCGGTGGACGGGGACAACTCGCCGGAAATCTGCGGCATGATCGGTGCGTCAGCGGCCCTGGCGATTTCCGACGTCCCCTTCAACGGCCCCATCGGCGGGGTCATCGTCGGGCTGGTGGACGACCAGCTGGTGGTCAACCCGACCGCGGCCGAGGCCGAACGCTCCGCGCTGCACCTGGTGGTCGCGGGCACCCGCGAGGCGGTCATGATGGTCGAGGCGGGGGCTGACGAGGTTCCCGAGCCCCAGATGCTGGATGCCATCGCCTTTGGCCACGACCAGGTGAAGCGAATTGTGGCCTTTATCGATGACCTGGCCCGCGAGGTGGGCAAGCCCAAGCGGGAGATGTCCTTCTTCGCCGTCCCCGCCGAGCTGGAGCATTCCATCCGGGAGCGGGCCACCGAGCGCCTGCGGGCGGCGGTGAACAATCCGGACAAGCTTTCCAGGGAGAACGCCATCGACAAAATCAACGAGGAGGTCAAGGCCGAACTGCTGGAGTCCTTCCCCGAGCAGGGGCGGGAAATCTCCTCGGTGCTGAAGAAGATCCTCAAGGAGATCGTGCGGTCCAAGATCCTCGACGAGGGAGTGCGGCCCGACGGGCGGCGGCCGGAGGAGATCAGGCCGATCACTTGCGAGGTGGGAGTGCTCCCGCGCACCCACGGCAGCGGGCTGTTCACCCGGGGCCAGACCCAGGTGATGACGGTCTGCACCCTGGGGACCGTCTCGGACGTGCAGGAACTCGACGACCTCTCCAACGAGGAGGAGAAGCGCTACCTCCACCACTATAACTTCCCGCCCTTTTCGGTGGGGGAGACGCGGCCGATGCGCGGCCCCGGCCGGCGTGAGGTGGGGCACGGGGCCCTGGCCGAGCGAGCCCTGGAGCCGATGATCCCGTCCCAGACCGAGTTCCCGTATACCCTCCGGCTGGTGTCGGAGGTCCTGGAGTCCAACGGGTCCACCTCAATGGCTTCGGTTTGCGGCAGCACCCTGGCCTTGATGGACGCGGGAGTGCCCATCAAGGACCCAGTGGCCGGCGTGGCCATGGGCCTGGTCAAGGAGGGCGACCGGGTCCAGGTCCTTACCGATATCCAGGGGATGGAGGACTTCCTGGGCGACATGGACTTCAAGGTGGCCGGCACCGCCAAGGGGATCACGGCCCTGCAGATGGACATGAAGATCGCCGGCGTGGAACGGGCGGTGCTCGAACGGGCGCTCCGACAGGCCCACGACGGGCGGATGTTCATCCTGGGGAAGATGCTGGAGACCCTGCCGCGGCCACGCCCGGAACTCTCCCCGCACGCCCCGCGGATCATCGTCATGACCATCGACCCGGACAAGATCCGGGAGGTCATCGGCCCCGGCGGGAAGATGATCAACAAGATCATCGAAGAGACCAAGGTGGGAAACAAGAAGGTCGACATCGACATCGAGGACGACGGAACCATTTTCATCGCCTCCGTTGATCAGGAAGCCGGGCAGAAGGCGGTCCGGATGATCGAAAGCCTGGTGAAGGACCCCACCGTGGGCGAGGTGTACACCGGCAAGGTGACGCGCCTGATGAACTTCGGCGCCTTCGTGGAGATCCTGCCCGGCAAGGAGGGGCTGATTCACATCTCCCAGCTCGCCGAAGAGCGGGTGGCCAAGGTCGAGGACGTGGTGAACGTCGGCGACACGGTGACGGTCAAGGTGGTGGAGATCGACGACCGCGGCCGCATCAACCTCTCCCGCAAGGAGATCCTGCGCGGGGAGAAGCGCCACCAGGAGGGCGAGAACCCGCCACGGAAGCTGGATCTTCCGTCGCGGACGCCCACTGCCGGTCGCGGCCGCTAAGGGAAACGGAGTTGGAAAAGAGGCCCCCGGGAGCCTCTTTTTCATAGGGGGGTAGAGATGCCGGTACGACCGGAGGGCCTGCTGCTGGGCCCCCACTATACAGGCATTCGTGGCCACGCCGAGACGGTTGAGGTCACTGCCCACCTGGGGGGCAACACCTATCAGTTCTACATCCGCTCGCCCTTTAGCGGCAAGCTGTTCCGCTCCGACGGCGACGATGTTCAGCGGGCCGCCCGCCTGCGGGAGCAACGGGGGATCGCTCCTCCTTTTGCCCATTCCCTGCGGGACCTGAACCTGGCCGCGGAGGGGCCGTTGTGGGAGGGCCAGGCACGGAGACTGGTGGAGGACCTCGGGTGCGCCCGCGACTGCGGTTGCGCCGCCCTGGTGGTGCACCCCGGGGTGGCCGGAGGGGCGCGGCAGGAGGCCGTTCACCGCGCGGGGCGGGCCCTGGCGCAGGCCCTGCAAATGGTTTCGGGGGAGGTGGGCATCCTACTGGAGAGCCGCAGCGCCCCGGGGGAACTCGGCACCTCGCCGGAGGAATTGGCGGCCATCATCCGGGCGGCGGAGGACGACCCTCGCCTAGGGGTCTGCATTGACACGGGGCACCTCTACGCCGCTGGCCTGCTGTTGCCCGAGCGCTCGGGGCGGCTGCGGGACAAACTGGAGCGGGCGATCGGGCTAGAGCGGGTCAGGCTTTGCCACCTCAACGACATCGTCTGCCCGGCGGGCGGCGGACCCGGGTCACACGTCCGGTTCGGGATGGGCGATATCGCCTTGACCGGTTTTTTGGATATCTTTCGCGGCCGCCTGTTGGACGGTTTGCCGCTGGTCGTCGAAACTCCGGCCCGCCAGGCGACCGAACTGGGGATCGAGATGGATAACATCCGCCGGCTGATCGCCGTAGCCGGCCAGGGGTGATGCGAGTGAATCGGGGTTTCTACCACCACGAGACGCTTCCTAACGGGATCCGGGTCCTCGTGGAGGACATCTCCTACGTGCGGTCGGTCACCGTGGGCATCTGGGTGGCCGCCGGATCCCGTTTCGAGGAGGCCCGGCAGGTGGGCATCACGCACCTGATCGAACACCTTCTCTTCAAGGGGACTGAACGGCGCACCGCCCGGGAAATCGCCGAGAGCATGGACGCCATCGGCGGGCAACTGAACGCCTTCACCTCCAAGGAGCACACCTGCTACTACGCCCGGGTCCTCGACCAGCACCTGCAGGAGGCCCTGGACCTCCTGTCGGATATGCTCCTGAACTCCCGTTTCGACGCCGAGGACCTCAACCGGGAGAAGGGCGTCGTGCTCGAGGAGATCAAGATGTACGAAGACGCGCCCGACGAACTGGTGCACGACCTCTTCGCCGGCGCCATCTGGACCAACCACCCCCTGGGCCGCAACATCGTCGGGACCGCCCCGATCGTCTCTTCCCTGGAGCGGCGGGACATTCTCGAGTACTTCCGCCAGCACTACGTTCCGGCCAACGTTGTGGTGTCCATCGCCGGCAACGTTCGCGAGGGGACGGCGGTGGACCTGGTGTCGCGCTACCTCGGGGAGATGCGGGCGGTGGCGGACCAGCGGCCGGCCGAGTGGGGAGTGCCGCCCCAGGCCCGGTCGGGGTTGAACATCCGCGACAAGGACATCGAGCAGGTTCACCTTTGCCTGGGGACCATGGGCGTGCCCCAGGACCACGACGACATGTATCCCCTGTACGTGCTGAACAACTGCCTGGGCGGCGGCCCGAGTTCCCGCCTGTTCCAGGAGATCCGCGAGAGCCGCGGCCTGGCCTACAGCGTCTATTCCTACCTTTCCTCCTACCGGGACGCCGGCCTTTTCGCCATCTACGCCGGGACGAGCCCGGACAACAGCGCCCAGGTGGTGGAGCTGACCCTGAACGAGATCCGGCGCCTCAAGCGGGAGGGCCTGACCCGGGAGGAACTGCACCGGGCCAAGGAGCAGATGAAGGGGCAATTGATGCTGTCGTTGGAGAGCACCTCCAACCGGATGACCCGGCTCGGGCGCTCGGAGCTGACCCTGGGCAAGGTGTACAGCCCGGACGAGGTGATCGAGAAGGTGGAGGCGGTCACGATGGAGGACACCGTCAGCCTGGCCGAGCGGCTACTGGACGGCACCCTGACGCTGGCGGCGGTGGGGCCGCCCCAGAAGGATACCGGGCTGGCCGAGGTGGAACTGAAACTGTGACGGGGGCCCGGCCCCGGGGGGAAGCGATCGCTTGAGCAGTCGACGGGGGGCGAGCACGTGGGCGAGGTAGTTGTGCGCGTGATGCGGGTCGGCGCCGGCCCCACCCTGCCGCTGCCGCGCTACATGACCCGCGGTTCGGCGGGCCTGGACCTGGCGGCGGCGCTGGAAATGGAACTGACCCTGCACCCGGGGGAGCGCGCCCTGGTGGGCACCGGGGTAGCCCTGGCCCTGCCGCCCGGCTACGAGGCGCAGGTGCGGCCGCGGAGTGGTTTGGCCCTGCGCCACGGCGTGACCCTCCTCAACTCTCCGGGCACCGTCGACTCCGACTACCGCGGGGAGATCAAGGTAATTCTGATCAACCTGGGGCAGGAGCCCTTCGTTATCCGGCCCGGGGACCGGGTGGCGCAGTTGGTCCTGGCCCGCTACGAACGGGCGCACCTGGAGGAAGCGGGCCACCTCGAACCGACCGAGCGCGGCGCGGGAGGCTTCGGGCACACCGGCGTGGCGGGCGGTTGAGCACGTCCTCCAGGGCGGACCGCGCCCCAGGTGGGGCGGGGAGGAGTTCCCCGACGTCGTTGGCCGATCTTGGACGTGCGGTGTCCTTTGCGACGGCGCGGGGCGGGGTGGTGGAAAAAGCCCGGCTCGGATACCTGCTGACGCAGGAGCCCCCCTCCGCAGAGGCGGTGGCTGTGCTGGTGGCTGACCAACGGTCGGACGGAGGTTGGCCCGCGTCTTGGGCCCACGGCGCCAGCTCGTTGGATGCCACTTGCTTCAGGCTGGCACAGGCGGTGCAGATCGGTATTACCGCTGAAGAGCCCGCTATCGCCCGGGCGCTCACCTTTCTCGCCCAGCGTCAGCGTTCTGACGGGAGTTGGGAGGAGGAGGTGCAACGCGCCGTGGCTCCGTTCTGGGTTAAACCCGGCGACCAGGCAGCCACCCTGTACCTTACTGCCAACAGTGGTTTTTGGCTGGCGGTTCTTGCCCGGCCCAGCGCTGGGGCCCTGCTGGCCGCCGGCTACCTGGCGGCCTGTTTAAGCAGCGACGGTCATCTCCCCTCATTCTTGCACACGCATTGGCTCGCTGGCGGACTCTGGTGGCGTCTGGGGCAGTATGAGCGTGCGGAGGGCGTCTTCCGCTACCTGAGGAAGCGGCTGACCGCGGACGTTGCGGCCAGCAACCTAGGATGGCTTGTCAATGCGCTGCATGCCGTAGGAGTTCCAAGCTCTCATCCGCTGATCGAAGCTGCAGCCTCGTTGCTCGAGCGGCACCAGCGTGCAGACGGCAGTTGGCCTAGCGAAGACGGCCCAGATTACGATGTTCATTCCACCCTTGAGGCCACGCGCGCCCTCCGCCTTTGCGGGCGGTTCTGACCGGTGGGCGATCCGTCCGGAAGTTGTCGGCCAAACTGGCGAAAGAGGGAATAAGGGAAAATCGTATAATAGAACATAAACGGCTGGTGAGCGGTTGGTTAAGAGGGTAAAGGGGGGTGAGAGGCCGGGATGGATCGCCTTGCGCCGGTGGCTTCTGTGGAGGACATCTTCCCCGAGTACCGCGACACTCCGATTGGGCGCCTGCTTGAGTACCACAACCTGAAGGCCCCCTTTGACACCTATGCGCACGCCCAGTTACTCATCGGGATGTGCATGGACCACCGGAAACAGCTCCGGCTCCCGGACAACTTTGCCTACATCATCCGCACCGGCGGCGGCAACCTGCGCCACAACGAGTTCAAGGTGTCCTACGCCGTAGCGGTAGGGGGCGTTGTCGCGATCGCCCTGCTAGCTCATACGAACTGCGGGATGGTCAACCTGATGTCGAAAAAGGAAAGTTTCGTCGACGGGCTGGTCAAAAACGCCGGCTGGGAGAGGCACTGGGCGGAGGAGCACTTCATGCACTTAGCCCCGCTGTTCGAGATCGGCAACGAAATCGACTTCGCGCTGAGCGAGGCCAAGCGGCTACGCCTCAGGTATCCCAAGGTTATCGTAGCGCCTATGCTTTACCAGGTAGAAGACCGGCTCCTCTACTTGCTCAAAGAGTCCTGATCGGATTCCCACCGTAACCGCAAAACGATGGAGAACCGCCGCCCATTTTGGGCGGTTTTGTCTTTTGCCGGGGGGACCATTTGCGACGCAACTTGGATCGGCTTGACAAAATATCCCAGGAGTCGTACGCTAACTCCAGAGAATCCTGGGAAATCTTGGGGGTTTACTCGAATGAAAAAGTGGTTCCTACGTCTGGCCGTGGTGGTCCTGGCCCTGCTGGTCTTTAGCGCCGCACCTGCCCTGGCCGTGGGCGAGGACCCTGAAGACGGCGGTCACCGGATTCCGGTGTTGCGGACCGACCCTGGTGGTGACTCCACGGCGGTGCGCCCTGACACGGGGATTTCTATCACCCTGGACACTCGCAGCAAGGCGTTCCGCGAGTACCGCGAAGAACTGGAAAGGGGCCGCTTTGTGGTCATCGTGGAGGGCGACGGCCGCAAAGCCGGCTACGTCGGTTCGGGAAAGAGAGTGGAAGAGGGCGCTCCCGGGAGGGAGAACGTCGACGATGGGTTAAGGGTTCCGCGTGCCGGGGTGGCTGCTTACGACCTGGGCTCGGGGACGGTCTCGGTCGTACCTGGAACGCTGGAGCGGTACACCCGGTACACTGTCACCCTGGCGCTCAAGGATAACTACGAGCGGGCGATCCACGACCAGGGTCTGAAGGAGCGGGCTGACCTCGTGGCCTTCCAGTTCACCACGGGATCCGCCATTGGGGAGCCCACGCACCTGCAGGTCCAGGTTCCGAACGGGTCGCCCCGGGTCACCGACGGCGGACTGGTCACTGTCGTCGCCACCGACGACTATGGGGGTCTGGCGACTTTGGGGAGGATGGCGGTCTCGGCCCGGCGGGCAGACGGCTCGGCTCCCTCCAGCAGCTTCGGGGCATCTCCCGTCGAACTGGCCTTCTCGGAGAGCCAGCGCGGAAAGGTAAACGTCGGCTTAACCGACCATGAGGTGGAAACGCTGTACCTGACCGCGGGGATCACCGGGCCCTGGCCTGGCGACAGCCACCTTGAGACAGTCGGCGTAGCCTGGCAGCCGGGGCCGCCGGCCAGCGCGACCCTGACCCTTGCGGCGGAGGCGATTGTTGGCCACAACCAACGTGTTTCCGGCGAGGTGACCGACGTCTACGGCAACGCGGTCCTGGACGGGGAAGCTCTGGCACTTTCGACCTCGGAGGGTGACATCGAAAGTTCCGTGACCACCACAGCGGGCCACTACGCCGCGACCTACGCCGCACCCACCAAACTTGTGGGGGCGCCAGGCAAGGGTGACCAGGTGACGGTTGGACTCTCCAGCCACAACGGCACCGCCCGGGCGGCGGCGCAGGTGTTGGTAAGACCGGGTGCTCCCCATTCGTTGCTCCTCGACCTCTCCCCGACCACCCTGGCTGCGGATGGCACCAGCCAGGCGACCGTCTCCGGTGACGCCACCGATGCGTTTGGCAACGCCGTAGTTGACGGGACGGAGGTGACCCTGCTGGCTGACGATGAGGGCAGCGTCGCTCCGTCCCTCGTCCAAACCGCGAGCGGCCGCTTCGCCGCCTCGTACACCGCCGGCGTTACTCCCGGAGATGTTGTGGTTACGGCGACGACAGGCCAGGTCGTGGCCGCGACCCGGGTCACGCTCCGGAACCCCATCCCCGCGGGTGCTACCCTGGACCTGGTGCCCAAACTTGATCCGGATGGCAGCTACACCCTCACCGGCAAACTGCTGGACGCGGCCGGCGAACCCCTGGCGGGGGTGCCCCTGCGACTTGACGTCAGCTCCGGGGCCGCGTCGGCGGTGGTTGCGACCACCGACGCCAACGGGCAGTTCGTCTTTCAATATCAACCCCCGGCGGACAAGGGCAATGCCACCATCATGGTGGGGGCCTATGGGACGACCTTGGGCGCGCTGGGAATCGAGCCGCTGATCGACGGCAACCAGCCCTTCACCGATACGGGCATTGACGTCGAGGCTGGCCAGGCAGTGACCATCTCCGCCCGCGGGTCGTGGGCTGACCGGCTGCTGGGGCGGATCGGGTCGGGTAACGGTTTTCGGGTGGGTGCCAACCTGGCGTTTGTAGCGGGAGCCGGGGGCAGGCTCTACCTCGGCCCGGGTGACACGCGTCAGGTGGGGAACGTCGACTCCGTCATCTGTGTGGGCGGTCACAGCGGCGCCGTAACGACCGTGGAAGTCGCGGTTGATCCCGCGAGCCTGCCCGCGGACGGCGCATCCACCGCCGCGATTGCCGGGCGGTTGCGGGCGGGCCTGCAACCGGTGCCCGGAGCCGTGGTGAATCTTACCTTGACTGGATCAGGTGGTTTCCAAACCGGCCCGAACCTGGTCCCCAATCCGTCGGTCGAGGCCGACCTGGCTGGGGTCATTGCCACCGGCAACGATGCCCGCTCCCTCGCCCTGTTCAGGACCGGCGAGGCGGCCAAGGATGGTTCACACTCGCTTAAGGCAGTAGCGTCGGTGCAAGGCGATTGCAACGCGACCTGGCAACAGGCCAGCGGCCCCGATAACACCTCCGGGATTCCGGTCACGGGTGGGGGTACGTACACTTTTTCCACCCACATCAAGATCCCGGCGCCGTTGGCGGGCGCCGACCCCACCGTGAGGATTCGCGTCATCGAATGGACTTCGGACGGCACGTTGGTCAGGGACGACGGCGCGGCTCCGACCGGCACCCATGACGGTCTGGCGACGGACTGGGTGGGTCTGTACCAGACCCTGACCCTGCAACCGTCAACGGCCAGGGTCTCCTTTCGCGTCTACATTCACGGCGCCGGAACGGTCTACGTCGACGGGGTGAAGGTGGAACCTGGTCCTTACGCCACTCCCCTGGCCGTGTCCGCCGCCCAGGTGACAACCGATCGGGACGGTCGGTTCACCGCGACCTACCTCGCGGGGACGGTGGCCGGAACGACCCAGCTCACCGCAAGCTATCGGACCCTCCGACAGTCCGCGGCAATCGTCCTTACGACCGGGCCCAATACTCCCCCGATGGAAGCGCCGACTGGCACGAACCTGGGATTGATGCAGTCCAACGGCACCGCCAGCGCCACGTCGTCGTACCGGGGTTGTCCAGCCAGCAACGCCTTCGATGGAAGGCTGGACACGATGTGGAACGCCGGCACCTGGTCTCCGGGGACATTGACCCGCTCCTGGCTTCAACCAGTAAGGGTTTCCGGCTTCACCTTGTTCGTGTCCGGCCGGGCCACCCAAAGCGTCACCTTCAGTGTCGAGGGATCGAAGGATGGATCGAACTGGGAGGCGGTCACCGGGACAAGAACTCTGTTTCCGGGTCCCGCCGAAATTGTTGGGACCGACGGGTCCGGCACGCCGATCATCCGGATCTCGACTGCTCTGCCCAGTCCGGCGGCCTTCTTGCAACTGCGCCTGAATATCGACCTGAGCGCTGACTGGACCAACGCCCTCGAGTGGGAAATCCTGGGCCCATGAAAAGACGTGACCAAACCGGCGCGAGTTTGAACGCGCCGGTCATAGTTTCGCCCCGGGGAGCCTATGCATGGGGCAAAGGAGGGATGCGGCGTGCGGCTCAGCGAATTCGAGGGACTGGAGATTATCAACCTGCAAGACGCTTCACGCCTGGGGTTCGTGGCGGAGGTCGACGCCGACCTGGACGCCGCCACGGGGAGACTGGTGGGTCTCCACCTCGCGGCGAGGCCACGCGGCTGGTTTCGGGGACGCCGCCGGCATATCCCCTGGTCCTTGGTCCGCCGGATCGGCCGCGACCTGCTGATCGTTGAGGTGGGGGCTGGGACGGGCTGGGGCCGGAGTCAGGAAAATCTAGCTAGAGAAGGTCGATTTTAGCAGGAGAGTGTCGATTTATGTTGAAAACTGTGGGGAATGGCACGACCAATTACTGAAGAGAGGGATGTGCCCATTGGGGTCGCTGGGTCCGACGACGGGGCAGGAACCTGTCGCGGTCGAGCCGCAGGTGCCGGCTGCAACCCTGGAACGCGCCGGCGTTCACTCAGGGGTTACGGAACTGGTGGTCTTCCGGCTGTCAGGGGAGTTGTACGGCGTCTCAATCGAGCAGATCCGTGAGATCATTCCCTTTCAGACGATCACCCGGGTGCCGCACACCCCGGACTACGTGGTGGGGGTCACCAACCTGCGCGGGCGGGTCATCCCGGTGATCGACCTGCGGCTCCGCCTCGGCCTTCCCGCCGGTCCTCCCAAAGCGGACCACAAGATTGCGGTGGCCGAAAACGATGGGATCACGGTGGGCATGATCGTGGATGGAGTCTCGGAGGTCCTGCAGGTGAACTCCAGGGTTGTGGAACCCGTCCCACCGATGGCCGTCGGGGGCGAGGCCAGGCACATCGTGGGGGTGGCCAAGCTCGAGGAGAGGATGATCATCCTGCTGGACCTCCCCAGGGCTCTGGCGAGTCGGGACCAGGAGGGTTTCGATGGGCTTTGATGTCTCGGCCGATGATTTGAAGGTTTTCTTGGAAGAGGCGGAGGAGCAACTACAATTGCTTGAGGAGGACATCGTCAAGCTCGAACAGCGGGGTGAGGACGACGCCCTCTTGCAGGAAATCTTCCGCGCGGCCCATACCCTGAAGGGTTCCTCGGCTACGCTGGGGCACCAGCGAATGGCCGAGTTAACCCATGCCATGGAGAACCTCCTGGACAAACTCCGCAAACACCAGGTGGAGGTGTCCAGCGAACTGATCGACGCCCTCATTCGCTGCGTGGACGGTTTGGGCGAGTTGAAGGAAGAGATCGCGACCGGGAAGACCCGCGAGGTCGACCTGGCCGTGCTGATCATGGGACTGCAGGCCATGGGGGCCGAGACCGGAAAGGCCCCGGAGCCGCCGGCGCCCCCAACAGGCGAAGCCGCTGAGCCGGAGGACCTGGGCTGGCAGGCCAAGCAGCGCCTGGCGGAGGCGCGGGAACAAGGGGAGAAGACCGTCCGGATCCTGATCGCCATCGACCCCAAGGCGCCGATGCCGTCGGTGCGCGCCTTTCAGGTGCTGTTGAAGCTGGGCGAGGTCGGCGAGGTGGTCTGGACCCGCCCCACCCAGGCGGAGATCGAGGACGAGCAGGTCCACGACCGCCTCGAGGCGGTCGTGATCGGCGACGTCACCCCCGGGGGCCTGGCCGCGGCGCTGAGTGAAGTGCCGGAGGTCGAACTGCGCGTGGCGTCGGACCTTTCAAACGAGAGGGGGACCTCCCCGGGGACCCCGGCGGAGCAGGCGGCGGCCCCGGGGCGAGCGGCGCCGGCCCCGGTGCAAGCGGCGGCGGCTCAAGCGGCGTCCCGGGAGGCCGGGCGGCCGGGGGTTCCCGGCGGGGAGGGGGGGCCCGCCGCCAGGGCGGCGGGGGGCGAGGGGGGTTCCCAAGCCTTGCGCCGGAGCGGCCGGAGCGTGCGGGTCGACGTCGAGGTATTGGACAACCTGATGAACCTGGTGGGTGAGCTGGTGATCGACCGCACCCGCCTGACCCGACTCGTCGGCCAGATCGACGCGACGGACCACCGGGCCAGCGGCACCGGCGAGGAGCTGGGCCGGACCGCCTCCCACATCGGTCGCGTCAGCACGGACCTCCAGGAAGAGATCATGCGGGCCCGCATGCTGCCGGTCGAGAACCTCTTCAAGAAGTTCCCGCGAATGGTCCGGGACCTGGCCCAGGCGGTGAACAAGGAGATCGAGTTCGTGATCCGGGGCGAGGAGACCGAACTCGACCGCTCGGTGATCGAGGAGATCGGCGACCCGGTGATGCACCTGCTGCGTAACTCCGTGGACCACGGAGTGGAGGACGCGGCGGCGCGCCGGGCGGCGGGTAAGCCCGAAAAAGGGCTCGTCACGCTGGAAGCCAGCCATGAGGAAAACTCGATCGTCATCACCGTCCGTGACGACGGCCGGGGGATCGACCCGGAGCGGATCCGGCGCAAAGCGGTCGAGAAGGGCCTGCTGGGCGAGGAGGCGGCGCGGCGAGCGGATGAACGCGAGCTTCTCGACCTGATCTTTGCCCCGGGATTTTCGACCGCTGAGCAGGTCACCGAGGTGTCCGGGCGCGGGGTGGGTATGGACGTGGTCCACAAGAACCTGGAGAAGCTCAACGGGAGCATCGAGATCAAGACAGCGCCGGGCAAGGGGACCGAGTTCCGGATCAAGCTGCCGCTCACCCTGGCCATCATCCGGGCCTTGCTCGTGGACATGTTGGGCGAGATCTACGCCATTCCGCTGGTTTCCGTGCTGGAGGCGATCCACATTACCCCGGCGGACATCAAAACGATTCAGACCCGGGAGGTCATCATCGTCCGCGGACGAGTGTTGCCGCTGGTCCGCCTTGAACGGGTATTCCTGGGCCTGGAGCGGGAGACCCCGCCGGAGGGCTACGCGGTGGTGCTGATCTCCCTGAGAGCGAGGGAGTTCGGGTTGGCGGTGGACCGGCTGGTGGGCGAGCAGGAGGTCGTGATCAAGAGCCTGGGCAAGTTTATCGGGGAGGTACCCGGTGTGTCCGGGGCCACCATTCTGGGTGACGGCGGCGTGTCGCTGATCCTGGACATGGCTTCGCTGGGAACCTCGGTCCCCTGGGAGAGCCGCACGGCTTGACGGCCGCCGCCCCGGCAGGCCGGAAACGGGAGGAAGGCATGTGGCGCTGAAGCTGAGCGCGACGCAAATGGCGAAGCTGCGAGGGGCGATCGACCGCGGTCTGGCGAGGGCGAGCGGCGGCCTCTCGGAGATGGTGCAACGAACCGTGGGCATCGAGTCGCCGCTGGTGGACCTCCTGCGGATCGAAGAGGTGCCCACCCGGGTCGGGGGTGAGGGTGAGGCGGTGGCCGCGATCTACCTGGCCGTGGAAGGGGACGTCCGGGGCCACATCATCATCTTCTTCTCCATTCCCTCGGCCAAGCGCCTGGCCGGCTTGCTGCTGGAGACCGAGTCCGAGCCGGAGGCGGAATTAGGGGAAATGGAGCTTTCGGCGCTCTCCGAGGTCGGCAACCTGACCGGTTCCTTTGTGCTCAACTCCCTGGCGGACGACAGCGGCCTGAGGATCCTGCCCTCCTCGCCCAGCCTCGTCTGCGATATGGCCGGGGCGGTGCTGAACACGGTCCTGGCCGAACTGAGCCTGGCGGGGGAGCAAGCCCTGGTGGTCGAAACCACCTTCCGGGGAGCCGACGACGAGATTCAGGGTCTTTTCTTCCTGCTTCCGGAACTGCACTCCCTGCAGGTATTGGTCGAAGCCCTGGGGAGGCGGCTATGAGCAATCCGGAACCTTCGGACAGAGTCGAGGTCCTCCCGGTTGGCCTGGGGGAGTTCAGGGTGGCGCGCAACTCCCCGGCAATGCTGGTCTGCTACGGGTTGGGCTCGTGCGTGGGGGTGGCGGCGTGGGACCCGGTGGCCGGAGTGGGAGGGATGGCCCACGTCGTGCTGCCGGATTCCGCCCTGGGACACCACCTCGAGCCGCCGGGGAAGTTCGCTGACACGGCCGTTCCCCGGTTGCTGCGGGAGATGCTGGCGGCGGGCGCCCTCCAGTCGCGCCTGTTGATCAAGTTGGGCGGCGGGGCGCGGATGCTCCTCCGAAGCGACCGGGGCGATCGGCTGGACATCGGGCAGCGCAACGCCGAAGCGGTCCTGCGCGCCGTGGAGGCGGCGGGGTTACGGGTGGCGGGACAGGACCTGGGGGGAAACCACGGGCGAACGATGCAGTTGCACCTCCCCGGGGGACGGGTGACGGTCTCCACCATCGGCCGGGGAGAAAAGGAACTCTAGGGTAGCCTAGGGCGGCTTACGCCGGGGGGTCGGCAGCGTGGCGCGGATCATGATCGTGGACGACGCGGCCTTTATGCGGATGCGGTGCTCCAAGTTGCTGGCGGAGAACGGGCACGACGTCGAGGAAGCGGAAAACGGCCAGGAAGCGATTAAGAAGTACGAGATCTGCAAGCCTGACCTCGTCCTGATGGACATCACCATGCCGGTCATGGATGGGATTACCGCGGTGAAGGCGCTCCGGAGCCGTTTCCCCGAGGCGAGGGTGGTGATGGTCAGCGCCCTGGGCCAGCAAAGCATGGTCATTGAGGCAATCAAGGCAGGTGCCAGGGATTTCGTGGTGAAACCGTTCCAGCCGGACCGGATCCTCGAAACGGTAAAGAAGCACCTGCCGTGAGCGGCAAGGTCACCGTGCTGGTCGTCGACGACTCGGCCTTCATGCGCAAGGTCGTCTCCGACCTGCTGAGCGAGGATCCGGACTTGACGGTGGTGGGCACCGCCCGCGACGGTCTGGAGGCGATCGCAAAGACGGCCCAGTTTGCACCGCAGGTGGTGACCCTGGACGTCGAGATGCCGCGGATGGACGGTTTGACGGCGCTCAAGGAGTTGCTTCGCCGTTTCCGCGTCGCGGTGGTGATGGTCTCCAGCCTGACCCAGGACGGCGCGCGGACGACCATCGAGGCCCTTGCCCTGGGAGCGGTGGACTTCGTGGCCAAGCCCTCGGGCTCCCTCTCCCTGGACATGGCCAAGGTCAAGGAGGAACTCCGCCACAAAGTCAAGACGGCCGCCCGGGCGCGGGTCGCCTGCTACCCGGCCGCCCAGCCCCTCCGGCGACCCGGTGGGCCGAAACCGGCCGGTGGAGTCTCCCGCCAGCTGGTGGTGATCGGTTGCTCCACCGGAGGGCCCAACGCGCTGCACCACGTGCTCCCCGCTTTGCCCGGCGACCTCCCCGCGGGGGTGGTGGTGGTCCAGCACATGCCGGCAGGGTTCACCCGTTCCCTGGCCGAGCGGCTGAACGCCCTGTCCCGGTTGAGGGTGCGGGAGGCGGCGGAGGGAGACGCGACCGAGCAGGGGACCGCCCTCATCGCTCCGGGCGGTTGGCACTTGCTCGTCGGTCCGGAGGGCCGCCTCAGCCTGAATCAGGACCCGCCCCTGCACGGGGTGCGCCCGGCCGTCGACCATACCCTGGTGTCCGCCGCGGAGGTTTTCGGGCGGAACTGCGTGGCTGTGATCATGACCGGGATGGGCTACGACGGGGCCCGGGGGGTGACGGAACTCAAGCGCCGGGGCGGGCGGGTGATCGCCGAACACGAGTCTTCCTGCGTGGTCTACGGAATGCCCCGGGTGGTCGTGGAGATGGGCAACGCCGACCGCGTTGTCCCGGTGGACCAAATCGCCCCCGCGGTGGTGGAGATGTTGAAAGCATGAGCGAGCCGACCGGCAGCCTGGAGTACCAGTCCTTCGGCCTGAAGGTGAAGCGCCTGACCGGCATTGACCTGGCTGGTTACAAGAGCACCCAGATGGAGCGCCGCCTGCAGACCATCATGCGCAAGTCGGGGGTGGAAGGTTACACCTCCTACGCCGCGCTTCTGCAACGCGATCCGACCGCGTTGAAGGATTTCGTCAACTTCATCACCATCAACGTCTCCGAGTTCTTCC